>NZ_ANOG01000633.1 GCF_000346295.1 Rhodopirellula maiorica SM1 | reverse complement strand
CCCAAATGGTGGATTGTGGCTCGTTCCTTGGCAAGCTAGTCGAACTCGGACATCGCGACACGGCAGACAACCCACCCAAAAAACACATTCTTAAACGCCAATTTCAGCTCTGCCGTTATCCGGTTACAAAACGGTTGTATGACCTCTTCGATTCATTTCACTGCAAATCGTTTGACGACACTTCACATTCGAGCCTCGATTCCAGGCGGCCAGTAATAGATATCACATGGCATGACGCAATGATGTTCGCGATTGGGTCAGGTAGCACGCTTCTCACTGAATGGGAATGGGAATACAGTTGTCGCGAGGTCGGAGCGTGTCTGTGTGACGCAATTTACTTGCCCACAAATATATGGGAATGGCAGCGAAACACTTACGGCTCGCAAACCAACTCTCGATCATGTCGATTCGGGTTCGCGATCAGCAACTCGCTCAAAGAACGGTTTTCGTGTCGCGAGCAGTTTGATCCCTCGTATACAGACCACACTCTTGGTTTTCGTATTGCCAGAAATTCTTCCGAAAGTCTTTAGAATCTACATGCTGCTGCTGCTTGCTTCGCGAGCCGCGCTATCATCCGAAATTTCTACCAAGAATCTCCCGTCTTTAATGACGACTTCATCTGACAATTATTTGCGAAGAACGCAAAACAATTCGCTTTGCCGATGTCGACTGCCTGTACGTTGGAAAAGGAAGATTGTCGTTGTCAAAATCACGTTCGTCCACAGCTACGCACGATGCGAAATCCAAGATCGCTGATCGCCTGGGATGGCACGTAACGATTTCTCGCTGATGCTCGGCAATCCGAACCGTAATCACGGACTGAACCTCCCCGATTCGCGCGAAAAACCATTGGACAGCGATTAAGACTCTCAGGGTGAATTGTGTACCCTGAGCTCACATCAGGAAAAGGGTCAATGCACCACTCTCTGACATTACCATGGATATCACAAAGACCAAATCCCGTCGGGTCGATCGCCTGAGTAGCGGGAGAGGACCGCACGTTCGTTGGTCTATTAGGAGACTCATCGGCGACTATCTCACGACAGCAAATCATATTGCGATTTACGTTAACGTCGAACTCATTTCCCCACCAATATGCCTGATCCCAACGATCCCAACCCCATCCGAACTTTGCAGCGCATTCCCACTCCCATTCGTGTGGCAACGTGCAGCTTCGCCCCGACCAGTGAAGAAATTTACAATAGATCCACGCGTCGAACCAGTTCACGTGCACGCAAGGGCGTTTTGTATCTTCGTGCCTTAATGTCTTTTCACTGTCATTGTCTCGCAGTTGATGAGTCGGATCGAAAAGTCGAAAAAACGCACTGCTTGCAGGGTGTCTACCGATCGAGAAAGGTCTGTGACGTTCATTAGGCAGATTCAGGAATTCGATCTCGTGCTCATTCGGCGGTGCTGCGTGTTCTGCATACCTTTCAAAATCTGCAGGATATCCCATTAGCGCGTAAGACTTCCACAAATGTTCAACCTGATCGCGGTAGGCCAAAACCGACCTTGATTGACGGTATGAATCGAAGAATGCACTTACGGCAAGTCGGGGTGACTTTTCAAAAGATCTGTACCGCTCAAGGTAACCGCCTGGGTCAAACGTCTTATACGTACTGGTCGAATGACTTTGATCGTTGATGCACTCGATGAAGACACCACGAATGTCAATCGAGTGAAGAAGCTCAGGCAGTTGCTCGAACGCTACCCACGACTTCACTGCGTCGTCGCAGGACGTCCGGTCGCCGTCAACGATCGCTACTGGGCCGATCTGCTGTCAGATGAACTTCTGACTTTACCAATTTAGCCTAGAACTGATGACTCTCACCTATGTGCGGCAGCATCATTCTTTCGCACCCTTCTCGCTAGTCGAAAGCCTTGGACATGGTTTGTAAAGTGGGGAAGGTTTCTTCGTCTCGCGGAATTGCGTGCAACAATGGCGGGTTTGTCTGAGGCACCACCTCGAATCGATCGATGTACGTTCGGGCAATCCGCTACTGAGGACGCGTCTCGGACGTAGAATGTGTCAAAGTTTGGAAATGGATCAATGCACCATTCAGAACACGCACCAAGCATGTCCATCCATCCTCGCCCTTCAGGATCATACCGACGAGATTCAAAACTTGATCGAATGGGTATTGATGGCACCTGCGTCATCCTCTCGGCTTCCGTCAAGGTTTCTCGGCAACGAATTCGCTCTAGGTCTCTCTCCGCATCGAAATTCCCCTCATCCCACCAATATGGCCGTTCGAATTCCGACCATCCAAAACCGAACTTCGCTGCACATTCCCAATGATCCTCACGCGGAAGCATGCAGCTCAGGCCATCCCAATGTGTCCACTGGCAGTAAACCCAGGCGTCAAACCAGTCTACATAGACCACGGGTGCTTCCGGATGCGCTGAATGCATTTTGTAGCCATCAAAAAGTCCCGTCTCTCGAGTTCCATACGTCGGGTCGAACAAACGATAAAACTCGTTCGTGCAACAGAAGCGACCGAGCGAATACTCGCTGAGCATAGCGTTGGGCAAACCCTCATAGGCTATCTCGCGTTCGTTTTCAGCCCAAAGCCAAGTGACGAATAGTGTGGCTGCAGTTGTTTCGTCCGGTGCATTGGTTACACGCAGCAGCCGTGTGGCATCATGTTCCAACGATGCGGTTATCGATCGCGTGCTGTCGAACGTCTCAAAGTACTCCTGCAGGTATTGGGCAGGCTCGCTTCTGAGACGGCGTATTTGCGCAAGCAACGAAGGTGGTATTTCGTTGAATAAACTACGCCCCTGCTTGCCTGGCAAGGTGCCCATCTTGAACTTTCCAATCGCAGCGAGTGGCACCTCAAGCAGATGATTTCTCAAACTTTCTGAAATCTGTTTTTCCGCTTCACCATGATTTCCATTTAGCATGCAATTGAACTCGGATCTCCAATCTTCGATGATGCGTGATGCCAAGTCGCTTAACTTCCGATCTAAGCGAAGCTCGATGAGACACTTGAACGAGCGAAAAACCATCTCGTTTGAACGTTTTGCAAAGTGTCGATTCTCGACGGCTCTGTTTCTCTGATTTTTGATCAGTCCTTGGTAAAGCAACCGAATCGATTGCAGCCATCTTTCGCCGTCTCTTGATGGAAGTTTCGATGTGCTTGCGGTCGAGGCTTCGGGCATTCCAGTTAACATGATCCAGAACCAATAATAGTCTTCCGTGTCGTAGTTGTCCTTGATGTAAATCCAGTCCCAGAGGTATCGGGTGTCGTCCTCGGTTGCGAGATTGGCGAAGTAGTAGGAAAGTAAAAATTCATGCAGACTGCGGTTGGACCAAACCAGTTCCACCAAGTCCGCCGTGTCGTCCTCGAATAGACCGTTTTCAAGAAAGCCGCTATTCAATGTGGCAAGTCCCTGCCAACTTTGGATGAAGTCGGAGTCTGGGCAATGCCGTTTGAACGCGTCGCGAATAGGCCCTCGCTTGAGGGCGTCGGACTGGTTGACGTCAGTGATATTGTAGACGTACTCCGGTGGCTTGTCTTCAGGACGGCTTGGCAGATTGCCGGTTTCTAACCAGTCTTCGGTCCAAGTTGGCTCCTGTTCTTGGCAGGCCACCTTGGTATGGAATGCGATGATCGCAAGCAATCGGAGAGCGATCAGCTTCTGCTCTCGAGTAACCCTATCTGTCGCATTGGCACCCGTCGGTAGCCCAATCAGTCGCCCCTGTGGCGTTCGGTTCATTCCCTCGGCCAGCAGGTGCGCGACAGCGTCGAGATAGATAGACGCTTCGTTGGTCAACTCAGAAAAGTCGTTCGTTTGCCTCAGGTACGACAGGATTCGGATGTTCGACAGCAAGACTCGCACACCCATGGGGATCTTGTGATATCGAAGCGACCCGTCGGGCATCCATCCTAGGTAGCGAATCTGCTGCCGACGCTGCATCGCCTCGACGCGAACGATCTGCCAGTTGACGCCTTCAATTCCAAACAGAGCCGCTCCGTGGCTGCTATAGGCCTGAGGACGGCCAGCGATGATGAAGCGTGCACGACTGAAATGGCGCGAATCCAAAATCGAGATCAATATCTCGATGTCTTCGGAAGAGCACTGGTCCAGTCCGTCAAAGATGATGCAGACGGCATCTCTCCGGCGGAGGATCGATCTCAAATGGTTCTTAATCGCCACTGGCTGGATGGATGACAGACCGGCATCTGCAAGTCGCTCGCCCCAATCGACAACGATCCTTTCTAGCAGTCTCTCGGCGGCGGTGTCCTTCGTCACTGAGGGTTGAGCAAATACGCGGAGGTCGTAGCGAAATCCGATCGCACCAGAGTCCGCTTGATTGATTCGATATTCCAGCCACTCGGTGGCCGCGGACTTGCCAACGCCGCCATCAGCAATCAGTGCGACATGCCGACAATCTGCAACCGGCCTTCCGCCGGAACGCGAATCTAAATCTTCTGTGGCATGATTTGAAGCACCAGAAGGTGCCCGGTTGAGTGCGACGTCTTCGGTATCCCAACCGGTTGATACGCTTCCAAGCCTTCGGAATCTAGTTCTTCAGCGGTCAGACCGTCGGTCGTGCAGCGAAAGAGTTTCGGCGCGCAGTACGGCATCGCCTGTTCCCAGGTTTCGTGGGGGGCACAAAGGACGCTCCACCGTACATCGTGAATGAACCATGGTTTTGCGGCAAAGTTCTTCTGGCTTGGCATGACGTCGGTTCCTAGCTCCGTTTGTAGTCGATCAAGGCTCGCCACCCATGACATCATCCGTTTCCTCTTCCGCCGCGGTCAACGCTTCGATATCCCGCGCTTCCTCAACAGCTCCGCCGACGGGGTTTTGCATGTAGGCGAGTGATCCCGTATTAATACCACCCGCCTGAATCTGACGCTCAACCTCTTCGCGGAGATCGTCAGCCAAATCATCGTCGAGCGTCTGCCTCAGCGATTCATCGTCGCTGGACAGCTCAAGCGTAACTGTTTGCCGCTCGTCGTTCAACGCGATCACGCAGTCCTTGTACTGAGAATTCCAGCGACCCTCTGCGTCCTTGAATCTCAATGGAATCTCGTCCGCAATTGTCGACTCTTTTGCTAGGAACTGCCCCTCCCGATTACGAGCATAGCCCCACTTCTTAAGCCATTCCTCCTGCACCGACTCATGTAACGCTCGAGTCCAAGTATTGACCTCAAGCATCCGATTCATCACGTCATCCATGGTGCGGACTGAGGAATCGATTCGAATACCGAGGTAGTTGCGGTCCGCAACGGATTCGCTGGGGAACCGTTCACTTAGTTCGTTCAGGGCGTCTTGTTCCGCGTAGACCAACGCTGTGTCAAAGATTGAACCATCGGCTGTTGATCGGTCACCGTAGATGTTCAGGGCGTTCACTTTCCGATCGACAGATTCGTCCGTGATCGTGTTTAGGGAGATTGACGTGTTGTGGCGGTGTATTGTGGAGGGGTCGATTCGAGCACTGACAGCGATTTGCGGGATCAGCCGGAATGATTCTCCGCCGTTGTCGTGTAATTGGATGCCTCCACTTCCGTCATCCATCGGCACTTGGCCAGCGGCGGCCCAAAGAGCGGCCAAGACCGCTGCTTGCAGAGAATGCCCCGTTAGCTCTCCCTCGTGACACGGCACGATGCGACCATTGTTGAGGGTCCTGAAGGTGTCGTCGTCACCTGGATAGTCGCTCCGTAGTCGCCAGATACCTCGATAATCGCTTGCCAATCCCGATGCAGACCAACATTCGGCGATGGGCCGAAGCAGTTCACTGATATCGGTTAGCCCGAAGTAGCTAAGGTCTGGAGCCAAGACTCCAGGGCAGTCATCAAATAGCTCAACTTCAAACCAGAGGACGTGACCGGAAGGACGATCGTTAATGGTCTTGCTGCGTGCGAATAGTGTCGCTGTTTCGCTGTGAAGTCGTTTGTGCGAGTCATCAGGGAAGGTCGCTCGCCCGTCGACCTCTAATAGTGGACTATCATGATCCTTAATAAGAGCCCAGGCCGCCCAAAATCCTAGTGACTGGTGATATGTTCCGAAGAGATTCCAGAACGCGGTCTTTAACGCGGTATTGTTGTCGTTTGGTTGTCGCACCCGAATAGCCGATGGCACGATTTGTTCAGTGCCGGTCTGGCCATTTTGCAGTTCGTTAGCAAGACGATCAATCGCTCGCTCCAATCCAGCCTCAAGGTCCGAAAATAGCTCGTCGTGAGGATTCTCCAGTTTTCGCAAGCCGACTGCTGCGGCGTAGACATCGAACAAACACCTATGCGTTTGAAAGCCGTAAGTGGTCGCTTCACATCGGTCCAGAGGACTTAGTTCGGTAAGTCTTTCGTTGAGCCGAGTGAGTTCAGCAACAACCGACGTATCCAAGCCGGATCGGAAAAGGTTAGACACGTCACATTGGCTACCGAAGACATGCCTGGGATGCAGGGTTTTTGATCCGCCAAGTAGCCAATCGTGCAACGATGGCGGGACCTCGACGTCCAGTTCGAAAGAATGATCGCTTGCCGTCGCGGTACCGTCACCCTCGATAAGGTCCATAAGCTGGTACCCGAATTCGCATTGGTCACTTCCAACCCCAGATGGCAGGCCTAGCGTTGACACTGGCATTTCGACAATGAGGCAAGGTTTTTTTTTCCCCGTCTGTGCTTGCCATCTAACAGTCGCCAAGACTTCGCTGGACATTGGTTGGTCGAGGCCCGGCCAAAGCCAATGTAGGGTGATGCGAGCTGTTCGATTACCTCGCAACGATTTTGCATCGTGAGCTGCATCCAGTCGGAGCAGAGCGAAACCGAATTCGTCGATAGCGATCGAGTTCATGTTAGCTGAGATTCTCGTGGTGAAAGTTCAAAGTTGATCCATGGGCGATCAAGTTTCTAAGCCGTTTGATCAGTGGCTATTGGTTCGCCATCGATGGCTGATTCGGCTTGATCCCGTACGGCTTCGACCAAGATGCCCAGAAACGCGACGCAATCCATCCACTCTTGACCATGCTTTTTCATTCCAAAACGCAACTTTTCAATTGCATCATTAACCTTTCCATTGACCCATCCGATCGATTTACGGACATCAGCTCTGTCCTTAATCGATGTTTGTGACTTGCCTAAAACCTTATTCAAATAAAAGCATTTCGCTTCATCGGCAGTGAGTGTACTAACAGCTTCGACCAGTGCTTCCTGAATGGACGCGGCAAAATCTACCTGCTCGTCCAGTCGACGATTTCTTGCGAACGTAGAATCGACGGGATTAACGTAGGTGGCCACATTGATGCCCTCGACTTTTGCCGCCTCGTCGAGCGAGCTTCCATTACGCATCGCTCGGGCAGTTTCCCGCTGCCCCTCCCGCCCGATTCGTTTTT
>NZ_ANOG01000632.1 GCF_000346295.1 Rhodopirellula maiorica SM1 | reverse complement strand
TGATTCCAGTCCTTTCCTAACCGGCCCTGATTCTTCAAACTTAATTCGCCTACAGTCCCGATGCACACAGCGTTGTTAACACAATGCGTTTTAGACACAGTGCCATAGATAGGAGTCGAGGCAAATGAAGCTAACGCTTCGGCGATCCCGTTTCCTGATCCCAATGACTATGATCATCGCACGTAGGCCGGTTGTGTCCGCAGGATCGCTCCGTGTACGCCCGCTTTCCTGACACAATGAACTCTAAGTCAAAAATAGCATCAGTCAAGGAATTATGCCTTGACAAAGCCCGTTTTTTGACCTTTCGGCCTCCCAGAGGGTATGTCGCCCGCTTCATTGTGGGCTTGAATTCGGCCCCAAAGTTGCTCAAACGCCCCAAAACAAGCATTTCTGGCGGCATTGCCCCTTCGGTTTTGCGAGTAATCCTACGGCGGTGTTTTTAGACGTCCCGGAACCATTAGGGCTTTTCGTTCGTCGTACTGTTAGGTAGACACCTCTGTGTGAGTACCGAAGCAGCGTGACATCTTGAGGCAATTTCAAGACTTTCACTGAAATCGCAGGCCTCCCACTCCTCGTGACCGGTTCAAACGAAATGGTTCATGCCCTTCACAGTAACGATGATTCAATGCCCTCTCGCGGCAAGATGTTTACGCCCAAAGCAGCGACCGAGATGCTGCCTTTACTGCGGATCATCCTGAGGGAGGCATTGCAGTTAAGCCATTCGATCGAGCGGCAGCGGGACCAAATCGCGGGAATCGACCGATTGGCCGAGCGAATGGATCACCCTTCGTATCAAGAAGAGGTGCACGACATTCGCGTGAGCTTGGCCGAGGAAGAGGCAAAATTGGAGCGGTGCATTGTGGAATTGACCGAACTAGGGGTCACGCCTCATTTGCCGCTGAATGGAATCATCGATTTCCCGACCATTGTCAATCGCCAACCGGCCTGCCTGTGCTGGTCGCTCGGCGAAGATTCCGTCGATTACTGGCACGCCCCTGGCCAAGCCCCGGAACTGCGACGTCCGCTGCCTCGGAAAAGTTTTGGCACCGAGAAATGCCTGTAAATTGTCGATCGATTCCGTCCCGTTTCGATACGGGCGTGCACAGCGTAAACGCTTCCTTCTGAAGCATCTCTTTTTTTGAAGAAACGGAGTTCAACGAGATGAATCAAGCCGATCCCGCTAAACCCGCAGAATCGATCGTGCTTCGGGGAGCCCGATTTAACGTGCACGCGATGTCGATCGTGGGCAGTGATGGCAAGACCTATGTCCGCGAGGTGGTTCGTCACCCGGGCGCCGTCGTGATTTTGCCGCTGCTCGACGACGACACGCTCGTCATGATCGAAAACAATCGCCCCACGGTGGGCGAAACCTTGTTGGAACTGCCCGCCGGCACACGCGAACCGGGTGAACCGGCCGAACAAACTGCGTTTCGCGAACTGATCGAAGAAACCGGCTACCAAGCGAAATCGGTCAGCTTGGTCCACGAATTTTATTCGGCTCCGGGAATCAGTGACGAGCTGATGTTGTTGTACGCGGCTCGCGATTTGACCCGCGGAGAACATGCACGCGAAGCGACCGAACAGATCCAGAATCGCATCGCCACTCGCGAAGAGGTTCGCAGCTGGATCGCCGAAGGGCGGATCCGAGACGCCAAAACGCTAGTCGGTTTGTATGCGTTTTTGGCGGGAGCGTTTTAGCAGAGAAGCAAAACGACTTGTTGAATTAGCCTAACTTTCGAATGCTTCGTTTCACCGATAGCCCAATGCCATCTACTTTGGTAACCATTGGGGGGCTCAAGTAGTGGGACTCGCCAGAATTCCCATCTTTGCTGTTGAAACACCAGAAACTCTGGCGAGTCCCACTACCAAAGTAGATGGCATTGGCCGTTAGCCGATAGGCGTATCGCCAAGGGATGCGAGCACGCCATCGGCTGAGTGTGAAACGATTAAATCAACAAGTCGAAAAACTCGAACCGATTTTTGCTTGGTCGGTTTGTCTTGGTGCCCGCAATGTGAATGCGAGCCGGCTGGCTTAGGAGTTTTGGATCGGTTGCCCGGTTCCCAGTTGTGCGAGCACTTGCAGCACGCCATTGAGATGCGCCAAACGGGGACCAAAGCGATCGACGAATTCATTGAGCATGAACTCGCCTTCCATCAAATGGTCTTCGTTTTCCAAGATCTCTTCGGTCAAACTATCCAGGAAACCGGTTTGGACTCGGCTTAATGTTTCAGCCGCTTGTCGGCAAGCACGTGACAATTCGGGATTCGAGTCCTTCCACTGCTGCAACTCGCCGGCGCGTTGTTTTTGGATCGCCGCGTTCTGCTGGATCAAATCTTGCAGCAAACGATTCTGCTGATTCTGGCTCGCCACCATTTGACGCAACAGTTCGATGGTCAAACGGCTCTCGGAGATCGAAGAGTCAGATCCAGATTCGGGAGAAACGTCAATACGGAACATAGGCGAGGCAGGTTCCTGGTCGTAAGACATGGCGTGGTTTCCTATTGCGTTAACTGCGAGGGCGATAAAGTCATCGAGGCACTGAAAAAAACACAACGGCGGGGCCATCGTTGCAGTGCATCAACAAAATTGCCTAAAAACAAATGGGCCGAACAATATTTCAAACAGCATTTCAAACAGCGGACATTTTTTACCGCGGACGCTGCGGGCTAGCGTGCTTGCATTCATTGCCGTGGCGTGATGATTGCCCCGAGTATAACCAGCAAAAAATGGAGTTGTCGAGCAAACCGTGCTGACAATCGAAATTTCTAATCGAGGCGGTGAACTTGCCGACCGATCCCCCTAAATCACCTTGACCTCACCAACCGCCTGGATTACCAGCGGGCCAAATTACAGATTCAACCGTTAAAGTCGGCATGACCCGAACGCCGATGAGTTCGCTAGGGATCGACCGCTCCGAAAATCCCGCTGTGTCCGGACGCGAAAACATGATCGTCCCGACGCTGTGGAGTGGCGACCCCACCCGTCTCAAACGCGTCGCGGTCGCCGTGGTCCCCAATGCCATGGTTACTGCCAACGGCAACTTCTCGTCCGTTATTGAACAAGTCCGATTTCCTCTCACCCCCGTTAAGAACTGAATGCCCGATCCGACCAACCCGACGATTGGATACTTTACGGTGGTTCAAGACGACCGCACCGGTTGGACCGGAGGGTTGTTGATTCTGAACCGCAGTGGTCGCCCGGTCGAGTTTCAGTGCACGCTGCCCGTCCGTCCGTCTCGAGCCCACGAGATTCTGTTCGGGACCACGATGCGAGACCATTTGATCGGCGAAGTGATCGGCCCGATGTTGGTCACCAAATGCCGCACCCCGTTGTCGCTGTTGTGCTGTGACCAAATTGAATCACTCTCGCTGAACTCACAAGGCAATGTGCCGGTAGCCCTTGTTTCCGAAGCGGCCGAAGGCGACGAGGGTCCAATCACTAACGACATGCTGACCGGGGCGTCCCAAGTTGCGTTGGTCAACGCCACACTGCATGTCCCACTGGAACGCGTCAGCGCCGTCGAATCACTGGCTCAACACTTTGAAGACATGCCCGATGCGATCGAACCGTTCGAGCGAATTCGTGAAGCGATCCGCGAGGCCCAATCGCAAATCGCACGCGCCGCTTAGTGAAGTTTAAATTCGTTTAGCAGTCAGCCGATGGCGTACTTGCATCGGTTATGCGTACGGCTAACGGTTGAACGATGCATTCTAAAGACAAACTAAATCAAATCGCAACGGTGAGCCGTGGGTCGTGAGGCACCGGGTAGTGCGTAGGCCCCGGCGACTGACGCGTCGCGGCTCAATAAATCAACAAGCCGTTGACGAATTCCGCTACGGATCGAAAGAATAAAAGCCCTTATGTTGAACGTCGAGATTAACTCGCAAGCCAGTTGGTGTGAGAGCGATCTTGTTCCGACGGGCACCTACGAATTGGCGATCGATGCCATCGAACCGCGGTCGTTGCCGATCCGTGTGTCACCGCTGAAGGCTCGCGTCACAGGATTCTTGTTTCCCGAAGCGAACCAATGGGTTCCACCGAATGCGAAGCCTGCGGCACCAGGCAATGAATCGAACAGCGTCAAGATCGCCGAGGCGACGAAAAAGAAGCCGAAGGTCGATCGTAAACGCCACCGCATCAAACCGCCGAACGACGTCGTCAAACTGCAAGACCGTCTGTACTACTTACTGCAGCCCCCGTTGGATTTGTTGGTCGGCAGCGGCCAATTGAATTTCCCCTTTGAACCGTTTCCATACCAATTGGATGGGATTGCGTTCATGTTCCCCCGATTCGCCTGCGTTTTGGCGGACGAAATGGGACTGGGAAAAACGATGCAAGCGATCAGCACGATTCGATTGCTGCTGTGCAGCGGCGAAGTGCGTAGCGTGTTGCTGGTATGCCCTAAACCGTTGGTTTCGAATTGGCTGAGAGAGTTTCGCGTCTGGGCGCCGGAGATTCCAGTGGCTGCGATCGAAGGCAATGCAGCCAAACGCGAGTTCCAGTGGCGTTCGCCTGAGATTCCGGTCAAGGTTGCCAATTATGAACTGTTGATGCGTGACAAAGAAACGGTGCTCGAGAGCGGATTGCATTTCGACCTTGTCGCACTGGACGAAGCACAGCGGATCAAGAACCGCAACAGCACGACCAGCGAGATCGTCAAAGCGATTCCGCGAACCCGGTCATGGGCATTGACCGGCACCCCGGTTGAAAATTCGCCCGACGACCTCGTTGGCATTTTCGAATTCCTGTCGCCCGGCTTCTTGCAAATCGGCATGCCGATGCCACAAATGGCTGCGGCCTCGCGCGAGTACATTCTGCGCCGCACCAAAGACATGGTGCTCGACGATATGCCGCCGAAACTGTATCGCGATGCTGAATTGGATCTCACCCCCGAGCAGTGGTCCACGTACGAGCAAGCGGAATCCGAAGGGGTGATTCAGCTCGAAAAACTCGACGAGATGTTGACGATCCAGCACGTGTTTGAATTAGTGCTGCGGCTGAAACAGATCTGCAATTTCGATCCCGTCTCGGGCAGCAGCACCAAGCTGGAGCGTTTGGTCGCCGATATGGAAGAGGTTGCGGCGAGCGGCAAGAAGGCGATCGTGTTTAGCCAGTGGGTCAATAGCATTGACCAGATGAAACCGGCCCTGGAGCGGTTTGGGCCACTGGAATATCACGGCCGAGTGCCTCACAAGCAACGTGAAGGGGTGATCGACAAGTTTAAAAACGATCCCGACAGCCACGTGATCTTGATGAGCTACGGTGCGGGAAGTGTGGGATTGAACCTGCAGTTCTGTGAATACGTTTTCCTGTTTGATCGCTGGTGGAATCCGGCGATCGAGGACCAAGCGATCAACCGAGCGCATCGGATCGGAGCCAAGGGCGCCGTGACGGTGACGCGAATGTTGGCCATGAACACGATCGAACAACGTATCGCGGCGGTCTTGGATCAGAAACGTGAGATGTTTGACACCTTGTTCTCCGAACAGGGTGGCCCGGTGGCAGCGGGCGGTCTGAGCCGCGAAGAGATCTTTGGTCTGTTTGATTTGCGTGCCCCGTGCGGCAAAAAGGTCGCTTGATTCTATAGAGAGTAGCGTTTGACTGATCGCCGGAGCCATGGCGACGCGGAAAGCCACTCGCGGTGGTGAATTCCTGCTATAGTGACAGTTCCTCACCTGCGAAGAGCAACCCCACCTCTACCTTCGCTGTCGCCCCGTCCGTGTTCAGGAAAGCGTGTCACGTGCTTCCCGCAGCCTACCTATTTCGGTGTCGCCTGATCTGCCGTGCGACGTTCCTCTTTTTGCTGGCCTTGACCACACTGGCGTTTGCAACCCATGCGTCTGTGTCCGCGTCGCCACCGGAACCCGGCGTCTCAGTGGACTTTGCTACCGAGGTGGCGCCCCTTCTGGAAACGAGGTGTCTGAACTGTCACAACGACGTGGATCGCAGTGGGGACGTTTCGCTAGCGACTGCAACCGACTTGATCGACAGCGGAGCGATTTCAATTGAACCTGGCGAGACCAGTCGATTGATCGAACTGATCACGCCAACCGATGGCAGTGCGGAGATGCCGCAAGACGCTCCGCCGCTTTCGCCCGCAGAGATCGACGTACTGAGCCGATGGATCGCCAGTGGTGCGAATTGGCCTGAGGATGTGATACTAATCGAACCATCGATTTCCGATCGGGATTGGTGGTCGCTTAGGCCGCTGGCCGCACCCGTGATCGACCCCACACCTACGATCGCACCAAATGCCTCCACCCATCCGATTGACGTGCTGGTCGATGCCAAGTTACGCGAAAATGATCTGCGACCGGTCGGCACCGCAGATCCGGCAACCTTGGTCCGCCGACTGCATTACGATCTGACCGGGCTGCCGCCAACACCCGCTGAAATCCAGGCGTATTTGGAAGAGGATCAGTCGGCTCCCAATATCGCCTACACCACACTCGTGGACCGTCTGCTTGATTCGCCCCGTTTTGGTGAGAAGTGGGGGCAACATTGGCTGGACGTCGCACGTTATGCGGAAACGCATGGATACGACAAAGACAAACCACGCAACAACGCTTGGCCTTACCGCGATTATGTCATTCGCAGTTTCAATGACGACAAACCGTATTGGCGATTTGTGCAGGAACAAGTTGCGGGGGATGCATTGTTCCCAGGCGATCCCGACGGCATTATCGGATTAGGATTTCTCGCAGCCGGCCCTTGGGATTTCATCGGACACACCGAGGTCGGCGAAGCAAAACTCGACGGTCGGATTGCCAAACATCTCGACCGCGACGAGATGGTCTCGGCCGTGTTCAACGTTTTCATGAGCACGACGGTTCAATGCGCCCAGTGTCATCATCACAAATTCGATCCGATTCGTTCGGACGACTACTACCGTTTGCATGCGGTGTTTGCGGGGATCGATCGAGCCGATCGCGTCTACGCTGGATTGTCGCCGGAACAAAAGCAACGACAACGTCGGTTGACCGAACAAATTGCAGGGTTGGAAAAACAGCAAGGTGAAATACAGGCCGAGCGAGATCGTGCGATTGGCGAGCACACCGCAGCGCACGATCGTCATATCGAGGAACTGATCCAGCGGCACGGCATCGAACCGTCCGCTACGTACGGTTACCACAGCCACATTGCGTCCGCGCCAGACACGACCAAGTGGGTGCAGATCGATTTTGGGGAACCTCGTTCGATCTCGCTGATCCGGTTAACCCCCGCCTTTGACAATTACAACGCGATCGGTGCTGGGTTTGGATTTCCGCGTCGGTACCGTATCGAGACGTCCAATGACGCGCAGTTTTCCGATGCGTCAGTACGTTGTGTTTTCGACGCTAGCGGCGAAGACCAGCCGAATCCCAAGCTTGAGCAAATCGTAGTTGAAACGACGGGTGACTCCTTTCGTTATTTGCGTGTGACGGCCACCAAGCTATCCCCGCGGCGCAACGATTTCATCTTTGCGTTGGGCGAAATCGAAGCATTGGATTCCGAGTCGGGTGAAAACGTAGCTCTGCATGCCGCCGTCAGCTCGCTCGACAGCATCGAGGCCGAGCCTAGGTGGAGTGTCAAGAATTTGACCGATGGCATCGTCTACCGCCGCGTCGAAGGGGAATCTGCGATATCGAACTTGATCCAGTGGCAACGAGAACGCGACGAAATCCTGCAAAAATTGGATACATCCCATTTCGAGTCACGGCTAACAAAAATCGCTCAGTCGCTCGACGACCTGCGAACACAACTGCGTCAATTTCCGGTGGGCGCTAAGGTATACGCGGTGGCAACGCACTTCGATGCGCAAGGCAAATTCAAACCAACCGAAGGCAAACCTCGCGCAATTCATTTACTGCACCGCGGTGACCTGCGATCACCGGGCGAACGTGTCGCTGCGGGACTTCCGATGCTGTGGCACTCGAAATCATCCGAGCCGGATCTTGCCGATAGCGAAACGGAAGCCGAGTCGCGAGCAAGTTTGGCTCGCTACCTGACCGTTCGTGAGAATCCATTGGTGTGGCGGAGCATCGCCAACCGGATCTGGCAATGGGTGTTTGGCAAGGCTTTGGTGAGCACCCCGAATGATTTTGGCCGGATGGGAACGCTGCCAACGAATCCCGAGCTACTTGATTATTTGGCCACTCGGCTACGCGATGATCCACAACAATCGATCAAGGCAATCGTGCGATTGTTGGTCACCAGCCGTGCCTACCGCCGAGCGAGTTTCCACAACGAGCACAATGCCGCCATCGACTCAAACAACACACTGCTGTGGCGATATAACCGTCGACGATTGACCGCCGAAGAGTATCGCGACTCTCTACTTTCGATCGGCGGTGTGCTGCGAGTGGACGAACGCGGAGGCCCAAGTTTCCAAGATTTTGTGATTGAAAAACCGCAACACTCTCCGCACTACGAATACCATCTTCACGATCCCAATAACCCCAAATCGCATCGACGCAGCATCTATCGCTTTGTCGTCCGTAGCCAGCCGCAGCCGATGATGACGACACTCGATTGTGCCGATCCATCGATCAGTGTCCCGCAGCGTGACGAGTCGACCACGGCACTTCAGGCTCTAACGCAGTGGAACCATCGCTTGACCGAGGCGATGTCGAAACACTTTGCAGCGAGAATCAAGACGACGCCCGGCATGGAAACGGCAGACCAGCAAATCGATCTCGCCTGCGTTCTGACATGGGGGCGATCGCCCGATGACCACGAGCGCGCGATGCTGCGAAATTTGATGCAGACGCATGGCGAAGCAACCCTAGCGCGAGTGCTGCTGAACACCAGTCAATTTATCTATGTGGAATAACAAGCCCATGAACCACCCACGCTCTCCGCTGTCGCGACGCTCCTGGATTGGAAACGGGCTTTCGAGTTTAGCGGGTATCGCGTTTGCCGACTTGCTTGCCCGAGATCATGCTCGCGGCGCATCGAGTGGACCGACACCTCGGCTGCATCACCCTCCGCGTGCTAAACGCGTTGTGCAATTGTTTATGGCAGGTGCCGCCAGCCATGTGGACACGTTTGATTACAAGCCGCTTCTAAAAAAGCAACATGGCCAGCCTTGGGATCCGGGTGAACAGGTGGAACTGTTCCAAAGTACACCGGGGGCATGCATGGCCAGTCCGTGGGCATTCAGACCCTACGGTGAATCGGGCAAAATGATGAGTGACATTGTCGCTCCTTTGGGTGACGTGGTAGACAAGATTGCGTTCATTCACAACGTCGTGGCAAAAACGGGCGTCCACAGCCAAGCGACGCTGCTGCAGACGACCGGTTTCCAATTGCTAGGATTTCCAAGTGCGGGATCGTGGGTCTCTTATGGTCTGGGTAGCGAGAATGACAATCTTCCCGCCTTCGTCGTCTTGCCCGACCACCGCGGCTTGGCCTCCAACGGTGCCAAAAATTGGGCCAATGCGTTCTTGTCGGCCGAGCATCAAGGCACCGTCATCCGTCCTGGCGACGAGACGCCGATTCGCGATCTGTTCGCTCCCGAAAGCGATTTCATCACGGCTGAAAGTGACGTTGCCGGCTTGGAAACGCTTCGCAAGCTGAACCTCGCCTACGCGGAAAAGCGTGCTGATGACAACCGGCTTGCCGCGCGAGTGCGATCGTACGAGTTGGCCGCAGCCATGCAAATCAGTGCCACCGATGCACTGGACGTTTCGGCCGAACCACAATACATCCGGGCGATGTATGGGCTCGCCGACGAAGGATCACGGATCGATGATTCAGTCATCAACACACGGGCCGAGACGGAATTTTTTGGTCGTAAGTGCTTGGTCGCCCGTCGTTTGCTTGAGCGGGGCGTTCGTTTTGTGCAGGTTTGGAGCGGCAATGACAACGGGCATCCGCGACGTAATTGGGACAGCCACGAGAACGTCCAGCGTGACCACGAACCTTTGGCACGTGGCATGGCGACGGGAGCCGCGGCGCTGATTAAAGATTTGGAACAACGTGGGATGCTCGACGACACCATCATCCTGTGGACGACCGAATTTGGACGAATGCCATGTTCTCAAGGCAGCCAAGGTCGCGACCATAATCCATTCGTGTTTACAAATTGGTTGTGCGGAGGCGGCATCCAAGGTGGCAGCTATGGCCCGAGTGATGAATGGGGCTACAAACCACAATCGAGTACGCAGCGCACCGAAGTCTATGACATCTACGCAACGATCCTGCATCAATTGGGAATCGACCACACGCGATTGGCAGTACGAAATAACGGGATTGATCGCCGTTTGACCGACGTCCACGGGCATGTTTTAAAGGAAGTCTTGGCCAGTTGAATCCGACAATTGATTGGAAAACCGATTGCCACGAACAACGCTGCTGAAGTTACGCAAAACCAGGAGTCACTGGGTTGGTTGGCAGTTTTAGCCAATGCCGTGAAGGTTGTGGACGTCACTTCGAATGCTTCGTTTAACCGTTAGCCGATAGGCGTACGCGATTCAGATGCGAGTACACCTGCGGCTGACTGTCAAAAGATGAAATCGACAAGCCGTTAAACACAATTGTCACCGCGGCTAAAGCAAATCAAACGCGTCGGTGCTGGCAAAAAAGGCCTCGATGGAAGTGTCCAGTGACGATTTTGTTTCGGCGGCGCCGCGTGAGTCTGCGTCCGCAATCGGGACCACTCGCGTGGGCGACCGCTGCAACGCTGGTTCGGCGAAAGGCCCGTTTGACTGTGGCGTGGCCACCACCGTCACCACTTCTTCGCCCGCAACCAGTTTGCGTAAATCGATGGGATCCAACCACGGCGTGGCGGCTGTGATCGCAATCTCCAAATCGGATACGCTTTCCAGTCGCGCCAGTGCATTGATCACTTGCAACGCATCCAAGGCCGAGACGACCCCATCGCCACTGACGTCGAAATAGCGATCGGGCCAATCAATAACTGCGAGAGGATTTTGCAATCGTCCGTCTTCGAACGAATAGGTCTTTGAATCGAGTTCATTGATCACCAGCAAGGCGTCCGCAGCGGTAATCACTCCGTCGTTGTTTGTATCGGACTTGCGAATTAGATTCTGCCATGGCAACGGCAATCCGGCTTCGATCACTCGTGGCAGCGGATTGCGTTCATTGACCAGCGAACGCAAAAAGATTCCGTTGCGAATTCGAGTGGATCCCATCCGCCAATCCGCCGGATCGCTAAGCCATATATTGCCGCCCGCGAAACTGCCCACCTGGATCGATTCACTTTGCGGTGCTAAACGCGATACCGCATCCGCATCAATGAACAAATCGCTCGCGGCGTCTTCGGCAAGTTGGATGACGGCAAAATTGCTTGTTTGATACACATCCCCACGCAATCGGACGGGTGTCGCCGATGTCATAAACTGAAGCGTGTTTCTGCCACCGCCTCCTTCGAACCGAAGATCGATCGTATCGACGAGCGATTCAGGGTCGAAGTCGAGACGGAACGTTTCATCCGCGGCGGTGCCAAGCACCCATATCGCTCCGGTTTGGATCACGATCCCATCGTCGCCGGACGGCGTGCCCTTCGGCGTACTCTGAAAACGAAGCCCATCGTCGTCGCGGGTGACAAAGAATCCGTTGCCGAGTGAACTCGAGTTGGACGCCACCGTGCTTTGGATTAACGTCACGGCGACATCGTTTCCATAGATTCCGCCCGCGGATACGGCAGCGTGGTTTTCAATGACGTTGCTGTTGATCAGCGTCATTGACCCCTGATTCAATACGATCGCGCCGCCTCGATTTGTGGCGACATTCCCGGTGATGACCGAGTCATGCAGTTCGATGTGAGCGTCATTGGCAAAAATCGCCCCGCCCTGGTCGGCGTGCCCGCCGGTCAGAGTCATCGACTGCAAATTCACTCGAACACCCGCCCCCAAGACGGAAAAGATACGACTTGCTCCCTCCGCGTCGATCATCGTCGTTTTTAATTCGTCGCCGACAAAGACGACATCGTCGCGGATGTCGATTTCGCCAAGTTGAATTCGCAGCGGCGAGGCAACGGACTCCGCAAACCGCACTTCGAATTCGCCCGGCCTCGCATTGGCGATTGCGATGGCTTCGCGAAGACTCATTTCTAAATTCGCTGCACTCGCGGGGTTAGGGTCCGCTTGATCATCGGCGGTGGTCACGACCACAACAAGATTGGTTTCGGATTGCTGCTCGTACGATCCGAGATCAACACTACTTCCCACAATTCTCGCGTACAGGCCTCCACGTTGATCTGTGTCTGCGATCGGTAGAGCGGCCGCGTTCCCAGCGTCGATTGCCATCGACGACGGCATCAACGCATGCGTCGGAGTCGGGCCGCCGTTCATTGCCAGTGGCTTTAAAATGTCCTGGATCGGAATCACGCTACGTCCTTGCGGCGAAGCTTGTCCGACGATATTCGAGTCCTGCCCGTGATCGAATCCGCCGTCCGACGTGGGATCCCCAATCAGGTTGAACGATCCAGAAAATGCACCACCAAAGGCTGATAAATCATTACCCGTTGTCGCTTCATTGCCAGCGACAATGGAATGAGTCAGTGTTGTGGCGGCGTTGGCTGAAACGATACCACCGCCGAGCGAATCGGCAGTATTCCCGGAAATCGTGCTCTGCAATATCTCGGACGTCCCGGTGAATTGCAGCAGTCCGCCGCCATTCTGTGTAGCGTGGTTTCCTGAGATCGTGCTCTGTTCGATCCGGCTCTGATGGCTCAGCGTCGCTCCGCCGCCAAAGCGGCCTTGATTGTTGTCGATCGTGCTGCTTTGGATCACGGTTTCGCTGCGGGGTGCCGAATAAATGCCGCCGCCAAGCGAATCGGCAGTATTGCCTGTGACGCGACTGCTCTGCAGCGTCAAGTTTTCCGCCGACCAGATCGCCCCCCCACTGCCGAAAACGCCCGTCCCACGCGTCCGACCGCCAGTCAATTCGACGTCGCGAATAAGGACGTTTATGGACCGGTTCGAATCGCGGTCGTCGATCGTGAACACTCGCGAATTGCCTTTGCCATCGATCGAAAGACGCGACGCCCCAAGCCCGACCAGTTCCAAGTCATCTCGGATGACCAATTCGCCGAGCGACAATTCTATCACGCCTTGCGTCAGCGACGGATCAAACTCAATACGATCCAGCCCGATGCTTGCGTTGGCCAGATCGATCGCTTCGCGCAGACTGAGGTCCGACATGTCGTTCGCAAGCGGATCGGCATCCCGTTCATCATCAAGCGTCGTCACCACAAACCGATCCACCGGCAACGATTGCAATTCATACGCACCGATGTCCAAATTCGAATCCCCAAACGCCTCTGCCCCACGGGCAAAAACGCTACCACGCTGGTCGCTTGTCAATGCGTTTCCGAGTTCGTCCACGGCCACCGAACGGCGTGCCGCACCGATAGCGGGATTGTCAATTTGATGGACCAACGCATGAGTTTGCGTGACGCCGCCGTAGAAATCGAGCGGCTTCAACACAGCCGAGAACGGCCATGACACACGTCCGCCGCCCCCATCATCTCGTCCCAAAATATTCTCACTCTGCAGCGAAGGATCGAGTCCACCGCTGGACGCCGGATCGCCGATCAGATTATTGCGTCCCACCGTCGGCGATGCCGTGACCAAATCCGAACTGTTCCCTAATACGATTGAATTGCCGAGCATTGCGGTGCTGGTTCCATCGGAAAACAGCCCGCCGCCCTGTGCGGCAACATTTAACGCGATCGTGGCATGAGTCAACGTGGACCCACTATCGACATCGCGAATCCCGCCTCCGTTGCCGCTCGCAACGTTTCCCGAGACGGTACTATTGATCAACCGCGCGGTGGCATCGAATTGGAACAAGCCGCCGCCATCGGATTGGGCACGATTGCTCGACAGCGTGGATTGGTGAATCGTCAAAACACCAAAATGATTGTAGATGCCGCCGCCATTCCCATCGGTTTCGTTGTCGGCGATGGTCGCGGTGGTGATCGCGACGGTGACGCCGTCGTTGTAGATCGCACCGCCACCGAGCCCGGCGGAATTGCGGGCGAACGTCGTCGCGTCGAGTTTGGCATCGCGGTTGCCCGCCAAGCCGATCGCGCCGCCGTAGCGAGCCGCAATGTTGCCGGTGAACGTCGAATTCTGAACATGCAATTCGGCAGTTTGAGTGAAGATCCCGCCGCCACTGGACGCAGAAACATTGCCAGCGAAATGAACCTCGTCCAAATGGATACGGCTGTCTGCAGCGGCATACAGCCCGCCGCCTCCCACATCATGTTCACTTCCCAGGGCCTCGTTCGCTTCGACCGCAACGCGATGCATCTGTAGCGTGCCGGCGACCCACAGCCCACCACCACTGGCGACCCGCTGCCCCTGAGAGCTGTTTGGCAAAACACCTTCGCTGCCATCATCGGTGGCGATA
>NZ_ANOG01000631.1 GCF_000346295.1 Rhodopirellula maiorica SM1 | reverse complement strand
TCCATTGACCGAGGGCGACGAGGATATCGAGACGCGGCAGATGAAGGCAAAGCATTTGCCGGTTCGGTTCATCCGAGTTGCGGAGTCGATGCGAACGGTGGTAACGAACATTCGAAGGCGTTGATGCCATCGATAGGGAAATGCAAATTTTGTTCAACCTGGGGCAATCGGTGTGAGGGCGTCCCGAATTTCAAAAAGAGAAGGAGACTGTCATGTATTCTCAAAGCAGCAATGTGTCGCTTTCGAGCGATGCGATCCAAGATCTAAATCGGGTAGCCGAGGCCATTGAATCGCTGGAAATACAACTCAGTGTGCTCAGCGTACAGATGCACTACGACAAATCGCGTTTCTCGCCTCGAGCGATGGAGTTGACTCGCGAATTAGGCGAGATCCACCGTTTGCTGGAAAACACATTGACGTTTGGAAGTTGATGTCAATTTGTTTCTGATTTTCGGCTTGAAACCATTTGTGATTTAAAAAAGCAGAAGAAAAGGGCGGCGAGAATGGATTTGCGAAAGCAACGATTTGCAGAACGTAAAAATGTAAGACGTAAAAAATGCGTTGGCTCACGACAGCCACAGCCACGTCGATTTGAGTGGTCTAGATGATATGGACGATCGACTCCGCGGCGCGTTGGAGTTCATGTCCAATAAGCTTGCTGAGCCGAATGATTCGGATTCGCTCAATGATGACTTGGCGGCATTATTGGAATTGGTCGTGCCTGAATTTGCCGATGGGTGCAACATCGATCTGTTTGACTCCAAAGGTGGAATTCGACGCTTTGCAAAATTCGCATGCGACGAGATGCTTTTGCCCTCCGCTTCAC
>NZ_ANOG01000630.1 GCF_000346295.1 Rhodopirellula maiorica SM1 | reverse complement strand
GTGGTTGCGATTCGGTGGGACGAGATTCACGAGCGTCCGAAGCGTTGCCCGTTTTCACAGAATTTTCTGTCTTAGCATCGGCATGCGAGTGATCGCCACTGTTTTCCGCAGCGGTCGGATGTGCCAACCAATCGCCGCAGCTTCCCCGTGCCGACGACGACGAAACGACGCCGGGCAACAGAAACAGAGCCAACAGGACGAAGGAAATACGCGACATAAAGCACGAAACAGAGGAGGGGGGCTCCATTAGATTAACGAGAGCCGCCCCTATTGTCAAAGTAAGGGGGGACGAAGACGACCCTACGTCTCCCTTCTTCGCCCCCATTCTTCGTAGCGAAAGTCGCCAAGACTTTTGCCCACCATTGCCGTCCCATCTGTTATGACCGGCTGGAAACCTTTCCCACGTGAAGATGAAACCTCGAAGCAATACATCGCGGCACAAAAAAAGCCTCGGCCATTCCGTTTTTTAGGGACAGCCGAGGCCGAATGGTTTAGGCCCATCGTGAACGATGCAAACCAATTACTTATCCGATGGCAGCAACACCGCGTTGATCACGTGGATCACGCCGTTGGATGCTTCGATATCGGTTTTGACGACCTTTGACTTGTTGACCATCACCCCGTCACTATTGGTGTTGATCTTGACCGATTGGCCCTGCACCGTCTTGGCTTCGTCCAATTTGACCACGTCCGCAGCCATCACTTTGCCCGAGACGACATGATAGGTCAGGATCGATACCAATTTGTCCTTGTTTTCGGGTTTCAGTAGCGACTCGACCGTTCCCTTGGGCAGTTTGTTAAACGCTTCGTTTGTCGGTGCGAAGACAGTGAACGGCCCCTTACCGCTGAGCGTGTCGACAAGTCCAGCGGCTTTCACAGCAGCAACCAATGTGCTGAAGTCCTCGTTGCCGGCCGCAATATCGACAATCGTTTTGCCCGACTTTGCCTCGTGCTCTTCCGCGAAGCTGATGCTCGGAACGGTCATTACTGCTGCGACGGCAACCATAGCGAAGAAATTTTTCATCTTACGAATCTCTCAGATTTGTTTTGGGTTTCGGTCCAGCACGATATCGCGAGAAAATGCACCCGAGACATAGCTCCGAGGTCAACGCGACAACACTGCCGCAACACGAATCGGGATGGACTAAGAACTGAAACGCTGCGTTTGCGAGACCAACGTCTGAACCCACAAAACGCCCACTACGCTTTTCTGGCGCCGGCTAGCAGAGTGCGTCCTTTGCACAACGAGATCTTAGCGATGCGTCAATGGCTTTTTGGATTAATTGTTCGTTTTTTGAGGGGGCGATGGTAACGATTTCGGACGGCTCCATCGGGTGGACCTCGAAAAACATTGACAGGGGTTGAAATGCTCTTATACCTGTTCCATCGTCGTGAGAAACGATTTTGGCGAAGCGAAGCGATCCCTTTCTGCGCTCGTGGTCAAAACGTCGATCCCAAGGCTTCCTCGTTTGTTCCTCATTGTGAGCAGGATAATTTAGTGCTTTCTCTTCATTCGTCCGTATTGGCGCGCCGTGGCGGCGGGCTTGGTGGCTTGGTTGGCTGGTTCATTCGCATCGTCATTTATGACATTTGCATCACCGGCATCTCCGATGTGCTGGGTGTATCACGGATGGTGGCTCTGTTTATCTTTCTTGGGATCCTTGGTGTGATCGCATTTGCCGGTTACTTGATGCGCAACAAATATGCGTCCGATACCGCCGACGATTTTTGATTGGTTTGATTTGACTCGGCGCCGCCAACTGCTTTCCATTTCTTGTTGAAGCCTCTGAAACACGAGCGTTCAGATCGCTCCATCAAAATCTATGGATTTCCGTGTTAACCACGCCCCCGTCTTTTCAACGCTTCAGTTCTCGCTTGCCCAGCACGAGTACGTGGTCGCGCAGCCGAACAGCATGCTGACGATGTCGGCTGGGATTTCGATCTCGGCGCATGTCGGTCGTTTGGATTCCGACGGAAAGTCCGAATCATCGCATGACGATTCGACATCCGAATCTGGGTTGCCAGCCACTTGGCGGCAACCGCGTGGTTCGTGGTTTAGCGGCATCAAAAGCATGCTTGGGGGCGAGAGTTTCTTTACTGCTGAATTCCGTGCAAAGTCCGATAACCAAACCGTCGTGCTGGCTCCGGAAAGCTATGGCGACATCGTTGCCTTGGACCTCGAACCCGATGCAGGCTATTTCCTGACACGCGGTTCCTACTTGGCCAACACCGGCGAGACTCATGTGCGAATCAAGTACGGTGGACTAAAAGGATTGATGAGCAAGAAGGGATTGTTCTTGATGCACGCGACGGGTCGTGGAAACGTGTTCTGTCAAACGTTTGGTGCGATCGAACATCGCAAGCTCGAAACCGACGAAACGCTGTATGTTGACAATCGTTTTATGGTCGCGTTCTCGGACACCGTGACTTACAAACTAGTCAAAGCATCCGCGTCGCTGAAAGATTCGCTGATGTCCGGTGAAGGTTTGATCAACCGCTACACCGGCCCAGGCGATGTCTACTTTCAAACGCGGGGTAAACCGTCCGGCGGGATCCTCACAACCTTGATTGACGCAGCATTCTGATGAACTTACAAGCGGTTCCCGATCGTCAAGCGTTGCTCGATCAACTGCGTCGCGCGAATCAATTTACATGGTTGTGGATCACGGTGCACGTGATCGGCATCATCACGCTGATCGCGTTGATCCGGTGGGACCAAGTCGTGTTTGCGCCGATCGTGTCGGTCACGGCTTGTTTGGTGATCCTTGGTCCGTTCGCGATGGAATTAGCGCGGACATGGGGGCAAAAGAAAAAGCGAATCGAGGATATCAAGGAAACCACGCGTTTTGGCGAGCTTGACAAATACAAGTTGCAAACGCTCTACCGCGAAACGCTGCAACGTTTGAAACTTGCGGACGAACGTTTGCCCGTTTACGTGACCAGCGACAAATCACTCAACGCCGGAGCGATGCGATTGGGACGCATTTTTGGCGGGCTGAACGGAATCTATCTGCATCGCCAAGTCTTGCACAAGCTGCGAGGTGATGAAGTCCAGGCAGTGATGGGACACGAACTTGGACACTACTACCGCTTTAACCTCGCCAATGAGCGGTTTCGTCTGTTGACGCTCGTGCTGGGAGCATTGGTGGGTATTTTTGCAGTCCAGTGGACGCACACCGTCGGCTACCTCGGCTTCATCATTGTTTCGGCGATCAGTTCAGCGTTCTGGTTTGCCAGCGGGTTGGGCAGCATCAGGCATGGCCGAGCGATCGAATTCCTTTGCGATGATTTTGGCGCGCAGGTCAATGGAATCGAATCGTCGATCAGCGGATTGCTGAAAGTTGGCTTGGATGCCGAGATGCGATTTTTGATTCAGTTGGAAGTCATGGCGCTGAACGCGGGGAACGAACTGCTAACACCGGGCGAGATGGCGGCGGCGGTGGAAAAGGCGATCCCCTACGGTCACGCAGCCGAACCTGAATTGTTTGAAGCGGTCACACGTGAATTGAAACAACGTACTCAAGCGAATCGCAGCGCGTCGTTATCGGGATTCATCAAATATGTCTGGGAAAGCGACGATGACGGGGATGATCTGAAGGAACAACTCGAGCAGCAAGCCAAACAGATCAACAACATCGACCGACTCGAGTGGGAATCGATCCTAGACGATCCTCAGGACGTCCGTTTGAATCTGCGTCAGATCGAAGCCTTGGTACAAATGATTGTGGCGGCACCCGAAAAATCGCTATTTCGCATCCTGGGTGAAGGCGACGGCATCCACCCCGCCACATCGATGCGGATTCTGTATCTATGGAAAAACCGCAACAGTGCAGCCGAGTTAGTTGCTCTTGATGACAGGTAAGATGCCCATCCCACATTTTAGACAAGTAGTTCGAACAGCATTCGCTGCTCATTGACGACTTGGTATTCAATGTGGCTGGTGTTCATTCGCTCGATCAGTCCGGCGTAGTCGTCTGCTTTGGCGATCTGTAATCCCACCAACGCGGGGCCGGTCTCGCGATTGTGTTTCTTGGTGTACTCGAAGTGCGTAATGTCATCGGTGGGACCAAGCACGTTGTTGAGGAAGTCTCGCAGGGCTCCGGCGCGCTGTGGAAACTTGATGATGAAGTAGTGCTGGAGTCCTTCGTACAACAACGCGCGGTCTCGAATTTCTTCGGTGCGATTGATGTCGTTGTTGCTACCGCTGACGACACAAACGACCGTTTTGCCTTGAATCTCGTCCCTGATTTGCTCGAGCGCTGCGATCGCTAATGCCCCAGCGGGTTCGACGACCAACCCCTCGTCATTATACAGACGCAACATCTCGCTACACACTTTGCCTTCGGGGACCAGCAACATCCGGTCAACCACTTGGGCGGCGATCGCGAAATTCAAATCGCCGACCCGTTTGACAGCGGCACCATCGACGAAGTTATCAATTTTGTCGAGCGTGACAACTTTTCCCTGATGCAAACTTTCGTACATCGCCGGAGCGCCCGCCGGCTCGACCCCAATGATCTTGGTC
>NZ_ANOG01000629.1 GCF_000346295.1 Rhodopirellula maiorica SM1 | reverse complement strand
GACTCATATCGACACTGCCGGTGACGTATGCACAGGATGGTTGGTGAACCAATTCCTTGACAATGCATTTCTGCCGTGGGCTGTCGTCGCGTTATTTGGAGATAACTTGCACGATGCGGCGAGGACGGCTGCAACCCCATTGTCATTAACCGAGCCGCAAATAGGACAACTCGAAACGCTAGGTACCCTGTTGAACTACAACGGGTACGGCAGCACGATTGACGACTTGTACTTTGCGCCGGACCAGTTGTACCTGAAAATTCAACCTTACGCCGATCCTTTTGAGTTCATGACATCGGACGATACGTTTGAAGTGCTCCAGCAAGGATTCGATAGCGACATGGATCGGGCATCGTCGATCGATCCCGAGCTGGAAACATCGAATTGTGCGTTGTTTGTGTTTCCGGACGAACCGTTTTCGCGGCGCGTCAGTGGGGTGTACAGCAACCAATTGGCGCGACAGAACCCTGATCGCGCGCACGCGTTGGCAAGCCGTTTGCCGTCCGGCGACTACCTCGTCAGCGTCCGCGCGCCGCTGTCGACTAAATCCGGCGCCGATGAACTGTGTCGACAATTCCCCACCGGTGGCGGACGCAGTGCGGCAGCTGGCATCAACCAATTGCCTGCCGAACAACTGATTGATTTCCGAAACGCGTTGCAAAGGCAATTCGCGAATTCATAGCGACACAGGAACCTCGTCCACTGCCACCAAAGCGGGCGGTCGACCCCGTCATTTCCAAAAAGCTCTAACGCAACGGCCCTATTTGTTACCAGAGAGCTTGTGTTCGTCCAACAAATTTCAAACCAGCGAAGTTCTTTTCGAACGTTTCTTTAGCGGCGTGGGTTTGGGGAAAAGGTTTTCGAGAGCGAGCTTGGTGGGACTCCATAGACGCGTTTAAAGGCGCGTGAGAATTGAAACGCGTCGGCGTACCGAAGGCGTTCTGCGACCGCGTTGACTTTAAGACCACGTTCGAGGATTAATTCCGCTGCGTAGTTCATTCGTAAACGCAGCAGATATCGATAAGCACCGGAGCCCGCAAATCGCTTGAATAGCCGTGATAGGTAGATTGGTGAGAATCCGATCTCGGCGGCAACCTCTTCGACAGTCCGGAATTCAAGAAAACGTTCTTCGATCAGCTGGCGTGCCATTTCAAATGTCTGGAAGGCTTCCGACGATTCCCCGGGCCCCGACGAAACCATTCGCTGCTGAATCTTTTGTAAAACGACACGGATCAACATTTCGCAAATCGAATGAGCGTGGTCCCCTGCGTCTCGCGCCTCACGATCGATCAAGTTCCACAGTTCGACAAATTCGTGCGGTCGTCCGATCGTGATGGGACGCCCCTCTAGCAGTCCTAGTTTTTTCAGTCGCTCGGCCGCCTCGGTCCCCGCGATATCGAGGTAGTACTTTCGCATGTTGTCTGGAGCCAAGTTAAGGATCCGGTGCGGGATGCCGGGGCCGTAGGCGAATAGCGATCCGATCGCCAATTCGTGTTCTCTTCCACCCATGCTCAGCAATCCGCGGCCTTCGCTGACCCATTCGATAGCGTAATACGGAAAATCGGTTCGCTCGACAACATAGTCAGCGTCCATCCGTTCGACTCCTCCGCACACCAGCGACAAGGGCTGTTTCTCAGACGGCTGCAGGTTCAGATAAAAACGCTTCGCATCGTGCGTTTGTCGGGATACAAAGTCGGGATCGGTGGTCATTCGTCTAAGTTAAGAAAAGCTATGGGCGGTTCGGGTTTGGCTATGGAGCCCACAATCGTAGGACCTACGATGATAAGCGAAAAGAAAACAAAAGGCGAGGAAACAAAAGGCGAATCGAGCACTTCTTAGAAACGTGACGTTGAGCTCGGACGACCAGTTCTCGCACCATGTGGCGGCGCAATTACGCGCATTGGCGTCGTGAATTACCTGAAGCCGTCGTTTATCCGATAGGAGAATCTTATGAGTGTTGAAACACTTCCCACACGGCCGCTTGGCAAAACGGGGCTCGAGTTGCCCATTCTCAGCTTCGGTGCGTCATCGCTGGGGGCCGAGTTTCGCAACGTCGAAATGTCCGAGGTATTTGCCAGTGTGCACGCCGCGCTTGAACTTGGCATGAACCTGATCGATACGTCGCCCTACTATGGCCGCGGCATGTCCGAAGTGCTGTTGGGGGTCGCCTTAAAAGATGTTCCTCGAGACCAGTACATGCTTTGCACAAAGCTGGGGCGATTCGACGTCAATCATTTTGATTTCTCGGCAAAGCGAGTGGCCGAGAGCGTCGACGTCAGTTTGCATCGGCTGCGTACCGACCACCTGGACATTGTGCTCTGCCACGACATCGAATTTGTGCCGCTGACTCAAATCATCGAAGAGACACTTCCTGCTCTTAGGAAGGCGCAAGCGGCGGGCAAGGTCCGGTGTGTCGGAATCAGCGGATATCCGATGAAGGTGTTTAAAGAGGTTGCCTCGCAAGCTGATCTCGACTGCATCATGTCGTACAACCAATACACGCTTCAGAACACACGGCTTGTTGACGACGTGCTGCCACAGTTAAAGCCACAGGGTGTCGGGATCATGAATGCAGGGCCGTTTGCGGCACGACTGTTGACCAATGCACCGCTGCCGAGTTGGCACAAGGATTCTGCGGAAGTGCGTCAGGCTGCACGGGCTGCTGCCGAGCTTTGTGAGCGTCGCGGTGTCGACATTGCCAGGCTTGCCCTTCAATTCTCATGCAACCATCCCGACTTGGCGACGACCGTGGCCGGCAGCGCCAACCCGGCGAATATACGTAAGTGGGCCGATTGGATCCGCCAACCAATCGATGAAGAACTGCTCGTAGACGTTCTGGAAATATTGCAGCCCATCCACAACATCAGCCATAGCGAAGGACTTCCGGAGAATAATTAACGATGAAAGCTCTGCAAATCAGCGACGTACGAACATGGAAGCGGATCGATATTCCGGAACCGGGGGAACCCGGTGCGGGCGATGCGTTGGTTCGTGTCCATCGAATGGGCGTCTGTGGTACCGATGTCGGCTGCTATTTAGGCAAGTTCCCGTTCTTTGCGTTTCCGCGAATTCCTGGGCATGAGTTGGGAGTCGAGGTAGTGGCGGTGGGTGAAGGTGTCAGCAACATCGAACCAGGGGACCGTTGTTGCGTTGAGCCTTATTTGAACTGCGGCCAATGCGATTCCTGTCTGCGTGGACACACCAATTGCTGCGAGCATAACCAAACCTTTGGCGTGATGTGTGATGGCGGACTAACCGATCAGGTCATTCTTCCCGCACGAAAATTGCATCGGGCCGGTTCGCTCACCTACGACCAAGCAGCCTTGGTCGAAACGTTGGCCATCGGCTGTCATGCGGTCGATCGCGGCAGACCCGAGCGCGGCGAAAACGTATTGATTCTTGGCGCCGGTCCGATTGGCTTGTCGGCATTGGAATTCGGAAGACTGGCGGATGCCAACGTTATCGTGGCAGACATCAATCCGCAGCGGTTGCAGTTTGTCTCGGATTCAATGGGGGTCGCAAACACCGTGCTGCTCAAAGGAAATGATCAAGACATCGAAGCGATCCAGCGGCTTGGCGGCGGGCGGTTGGCAGATGTGATCGTGGACGCCACCGGAAACAATCACAGCATGGTGCGAGCGTTTGAGTTCGCCGCCTTTGCGGGACGTGTCGTTTACGTGGGGATCACCCAAAATGATCTGCAATTTCCTCACGCCGCCGTCTTCCATCGTCGCGAGTTGACTTTGCTAGCAAGCCGCAACGCGATGCCTGGCGATTTTGAGCGGATCGTTCGTTTGATCGAAGAGGGCAAGATCAACACGGACCCCTGGATAACGCACCATGCGTCATTTAACGACGTCCCCGAAGTTTTTGACAAATGGATCGCGCCGGACTCGGGAGTCATCAAGGCGATGATTAAGATTACGTAATAACATCACGGCTAATACACAAAGGAAAATGCGAATGATCAGACAATCGATTTCGTCCGTCGTCCTCTGCGGCGCACTTGCTGTCGGATCGCTAGGCCCATCCGCTCCGGTATCGGCCGCCGATCCTATGGCTCCGCATCCCAAGGTTGCTGAGGCGATCGAGCAAATCGATGCCCAGATCAATGAAGGTCCGTTTGCAGCGACCTGGGAGTCTCTGGAAAAGGTTGAGATCCCCCAGTGGTATAAGGATGCCAAGTTTGGGATTTTCGTTCACTGGGGCGTCTACAGTGTGCCCGCCTTCGGCAGCGAGTGGTATCCGCGGCAAATGTATATCGATACCAAACGACGTGGCGACAACTTTTATCAGCATCATATCGACACGTACGGTCCTCAGTCCAAATTTGGTTACAAGGACTTCATTCCGAAATTCAAAGCCGAGAAATTTGATCCCGACGCCTGGGCCGATCTATTCCAACAGGCCGGAGCGAAGTACGTCGTGCCGGTGGCCGAACATCACGATGGGTTCCCAATGTATGACTGCGGCTTCACCGAGTGGGACGCAACGGAAATGGGGCCGAAACGCGACATTATTGGCGAGCTAGGATCGGCAATTCGCTCGCGAGGCTTGCGATTAGGGCTCAGCAGTCATCGTGCCTTTAACTGGAAGTACTATGTGCGAAGACCCAACTTTGACAATGCCGATCCAAAGTACGCAGGTTTGTATGGTCGGCCGATGCCGTTCCTGTTCAAGGACGATGCGGCTGACTACCAATCGCGTTTTGAACCGCAAGACGAACAGTTCAAAGAGGATTGGTTGGCGCGAACTTGCGAGATCGTGGACAAATACAATCCCGATCTGATTTGGTTCGATTTTGGCATTACTGCCAACCAAGATACGCACTACAGCGACAATCACTACTCGGCCTATCTGCAGCGATTCGCCGCCTACTATTACAACGTCACCTCCGATCGCGAAGGGCCACTTGGGATCATCAATTACAAATGGCAAGCCTTTCCCGAAGGCGCTGCGGTTCTTGATCTGGAACGTTCCAAGATGGATGCGATCCGTGTTCCGTTTTGGCAGACCGACACCGCGATCAGCAGCAGTTCCTGGGGGTACACCGAGAACCAGAAATACAAATCGGCGGGGCGGCTGGTCGACGACCTTGTCGACATCGTTTCGAAAAATGGTTGTTTGCTGCTGAATGTTGGTCCTCGCGCTGATGGCACGATTCCCGAAAAAGACCGCGAGATTTTGCTCAGCATTGGCGATTGGCTGCGTGTCAACGGCGAAGCGATCTACGGAACGACTTATTGGAAGACCTACGGCGAAGGTCCCACCAAGACGACGACGGGGCACTTAGCCGAACACAAGGATCAGCCATTTACGTCGCAAGACATTCGCTTCACCCGGAAAGGCGAATCGCTCTTTGCGATTCTACTTGATTGGCCAGAATCGGGACGCGTCTCGATCAAGTCGCTTGCCGATCAGGCGGGCAACGAATCGGTTGAGGTACGATCCATCAAACTACTCGGAAGCCAGTCCGCGATTGGGTGGCAACGCGATGCGCAGGGGCTTCACGTGGATCTGCCAGCGTCGAAGCCATGCGAGTTCGCCTACGTTCTGAAAATCAATTGAGATAGGCAAATCAATTAAGATAATTGGGGGCTCGGCCAGAAGAGCATGCTGCGATGACCCCATCGATAGCGAGTACCTACGATAACCGTAAAATGATGATTGGAAAGAATATCGATATGTTAAACGTGCAACCGAGGCTGGTAGCGGGCCGAAGAGGACGCAGAACCTCAGCGACGGCGTATGTAATCGATGGCGTGACGCGATGGAATCTCAGCGGCGTACGTTTTGGGCTGGCAATCCTGCGAGCGATGTTGTTGCTGATGACAACCATGGCAACATCGGCCGTCATAGCCGCCGATCGCCCAAATATTTTGTACATCATGTCCGATGACCACGCGGCGCACGCGGTTTCCGCGTACGGTGGCCGGCTGGCTGATGTCGCTCCAACGCCGAATATCGATCGGCTGGCTAAAGAAGGTGCATTATTTACCAACGCATTCTGCACGAACTCAATCTGTTCGCCGTCGCGAGCGTGTGTGTTGACGGGGCAGTACAACCACGTCAACGGAGCGTTTGATCTGAGTGGGGCCGTCGAACCTGGCAAGCAAATGCTCGCCATTCAGATGCGCGATGCCGGATATCAGACTGCGATGATCGGCAAGTGGCACCTGAAGGTTGAACCAGCGGACTTCGATCATTACTGCGTGTTGCCCGGTCAGGGAGACTACCACGATCCGAAGTTCCTTGTTCGTGGCGAAAAGCCATGGGGCAAGAATAAGATCGAGTTCGATGGACAGCACGTCACCGACGTGATTACCGATCTGACACTGGGCTGGTTGAAGGACGGATGGGACCAAGAAAAGCCATTCTTTCTGATGCACCATTACAAGGCACCGCACGACTATTTCGACAACGCGGAACGCTACGAGTCCTACCTTGCGGACGTTAACATCCCAGAACCCAAGACGCTTTTGAAACGTGATCCTAAGTTTGGTTCGATCGCAACGCGAGGCGCTGACGATGAGCTGCTGCCGCACATTGGCACGTCGATTGGCGGACGCAATCCCCGGCGTTCCTACTTACTCGATCTGCCGACGATGTATCCGGATGAGTTTCCTGAGAACTACGATCCGGCCAACTATAGCGACGAAGAGAATACCCGGTTGGCTTATAACGCTTACCTTAAAAAGTACCTGCGTTGTGTCAAAGGTATCGACGACAACCTCGGCCGGTTGTTCAAACATCTCGAGGACACCGGGCAACTCGATAACACGGTGATTATCTACACCGGCGACCAGGGATTCATGCTGGGTGAACACGATTACCAGGACAAACGCTGGATGTACGAAGAATCGCAGCGGATGCCGTTCTTAGTCCGCTACCCGAAAACGGTCAAAGCAGGGCAGCGATTCGACACCATCATCGAGAATGTTGACTACGGTCCCACGATGCTTGACTTCGCCGGAGCCAAGATCCCCGATGCGGTCCAGGGCCGGTCGTTCAAATCATTGTTGGAAAACGGCACAGAGCCAAACGATTGGAAACAGGAAGCCTACTATCGCTACTGGATGCACATGGCTCATCACGACAATCCGGCTCATGTCGGCATCCGTACAAAGACTCACAAGTTGATCTACTACTACGGCTGCAACTACGACGGAGGCTACCAGACACCGCCGGGTTGGGAGCTATACGACCTCAAAAACGATCCTCACGAAACACGTAATCTGTATGACAATCCCGAGTATGCGAAATTGGTAGGTGAGTTGAAGATGCGACTTGCTGCCACTCGGCAACGCGTCGGCGACGATGGTTCACACTATCCCGATTGTGAAGCGGTCGTGCAAGAATTCTGGGATTACGACGATGTG
>NZ_ANOG01000628.1 GCF_000346295.1 Rhodopirellula maiorica SM1 | reverse complement strand
GCGGAGCGGGAAGACATCCTGCTGGGAGGGCGGATTACGCGTGCCTTGCATCATGCGTGCCCCCGGAAAAATTCCTGCTGGAACCGAGTGCGATGCGGTGACGTCTACCATCGATGTGATGCCGACCCTCGCCAAACTAGCCGGGACCACGGCTCCCACAGATCGTGTCATTGACGGCGTCGACATTTCGGCGTTGATGCACGGCGAGGCGGACACACTCGACCGCAACTTTTTCTATTACCAACATGACAGCCTTCGCGCCGTGCGTTCTGGCAAGTGGAAGCTAATGCTTCCGCATACCGAACCGGTACAGACCAGTATCGCGACCAAGTGGAAAGGCCATATTGCTAAGGCTGACGCCATCCGCATTCAGAAGGCCCGACTCTACGATTTAGAGGCCGACATCGGCGAAACCACCGATGTTGCGGACAAATTTCCAGAAACGGTTGCTGAATTGATGAAGCTAGCGGAGTGGGCGAGGAATGACATCGGCGATCACAACCGCTTCGGTGAGAACGCCCGCACCTTTGGCGCACCACGGCGAACGCTTTCGGACGCCACGAAGTCAGCTTCGATAAAGAATCAGAATCACATTCAACGCAATGGAAACGGCGGATAACCTTCGACCGAAAACCAGCAATTGAGCAATGCTGAAATAAACCGCTGCATCCGCCCTTTCCGTTATTCCACGACCGCATTCACTGCTAATCCCTCAACCTCACGCCCCTCCTCTCATGAACACGAAAACTCTATACGCTTTTTCCACGCTTTGTCTGTCTTTTGTGCTGACACCATCAGCTCGCGGCGATGAACCGACGCCACCCAACGTGGTCTACATTCTTGCGGATGACCTAGGCTATGGCGACTTGGGCTGCTACGGCGCGACCAAGTTACAGACGCCGAATATTGATCGATTGGCCGCCGAAGGGCGACGGTTTACCGATGCTCATTCCGCATCGGCGGTCTGCACACCTTCTCGCTATGCGTTGTTGACCGGCCAGTATCCCTTTCGAGCCATGGGCGGGAAAGGCATTTGGGGTCCAGCCCCTATCCCATCCCCGCTGCTCATCGATACCGAAACATTCACGCTAGCCGATCTTTTCAAAAACCGTGGTTACGATACGGCGGTCGTAGGAAAGTGGCACTTGGGTTTTGGCGAAACGGCTAACGATTGGCAAGAACCGCTGCGGCCTGGGCCGCTGGACCTTGGATTTGATTACTATTTCGGCGTGCCGATCGTGAATAGTGCTCCGCCCTACGTGTATGTCGAGAATGACCGTATCGTCGGTGGCGATCCCGATGATCCGTTGGTTTATCTCGGCAACACGAGCAAAGGCGCCACGCCCATCACAAAAATTCCGCCCGAAGCTGCCCAGCGAACTCCCAATCGTTTCAGCGGAGCAGTGGAAGCACACAAGCAGTTCAACGACTACGAAGTCGGAACCATGTTGACCGAAAAGGCGACCGAGTGGATTCAAGGTCGCCAGAAGAAACCTTTCTTCCTGTACTTGGCGACCACCAATGTCCACCATCCCTTTACGCCGGCCGAGCGATTTCAGGGAACGAGTCAGTCCGGAATTTATGGCGACTTTGTGCATGAACTCGACTGGATCGTGGGCGAGGTGATGAAGAGCCTCGAAGCCAGCGGCGTCGCTGACAATACGCTAGTGATCTTTACCAGTGATAACGGCGGCATGTTCAACCACGGTGGCCGTGCTGCCGCCGCACGGGGGCACAAAATCAACGGCGATCTGCTCGGGTCCAAATTTGGTGTTTGGGAAGGCGGACACCGTGTACCGTTCATCACTTGGTGGCCAGGAAAAATCGAAGCAGGCAGTGTATCGGACCAATTGCTTTGCAACCTCGACATGTTGGCATCCATGGCGGCGCTGACAGGAACCCAACTAAGTGCGGCCGAGCAAAAGGATAGTATCAATTTGCTTCCCGCGTTCCTTGGCAATCCAGACCAACCGCTGCGCATCGAATTGGTATTAGCCCCGCACAAAGCGTCGCATTTGTCATTGCGAAAAGGCAAGTGGATGTACATTCCGGCCCGAAGCGATGGCGGATTCACTGGCTCGAAACCCAACCAACACGCGTGGGGAGGGGCTGCGGTTGCGAAGCTGGTCAACACTCCCAACAGCGACATTGAAAACGGCAAGATCAAAAAGGGAGCGCCGCCCGCTCAATTGTACGATCTCGAAGCCGACGTCAATCAAACGAAGAATCTTTACCGCGAGTACCCCGAAATCGTGCAGCAGATGCAGGATTCCCTCTCGAAATATCGCCCCCTGAAGAAAACCAAATGAACGACCGAAACCCTATCTGCTTGATTGCCAGTCTCAGCCTAGTTGCAAGTTTCTGCTTTCGAGCCACTGCGGTTCTTGCAGCACCATCACCGCAGCCGAACATCGTCGTCATCTTTACCGACGATCAGGGCTATGCCGATCTCAGCTGTTTCGGCGGCACGCATGTCAGCACGCCTCGCATCGACCAGATGGCGGCCGAAGGAACCAAGCTGACCAGCTTTTACATGGGGGCACCGCTGTGTACGCCTTCGCGAGCGGCCTTAATGACCGGTTGCTATCCGCGCCGCATTGACATGGCCTACGGGTCTGATTTTGCGGTGCTGTTGGCCGGTGATAGTAAAGGTTTGAACCCGGATGAAGTGACAATTGCCGAAGTGCTTAAAGAAGCAGGATACGCCACCGGAATGTTTGGCAAGTGGCACCTCGGGGACCAACCGGAATTCCTGCCCACGCGTCAGGGATTCGACGAATTTTTCGGGCTTCCTTACAGCCATGACATCGCTCCTCATCATCCGAGACAAAAGCACTTTCGCTTTCCTCCGCTGCCCTTGCTCGAAGGCGAAGAGGTCATCGAAATGGATCCCGATCCCGATTTTCTGACGAAGCGGTTCACCGAGCGGGCGGTTCAGTTCATTGAAAAACACAAAGACGAACCGTTCTTTCTCTACGTGCCGCATCCAATTCCACATGGACCTTTGGCGGCGTCGCCCGAATTCGTCGCGTCTGCGCCCGAGCCACTCCGGCAGAGATTGGTCAAGGAAGGCAAGCGGATCAACTACGGCACTCGCCGCAAACTATTCCCGCATGCGATCAGCGAGATTGATTGGTCGGTTGGTCAGATTCTCGATACGCTGAAAGCCAATGGACTTGATGAAAACACGCTTGTCATCTTCACCACCGATAACGGTCCAGCAGCTGGTAAAGCGCATCCGCTGCGAGGCAAAAAGGGCAGCACGTATGAGGGCGGCCCTCGGGTGCCCGCGGTCATCCGTTGGCCGGGCAAGATTCCCGCTGGAGAGTCGATTGATGAGATTCTGACGGCGATGGACTTGCTGCCGACGTTTGCCAAACTAGCCGGCGGCGAGCTTCCGAGTGACCGCGAAATCGATGGCAAGGACATCTGGCCGGTGTTGACTCAGAAAGCGGAAAGCCCGCACGAGACATTCTTTGTCTACCGGGACAACGACTTAAAGGCCGTTCGCTGCGGCAAGTGGAAGCTGCACACCGAAGGCAACGGCGGGGCCGCCTCGGCACTCTACGATCTGGAATCGGATATCGGCGAAAAGCGCAATGTGCTGGCAGAGCATCCTGAAGTCGCCGAGCTTCTGCGTTCGCATATGGAAGCCTTTCAAAAGGAGTTGTCCCAAAATAGCCGGTCCGCGGCATTCGTTGAAACACCAACACCCCTGACACTTGCGAAGTAACACGATGAACCAAGAAGCGAACACTCAGACATCCAACGCTTCAGACAACTGCAATTCCGTTCCTGGCTGTTGTGGGGATGCGAATGCTCGGGCGGGACGTCGCCAGTTCGTCAAAGCCACCGGGCTAACTGCCGCGATGTTAATGGCGGGCCGGACCGACGTGATGGCCGGGCCATTTGAAGCGGAGGACTTCGACCACGTCATTCCGGCCGACAAGAAGCTGAGCAAACAGTGGATCGAAAGTCTGTATGCACGGGGCGAGCCCCTGAGCGCCACGGCGGGCAACCTGAAGTACATCGGCATGCCAATCAGTGGCCTCTGTACCGGGCAAGTCTATCTCGGCGGCGATGGGCAGCTGTGGTACTGGAACCTCACCGCCAAAAAGGATCGAAAGAACAACCCCAAAGGCGTTCGCTACATGCAACCCGATGTGGCCCGTTCATCCCCGGCTCAAGGGTTTGCATTGCAAGTCGGTGGCAAGGTCCACACGCTCGACGCGGGCGGTTTCCAGGACGTCAAGTTCACCAATCAATACCCGATGGGATTGGTGAACTACGCCGATAAATCTTGTCCACTGAGAGTTCAACTGGAAGCCTACACACCCTTCATCCCGCTCAATCGTGATGAGTCCAGCTACCCGGTGATCGTGATGCGTTACACCGTCACGAACGCCTCGCCTGATTCCCAAGACGTGGCGATTGCGGGTTGGATCGATAACAGCACCAATGGCTCGAAGGGAAAGAAAGTCGGTGTGTATCGTGCATTGGACGAGATTGCCACCGTCGAATGCACGGCAGATTTCGAGAATGCCAATGCCATGGCACTCGGTGTCCTTGGCAAAGAGAAACCGGAGCTAGTGGATTTGGCCAAAACGAATCCTGGTCCCGACGGCGTCTTTGACTCCGAGGCTAGTGCAGAGGATGGTGCCCGAGTCCAAATGAATGCCAAACGGCCCGCCCTGGCTTCGATCGGCCGCAAGTTTTCACTCGGGCCCGGTGAATCCAAGACCGTCTCCTTCACGGTGTCGTGGCGGTTCCCGATGGTTCGCTATGGCGTTGGTTTTGGAATGGGACCGAAGTCAACCTCGCCCGGCCGCAATCACTACGCAACGGTTTATCCCACTGCGAGCGAAGCGTCGAATCAACTGGCTAAACGCGAAAGCGAACTATATGGCACCACCCAAAAATGGGTTGATACTTGGTACGATTCCAGCTTGCCGTATTGGTTTTTGGAGCGTGCATTCATTCCTATCAACTGCATGCAAACCCAAGTCGCCCAGCGGGTCTACCCACGTGGCAATAACACCGACATTTACAATCTAGAGGAAGGCGTCAGGTGCTGTCCCGGCAATTGCACGCACGTTTGGAACTACGCTCAAGGGCTGGCGAGAGTCTTTCCAGAGATCGAACGCGAGTGCCGTGACAAGATTGAGTACGGACTCGGCTTTGATGATTCCAACGGCATGATTTATTTCCGCTATTCCATGCGGGACGGGAAAAACGGCCGAGACGATGCCCTGGACGGCACCTGCGGCACGATCATTCGCGTGCTGCGTGAAAGCCAAATGACGACCGACTACCGCTTTCTGAAGAGCATCTGGGATCGCGTCAAACTCTCGATGGATTTTGTCATCAAAGAGTGGGACCCCGATGAGGACGGAATCTTAGCGGGTGCCCAGCACAATACTTTGGATGAGCCCTGGTACGGAAAAGTGCATTGGTTGATCAACGTCTACCACGCGGCGCTGAAAGCATCGGCGGTGATGGCCCGTCAGATGAATCAAACGTCTGTGGCCGAGCGTTATGAACGCATCGTCGCCAAGGGCGCACCGGCGATGGTCGAGCAACTGTGGAACGAGGACTTCGGTTACTTCATTCACATCCCGGGCGATGCGGAGAGCGAAAAACATGGTTCGACCAATGGCTGTCATATCGACCAGGTTCTCGGCGAAAGCTGGTTACATGAGGTCGGGCTCGAACCGATCCTGCCCAAGGACAAGATTCAGAGGTCACTGCAGTCGCTGTGGAAATACAACTTTACGCCCAACGTGGGCGAGTTCCGCAAAGTGATGAAGAACGGCCGCTGGTATGCCGCCGCTGGTGATGCCGGCCTTGTCATGTGCAGCTTTCCAAATGGCAAGATTGAACCCAAGAGTGGCAAAGCGAGCTATGCCGGCTATTTGAACGAATGCATGACGGGATTCGAATGGCAGGTCGCCGCGCACATGATCCGCGAAGGCATGGTCCAGGAAGGTCTGGCGATTGGCAAAGCGATCTACGACCGCTACTCGCCCGACGCTCGCAACCCTTACAACGAAGTCGAATGCAGCGATCACTACTCCCGCGCGATGGCCAGCTACGGTGCCTACCTGGCGGCGTGCGGTTATCGCTATGACGGTCCGCAAGGCAAGCTGGCCTTCGGCCCGCGGCTGAGTCCCGAAGACTTCCGCGCGGCGTTCACCACGGCCGAAGGCTGGGGCCGGTTCACGCAGACAGTTGACAGTGGTCAACAAACGGCTTCGCTTGAGTTGCGTTACGGCAAGCTTGCCTTGAAGGAGTTGGCACTTGATAAAGTCAAAGGCACATCCACAAGCCAAGCCAAAGTCGCCATTGATGGTGAGCAAGTCCAAGCAAAATTCCTCCAGGAAGCCGATCGGTACATTTTGCGATTTACCGAGCCCCTAAAGCTCGTTGCTGACCAGCGTTTAGAGATCAAGTTCGAAGATTGAGAATAAAGGTAGTGGAATTCGCCAGAATTCCAATGAAACCTCCTTTAAAACCGAAACAGCACAGGATTTCTGACGAAATCCACTACAGCAATTCTGGCCGAATCCGCTACCGGCAAACGCATGACCATGATTCGAAAAAGCATTCTCGCAGTCGCATTATCGATCGCCAGCGGCACGACCGTACTGGCTGATACCTATTACGTTGGTCCATCGGGCAGCGATGGCAATGCAGGGACTTCCGAAGAACAGCCGTTCCAGATGGTGCAGCATGCCATCGACACGATGAAGGCTGGCGACACGCTGGTGGTCTTGGACGGCATCTATACCGGAACGCTCAAGTTGAAATCGGGCGTTTTCATCCGAGCGAAGAATCCACGCAAGGTGGTC
>NZ_ANOG01000627.1 GCF_000346295.1 Rhodopirellula maiorica SM1 | reverse complement strand
AGTTCCGCGCGTCGGTGGTCATCGGTTCGGGAAGCTTGTCATTTGAATTGGTACGCGCCTTGGTTCGAAAACTGCCTGTCATGTTGTGGCCCAAATGGGTCTCGACCGAAGCATCGCCGATCGCGATCCGTGATGTGTTGAGCTATCTAATGGAAACGCTCGACATGCCACTCGGAGACAGCAAAATCTATCAAATCGGAGGCCCGGAACCGGTGTCCTACGGTGGGATTATGGACGAATACGCGCGGCAACGCGGTTTGAAACGGATCCGAATTCGCGTGCCGTTTCTATCACCGCGAATCAGTAGTCTATGGCTAGGCTTGGTCACCCCGGTGTACGCCCGCATTGGCCGCAAGCTAGTCGAAGGACTAAGAAATCCGACGGTCGTCACCAACGACGCCGCGCTACAAGACTTTTCAATCCGCCCGGTGGGCATCGAAAAAGCGATCCAACGTGCGATTGAGCGTGAGGACGAAGAAATGGTGGAAACGCGTTGGTCCGACGCATTGTCATCCGCAGGGCCGACACCGAGATGGGGCGGCGAAGCCTTTGGCAGCCGGCTTGTCGATTCACGTACGATCGATGTCGACGTTCCACCGGATTGTGCCTTTGTTCCGATCCAGCGTATCGGTGGCGATGCAGGTTGGTATTACGGCGAATGGCTATGGAAAATTCGCGGTTTTATGGACATGTTAGTCGGTGGCGTCGGCTTTCGTCGTGGTCGTCGTCATGCAAGTAACGTGCACGTCGGTGATGCGATCGATTTTTGGCGAGTCGAATTGATCGAGCCAAACCAGCGATTACGCCTCGCGGCGGAAATGAAACTGCCGGGGCGAGGATGGCTCGACTACGAGGTCTGTCCACGCGATGGCGGCGGATCGAGGATTCGCCAAACCGCCGAATTTGATCCTGCCGGCTTGTTCGGGTTGTTCTATTGGTACTCGGTCTGGCCACTGCATCAGTTTGTTTTCGCAGGCATGCTTCGCGGAGTCGCCAAACGTGCCGAAGCGGTCTGTAACGATCCGCAAAACTAGACGCGTTTGGGAGCTTTGCGAAGTAGTGGAAATGCCAGCGAGGCGACACATCCGATCAAAGCAAACAACGCGACCATTGCAAACAAATGCTGGTGTCCGAGTGCACCGGGCGAATCGTCGAGTAATTTCCCCATCATCGGCCCCATAAACACATCCGGTGTGTATCCGATTGCCGAAACGACTCCGACCGCCGTGCCGGTATAGTGAAACGGCACGTCGCCTTCTTGCATAATCGCAAAGTAAAGCCCGCGAAGTGCAAACACGGCGGCGCTGGTGGCGATGATCGTGCCGAAGAAAAACACGTTCATTCCTGGTTTGAAAACCCCCAAGGCGATCGCACTGCAACCGAGAGCAACCACCAAAAAACTTAATGCGGTGACGCTCGAAATGCGACTGCGGTCCGCGATGATTCCTGCCATGATCGCCGCGACCGGGCGAATCCACATCGACACCGTGCTGGTATGAGCTGCCGCAACTTCGTCATACCCCAAAACCTCTCGGGCATACAAGGAAATATCATCGAGTCCCTTGTAGCCAACGTACGCACACACGATGATCACCGCTTGCAGTGCGACCGTGGGCATCTTCACCACCGCCACGGCCCCCGACAATGTGATCTTTGGCTCCACCGCTTCGCTTTGACGGGGCAACATTGTTTGATGGGGAATCGCGGTTTGATGGGGCATTGCGGTTTGATTCTCGTCACCACGAACTGCAAACCAAACCAACACGGCCGAGCCCAGCGTCAATCCTGCGAAAACAAGAATGACTTGTTCAAAGGCATCGGTTCGCTGAGCCAGTGTTGCGGAATCGGGATCCGTGGGCAGCAACCAAGCGTAGATCAACACGGCAATCGAACCCGACGCAGCGGCGACCAACCCACGTCCTCCATCAAGTATTCCGAACGCGGTTCCCGAGAAGGCTTCGCCTCCGATTTCTCGCGTCGCCCGGATCATCGCGGCCCAAAACAACAAAATCGTCGTCAGCCCCCAATAAGCGTACAACCACTTCATCATCCCCAGCGATGGAATCGTCGCCAGCAACACTCCACCGAGCGACGTCGACAACAGCGCCAAGGTCATCATCTTTCGCGGGGCAAACGCGTCGGCCAACGGGCCGCCGGGAAAATAGGCCAACATCGCTGTCACGCCGTAGGCCGAAAATGCCAAACCAAGCTCAAGGTTGCTGATCCCAAACACTTCTAGCAGCGTCGGACGGAACACCCGCGCGATCACAAACGGCAAAAAGAAGATCGCTTCACCTGCAATCACCAACGCCAGCATCGCCACCGTCAACGGCGGTCGGATCGGCGGTGATTCGGATGGGCTCATGCCGTCGTTCCTAAAGCCGTTCGGGATTGAATGGCGTTGTCGGTGTCTGCCCCGATGCCCGGGACCGTAGTAATGGTTGCAGTTCCGCGATCACGTTCCGGGTAAGTTCGTCAGGATCAATCGCCAAGTTATTGAACTCCAGCGGATCGGCATGATGGTCGTATAATTCAAAACCGTATTTGCCTTCGCCCCATTCGGTATAACGGTAGCGGTCGGTGCGGATACTGCATCCCATCACCGGGTCGCCGAGTCGGTCGTCCGCCGGACGTAACACTTGCGTCACCGCGACGTTGTCCCATTCGGCCAACGGGTTATCCAGTAAGGGACTCAGACTGCGGCCGTCAAGATTCTCTGGCGCGGCGATCCCAGCCAGATCGGTCAGCGTCGGATAAATATCGACAAATTCAACGATACGGCGACACACGCCCGCAGACTCACGGTGCTGGGGCGAACGAATGATTAACGGAGCTCGAGCAGATTGTTCGAACAATGTTCGCTTTTGCCAGACACCATCGTGCTCACCCAGATGGTACCCATGATCGCTCCACAACACCACGATCGTGTTCTCAGCGAGGTCCAATTGCTGCAGCGAATCAAGCAACCGGCCGACTTGAGCGTCGACAAACGACACACACGCATAGTATGCCTGCGTGGCTTTGATTAATGTGTCGTGATCGAGGTTGTAATTGGGCACCGGACAATTATGTGCGAACGCAGCGAGCGGGATATCATTGCGATCACCGGGCGGCGAATAAGGCAAACGCAGCGACGATGGCGGATAGAGGTCAAAGTATTTCTGCGGAGCAACGTACGGAGTGTGCGGACGAAAAAAACCGACTGCCAAGAAAAACGGCTCGTCCCTTTTCTGCTGCATCAACGCGATCGCTTCCGTGGCGATCATCCCGTCGGTTTGTTCTTCATCGCCACCCTCGGCAGCCAACCAACTCAGTGCACCGCTGATCTTCCGATGCGGTTCTGCGTTGTAAACCAACGATTCGTCCGTCTTGTCGCGGCCGATCGGGTTGACGGTTTGATCCCACGACGGTGGATCATCGAATCCGTCAGTCCCAATCGACGCGGGCACGTTGTAGTGATAGATCTTGCCAACGCGAGCAGCAAAATACCCTTCGGAGCGGAACGCTTGCGAAAGCGTGACCACATCAGGCAGCTCGTCGCGAAAATGACGATCCAAGTCATAGACCTTGATCTTGTCGGGTCGTAATCCCGTCATGATCGATGCACGAGTCGGATTGCACAGCGGCAATTGATTGTAAGCGTTCTGGAAACAAACGCCGCTCGCAGCAAGCCGATCGATGTGGGGTGTCTGTGCGATTACATCACCGTAGCACCCCAGCGTGCACGCCAAATCGTCCACGGCAATGAATAGCACATTCGGTCGCTCACGCGACGCATCCGATCCGAGTTCATCGCTGGCATGCAATCGGTATCCGCAGCAAGTTATCCATAAAACAGTGAACGCCAAAATCCGAGAAAACATTTCCGCCGAATCCGTTTTGGGTAGGGAGTGGGCCTGCCAAAGAATACTTTCGTAGGGCCAATGGACCAGAAAGCGAGCTTACTTCGCCTTCTTGTTTTTACTCTTTTTCCCTGTCTTAACTTCAGGGGCGGTCAACCCATCGTCTGGCTGATCCCAAAGTCGATAGGGGTCGTCCAGCCGCCGCATCTCGCTCAGCAGCAACGCTTCCATTTCCGCCAATTTGTCGGCGTATTTGGGATTGCCCGCAAGATTCGTTTGCATGGGATCTTGCTTGTCATGCTCGGCCAAGAATTCATGAGGATTTTCGGCAAGGTTAAAGAGCTGCGTTTCGCGGACGGTGCCATCCAAGACGTCGTATTTAATGAGTTTCCAGTCGCCTTTCTTGACCGAACGCATTCCCGGTTTGGTACCGCCGCAATAGGCCCCGTACAACACCTCGCGTACCGTCGACTGTTCACCGCTCAGCACCGGCTTGAAACTAATTCCCTCGTTCGTCTCCGGTGGCTCAATACCCGCGAGATCACACAGCGTGGCGAGCGTATCAAGCAAATACGTGTTTCCGATCGCGCGTGAACCTGCTTGGATCCCTGGTCCTTTGACGATCAGTGGAACTCGCCACGTGTGTTCGTACAGATTCTGCTTGCCTTGCAATCCATGACGTCCGATGGCAATCCCGTGGTCCGAGGTATAGACGACATAGGTATTGTCAAGTTCGCCCATCGCTTCGAGTTTCTCGAGCACTCGGCCAACTTGGATGTCGATCGCTTCATCACACGCAAATTCGCGGCCGAGCTCATTACGAATCGTGCGTTCATCGCGTTTGGTCCACACGCCACTCACCGAAACTTCGTCACGCAATCCCGGATGCCCATGGGGAAACGGATGTTCGGGAAGGTAGTTCTCTGGAAGCGGAGGTTGTTTCGAATTTGCTGCAGGCAGCGAATTTCGATCCGTATGGTTGGTGGCCCCATATTTGTCGAGCAGTTCAGGGCGTCCATCACGAGTATCGTGCGGATGGGAAAAACCAAAATAGATCAGAAAAGGATCGGCATCACTTTCGGTTTCGCGTTGGTTCAAGAAATCCATGACTTGATCGCCATGCCAGGGACTGCCACTCGCGTCGGTGCCACCTCGTTTGGACGCGTCACGTCGCACGGTGAACTGTTTATTTGCCGCTTCATAGGAATTGCCTCGCTTACAGGTTCGCATCGTGTCATAACCTGCGCGGTTAAAAACGGCAGCAAGCGTGTTCTGTTCTAGATTGGGCGGACAGAGTTCTTTCGAGTTTGGGCCAATTGGCAAATGCCAAACGGTGCGTCCCGACATCACCATGTGCCGCGACGGCGTGCAAACGGCTCCCGAAAACGATCCCATGTGATAGGCGGCGTCAAAGACCATCCCTTCGGCTGCCAGTTTGTCAATATTGGGTGAATCGAGCGTCGATTTTGGATTGTAAAACTTAAAATCTTCCGGGGACTGGTCATCAACAATGATGAACAAAATGTTGGGCCGATGGGCCGCGTCATTCGTGCTTTCTGCGGCATCGACAGTGACCGCCGACGCTAGTAGAGCGATGCACAACAGGGTAAGGCGTCGTGGCAAATCGAAAATGGATCGTTTCATATGTTTTTCTTCGATTGGGGGCAGAAGTGATCAATTCGGATGCAAAGCAACGAAGCGAGAATGGAGAGCGTACGCGACTGTCAACGAATTTGATTCGCAATGGACGGGAAAATTTTCAATCGCGATCGCTCAAACGTGCTGCTAAGTGAATCGCAATACGTTCGCCGTCATTCGGCTATAATACTCCATCGTGGGTGGCTGATGTGATCCCAGTGTCCTTCCTTTCCCACACCCCGCCTTCGCCCCCCTTTCAACGGTTCGTTTGATGTATTGGCATTTATCTGTCCTTGGACGTTGGAATCTGCTCGGCTTGTTTGTCGCTTTGCTAACAATGCTGTCGCAGGTCGATGCGAATGAAACTCGCAAACCGAACTTTATCGTTGTGTTTTGCGACAACCTAGGGTACGGCGACATTGAACCCTTCGGCTCAACGCTGCATCGGACTCCCAATCTGAACCGGATGGCCGCCGAGGGCCGCAAATTCACCCACTTCTGCGTAACGGCAGGTGTCTGCACCCCGTCGCGAGCCAGTTTGATTACCGGCTGCTACTCGCAGCGCGTCGGGATGCATACGAACCCTCGCGACGGCATCGTGTTGCGGCCTGTTTCACCCTACGGATTGGCACCCGAAGAAGTAACGATTGCTGAATCACTCAAGGACGCCGGTTACGCCACCGCAATCGTTGGCAAGTGGCATCTCGGGGACCAGCCGATGTTCTTACCAACTCGGCAAGGATTTG
>NZ_ANOG01000626.1 GCF_000346295.1 Rhodopirellula maiorica SM1 | reverse complement strand
AGTCCCTCGGTGGCCAATTTCTCGCGAACCTTGCCGACCATGCGGTCGATCCCCATCATCCCGTAGGACTGGTCGTCAGTCAGGATGAATACAAAATTCGGACGATCGGAGGCGTCCAAGTGCGAGCAGAAGACAAAGATGGAGAATAACGTGAAGGCAAGTGTTTTCATGGCGAAGAAGGATTGGAGATTGACGAAGGCTGGCAGGAAGATGTTGGCAGGAAAATCATCATTGGAGCGATTAAACATGTTATCTTCCTGCCAACATTTTCCTGCCAGTAACCGCCTGACAATCAACTCGGTGCAGATCAATATTGATCCAAACAGCCGACTTCAGAGGACTCAGACGCAGCATCGCAGCAAGATGTTTTTCGTGTGTCACAAGGTATTCCGGTTTCAAAGTAGTTAGGAATAGAGCCGTTTGACTATCAAGCAAATAAAACGCTTGATTGCCCGCAGCTCTTCCATCGCAGAGCATCGGCAATTGTTGTGGCGCACTATCGGCACAACCCAGCTCGCTCAGAATCGCTTCGAGATAGAGCTGCCCCGACAGTCCCGTCCCCCAATCGTCAAGCAGCTCTTTCAAAAGATCGGTGATTCTGTGTTGTCCGATCTCATCGTCAAGTGTCAGATCATATTGTCGTCGTGATTCGCGATCGAGTGAGGTATTAACGAACCGAGACTCGACTTTCTCCGTGCGAAAGTTGACAATTTTGCCCCGTGTGGCGTTCACCAATAACAAGTAATTCAGAAGCTGGGCTTCATGGATTTTCGACAGCGCGCGAACGCATTTCAGCTCATAAATGACCGATTCCGCAACAACGCAGTCCATCCGGTAAGTCTTGCAAAAACTTCCGAACGAAACATCGATCGGCAGCTCGCGGTGTACTTCAAGACCGGCTGTTCGATAAACTCGGTTTTCGAACAGGACCTGATACACCGACTCGTCGCAGAGCCGGCCAAGTTCGTTATGAATCGAAAAGACAATTCCCATCACCCGATAGTCAACCTTGCGCATTTGATCTTCTGTGACGCGAGCAAACTGAATCGGGCATCTAATCGGCTAGTTTTTCGGGCTCCGTGTGC
>NZ_ANOG01000625.1 GCF_000346295.1 Rhodopirellula maiorica SM1 | reverse complement strand
GAGTTGGGTGTAGTGAAGGGACCTGATGGTTATAGGGGGCCATGGAAATGGTCGTTGCCGAGCCGGACCGACCTCTCCCTACAGAATTCCGGCAGTATCGCCCAAGGGAAAAATCTGGGTGAGACTGTTGATACTGAGCGTGACAGTAAGAGGCAAACAGAGCAGTCCGACCGTCGGGTGAACGATCGAAACAACGACGAAGTAGCAAGCCGAAACTGCGTGAATTATGAAGCGCAGTGCACGCCAAGCAGGAATAAGTCGCTTTTCCAAGCGGAAGCATGTTGACGCGGCTCTCACGCAGGAATGAAAAGCCAATGTCGACCTTAAAATAGGGTTGTTTTTTGGCGGATTGTTAGTCGGCTTCGGCAAACGAGGCAAATTTGCGTGCAATTGATGCGTGTGGTTCGAGCATAACTAGCTATGCGTCGCTTTCGTGCTTATGGTGAGAGTGTCGCGGCTAGATTTAGCGGCCGAACGCCAGCTACCCGAGCTGGCCCGCCGCGACGTTTTCTTACTTCGGGACAACAACGGGAGTTGTGACAGTGGCTAGTGTTTGTAATGATCCCAATGGACGCAAACGGATACAATTCGTTAACCCAGATGGTGATCGCAAAACGATTCGGCTAGGGAAGATTTCCAAGGCCGATGCTAATACGATCAAGTATCGAGTTGAAGGACTGCTCAATGCAAAAATCATGGGGACGATGGATCGTGAGCTAGCATTTTGGGTGGCCGAATTGGACTCGTCATTGCGTGCGAAGCTCGAACGCGTTGAATTGCTTGAGCCAATTGTTGCACCCGAACCAGAGCCTTCGATCACGCTCGATGCATTTTTAACGGACTTCATTCTGCGAAATGCACCGGGCAAGAAGCCGGCAACCAAGATCGTATGGGAGCAGGTCATGAAGTTGCTTCGCGAATACATGCCCGCAAATATTGCACTCAATGCGGTAACGACGGGGCATGCGAAACAGTTCGCAAAGCAACTCAAGGAGCGAGGTTTGGCATCAACGACAATTCACAAACGAATCGGTTTCGCACGTCAGTTCTTTGAGGATGCGGTCGATTGGGAATTGATTGAAAGAAACCCCTTCGCGAAGGTCAAAACCCAAGGCACGTCGGTCAAGGCGAACGTTGAGGTGTCGCGTGATACCATCAGTGAGGTTCTCGCCCACTGCGATACGACTTGGGGCACGATTGTGGCGTTGAGTCGCTTCGGTGGGCTTCGGACGCCCTCGGAGACGCTTTCGTTGAAGTGGGGCGATGTTGATTGGGAATCGGATCGAATGCGTGTCCCGGAGTGCAAAGTGGAGCACCATGAGGGGCGTGGCGTGCGAGAAGTGCCAATCTTTCCAGAACTGCGTCCTTACCTTGAAGCGGCATTCGATGCGGCGTGCAAGGGCGGTAGCTATCCTTCGCCTGATTCCTATGTCGTCGACAAGCAGGCCTATCGTGATGCGGCAATGCGGCCGGGTGGATGGGCCAACGCCAATTTGAGGACTCAATTCTTGAAGATTCTGAAGTTGGCCAAAGTGGAACCGTGGAAGCGACTTTTCCATTCGATGAGGGCCAGCAGGCAGACGGAGCTTGAACGAGAGTTCCCAACCCACGTTGTTTGTGCTTGGCTTGGGAATTCCGTCGCTGTCGCCAAGAGGAGCTATCTGCTGGTGACTGACGATGACTTCAACAAGGCGGCGCAAAAAGCGGCGCAGTTGGATCCAGAAGTGGCGCAAAATGCGGCGCAGCAGGTTCCCGCAAAGAGCACGCAAGGAGCAACGAAAAACCCGCCAAACACGGAGGAAACTGACGTTTTCTCAATGTTTGGCGGGTCTTCAGAGATGGAGGATAACGGACTTGAACCGATGACCTCCTGCATGCCATGCAGGCGCTCTCCCAACTGAGCTAATCCCCCGGAAGGTCGTTTTGTCTGTCGCAAAGCGTACTGACTGCCCCGTCACTTCGTCAAGTGCCGCTCCTTTTCTTCGCCAAAAAAATAGCCTGCGGATCCCGCACAACCCTTACTCAACCACTTGAGGGGGTGGATCATGCCGGTTTTTTGGGATGTTTGGCCGCCGACGACCCCGAAAACCACGCCGCTTTATCGCCTGGATAACCCCAGCAGCCAGCTCCAACATCGAAGTTGGAGCCGGTTTGCAGCCGAAAGGTTCGCTCGGTCGTCGAGAGGGATCGAGCTATCGGAGGTCCAGCGGTTCGGCGACGGGCGTTGTGGATGGGCGTTATGATCGCGGAGCGATCAACGACATTGACTAGTGGATCTTGCCAAAGGTCCTTCGCGATCCACAAGCTTTGACGATCGGCTAGAAGCCTATTCCCCATCTGCGAAACTCTTGGCGAGTTTCGCTACAACAATCATCTACATGGGGAGACTCGGCAAGAGTTTCGTCGGTCTAGCCTACGGTCGCGTTATGATCGCGGAGCGATCAACGACATTGGGGAAGCGATTAGCGTCGTTGCTGCTTGCCTCGCTTGCGGAGGGGCTGGATCGGGTCGATGGTTTCATCCGCATAATGCTTTCGCAACCGAGCGAGCTCGGATTCCATCTCCGACCGCACGCTGGCGTATTCAGGGTTCGCATAGACGCTGTTCAGCTCGTTGGGGTCCTTTTCCAAATCAAACAACTCCCAATCGTCGATCGCTTCGCCTTCGAGAGCATAGAAGCGAATCAGCTTATGACGGCCATTGGTGACGCCATAGTGCCGTGCGACATTGTGAGCCCCCGGGTTCTCGTAGTAGTGATAGTAAAACGTCTTTCGCCAATCCGCGGGCGTGTTGCCTTTGAAAATTGGCACCAAGCTGCGGCCTTGCATATCGCTGGGGATGTCGGTTCCCGCGATATCCAAGAACGTTTCGGCGTAATCAAGGTTTGTGACGATGTCGTTGTTGACCGTGCCCGGCTTCACCACGCCAGGCCAGCGGACCATCAGTGGCGTTTTGAGCGATTCTTCGTACATCCAGCGTTTGTCAAACCAGCCATGTTCGCCCAAGTACCAGCCTTGATCGGATGAGTAAATGACAACGGTGTTGTCCGCCAGACCGGCTTCGTCAAGGTAGTCCAGCACCGCTCCGACACTGTCATCAACGCTTTTGACACAGCGAAGGTAATCTTTGACGTACCGTTGGTATTTCCACTGGATGACCTCTTTCTCCGTCATATCGGCTTGTGCCTTTTTGAACGCTTCGTTCTTGGGGCCATAGGCGGCATCCCAAGCCTTGCGTTGCTCGGCATTCATGGTGCCGTAGCCGGTCAATTTCAAGTCGTTGGAGTTGAGATGTTCCTTGATCGTCATCTGTTGACGCGAAGCCGATCGGGTACGGCCCGAGTAATCATCAAATAGCGTTTCGGGCTCGGGAATCGTGACATCGTCCAACCAGTTGAGGTATTTGGGACTGGGCATCCAATTGCGATGAGGTGCCTTGTGTTGGCACATCAGCATGAAGGGTTTGTTGGGGTCGCGTTGCTCTTTCAGCCAGTTGAGCGTTTTCTCGGTGATAATCTCGGTCGTGTAGCCCGTGTGAGGCCGCATGACGGGGTTGCCATCGGGACCGGCGGTCAACATCGGCGGATTGTAATACGGGCCTTGCCCCTTCAATACGTCGTAGTAATCGTAGCCTTGCGGGGTGGAGACGAGGTGCCATTTGCCGACGACGGCGGTTTGATAGCCGTTGGCTTTCAGCAATTTTGGAAACGTTTGCTGGTCGCCATTGAAGCGATCGCGGTTGGTTTTAAAGCCGTTGATGTGACTGTATTTACCGGTTTGGATCACCGCGCGACTGGGGCCACAGATCGCATTGGTGACGTAACAGCGATCGAACCGCATGCCGTCGTTGGCGATCCGGTCGAGGTTCGGGGTCGTGATGCGAGCCGGGTCGTACGCACTGAGTGCTTGTTCACAGTGGTCGTCGGTAAAGATGAAGACGATGTTGGGGGGAGCCGCCGCTTGCGTTGCTGCAGGGACGACGAAAGCGAACAAGGTCGCTAGCAGGGTGGATTTCATGCTGGAATGGGATCGGTTGGAGGGGCCGAGACAAGAATTCATAGTCAAAACATCTTAACTGGATTCAAATCGTTGGGGGTGTCCGAATAAAGCGGATCTTCGCCAAAATGATGGCTTTGCGGCAAGAAATCGCGGCTAAACCGTAGCCCGCAGGCGACGGGCTAACTATTTTAGGAGCGGTCGAAAGCCGTTACCGGTGCTTCGATCTTCCGCTGATATCACCCCTCGACCCATCCCCATACTCTCTCCGCAGAAACGAAACCAACATGATCTCACGGTCACGCTACGCGCTCGCCAGCGTCTGTTTTGCTCTCCTGATCTCTGACGGCGTCCTGCCCAGCAGCACTTCCGCCATGGCCGCTGGCCCCAAGGGGCCGGTCTACACCGAAACCCCCGAATCAGAACCCAATTTTCCGCTGATGGGCGAGTTCGTTGGCCCGATTCAGTCGGACAAGGAAGACAAAAACGTCGTGGCGCTGCAGATTCGAGCCGTCGGCAAAGATACGTTCGAGGCGATTCAGTACCTCGGCGGCTTGCCCGGCGAAGAGGGACACAAGACCGAGACCGTGCAATTGATCGGCCGTCGCAGTGACGATTTCGTCGTACTCTCGGGTGGTCCCTACGCTGTGTTCGTGGAAAAGGACGGCTGCTTGGTTTTGGACCGCAAGGGAAACCGTCTTGGTGAACTGAAACGCGTCGAGCGTGAGAGTTCGACGTTGCACGCTCCACCGCCTGAGGATGCGATCGTGTTGTTCGATGGCACTTCGACGGATCAGTTTGTCGATGGCCAGATGACCAAAGATGGACTGCTAATGCACGGCACGAAAATCAAGCCGATGATGCAAGATTTCAATTTGCATCTCGAGTTTCGATTGCCGTACATGCCCGAGGCTTTGGACCAAGCCCGAGGCAACAGTGGCATCTATTTGCACGGTCGCTACGAATGCCAAGTGCTCGATTCATTCGCGACGCCGGCTGTGTTTAACGGATGTGGAGCACTCTACCGCTTCCGCACTCCCGATTTAAACATGTGTTATCCACCGCTGCGATGGCAGACCTATGACATCCAGTTCACCGCAGCACGCTGGGATGCCGAGGGCAATAAGATCCGCGGCGCTCATGTCACCAGCTGGCTTAACGGTGTCAAGATCCAAGACGACGTCGAATTACCAGGACCGACCGGCGCGGGTAAGCCCGAAGAACCCAATTTGCTTCCCACCTTGTTCCAAGACCACGGCGACCCGGTTCGTTTCCGTAACGTGTGGATTGTTGATCGCGGATTGGCCAGTGACACGTTTCCAGTCCGACCCAGCAAAGAAGAAATTGAAGCTTTCGAAAAACAAAAGCAAGCGAAAATCGAGCGTGAGAAAAAAGAACAAGAAAAGAAGGCTCGTGAGCTGAAGGAAAAGAAGCAAAAAGAAGAAGCGGAAAAGAAAAAGCAAGCTGAAATGAAAGCGGCCGCCGAGAAAGCGGCTGCAGAGAAAGCGGCTACAGAGAAAGCGGCTACAGAGAAAGCGGCTACAGAGAAAGCGGCTACAGAGAAAGCGGCTACAGAGAAGGAAGCTGCAGAGAAGGCCAAGGCAGAAAAGGAATCAGCGAAGCCAGAGGCGAAAGAAGAGGCCAAGCCTGCGGAAGCCAAGCCAGCCGAAGCGAAGTCTGGTGATGCAAAGCCCGCAGATAAGGCGAAATAGCTCCGAAGGTTATGCTTGTCGCATCGTTTGGATGCAGGTCCACGCTTAGATCGCGGAGCGATCCGCGACGTTAGAGTGGGGCGGGTAGGTCGCGGCGTTTGAAACAAGCGATGGCGGCCGCGTAAAATGCGACTCCCAAGCCAATCAAGATCAACGGGTACACCAGCGGCGGCAGCATCGTGTCGCCGACGCTGTGCGTCAGTGTCCAGGGCGTATAGAGCGAGTCTTTGGCGACCATTGACGTCATCTGTTGAGGCTTGTAGCAGCTGAAAAAGGTCATCGATAGCAGGAACTGAAGCGACTCGGCTGCCTTGCCGAGTCCCAGCATCACTAGCTGGACGATATAGATCGCAACGGTCACCCCGATCGTTCGCCAGCGATAGCGATCGATGCTGCTGAGCAGTGTCGACAGCCCTAGCACAAAAAAACCGAAGGCAAACAGATGAAATGTGGACGCGGCAAAGATTCGCGTGTCCACTCGGTCGCTCAAGTGCAACGTCTGGGTCTCGGGTTCGCCCATTGTTAGCGGAAAATCAAACTCGATGATCGGAATGCGAACCGTCGGCGGCGGCACGGTTTCTTTCACGCTGGTCGTCTGGACGCCGATACCGATTCCGGCCCACACCAACATGCACAGCAGCGCCAGTCCCACGACGGAAACGGAGGCGTGTGACAGCAGCAACCGAGTGCGGCTGATCGGCTGTGAAAGTACCATTTCTAGCGTTCCCCGCCCTAGTTCGCCGCTGACGACATCGCTACCACGCGAGATGCACCAAATCACAATACACAAGATGACGATCGGCTCGTCGTACGTCATGCCGACGCGACCAGGATAGGTAAACAGCGAATCAAATTCAATCGGCGCAAACTTTTCAAACTCACGAAACTGTTCGACAATCGTTTGGAATTGTCCCATGTCCAAAAGACTGACGACCCACACGCGGACCCAAGCAAACGCGAACAACGCAAGCCCGCACGATGCGAACAGCAAAAACGATTGCCCGATATATTTCTTCAGCAAAATTCGGTCGATCATGATCGGCCTCGCGAGTCGGCTTGTTCCGTGGTTTCGGCGACCGGAGCATCGGTGATCAACGCGGTCGCAACCGGTTCGCCCGCGTGGACCGCTTCGTAAACAGTGCGAAGTCCATACGGTTCAAAGCGAATTTGTTTCAAGTCGAGAGAGTCGATCCATTTGAGTATCGGTCCAAGATCGCCGGCGGTATCGATTTGGATCTGATGAGCGGCATGCTTTGGCGATCGTGTGTGAACGTGAACGGATCCCTTCAGCGAATCAGGGATTTCGATTGACGCTTCACGAGTGATCGCGGTCATTCGATGCCGCTGGAACAGGTCGCTCATCCACATCTCGTGTACCAATCGGCCTCGACGCAAAAAGGCGACGCGGTTGCAAGTGTCTTCGATCTCGCTGAGCACATGCGAAGACAGGATCACGGTGCGGCCGTTGTCGCGTGCTTCCAAAACCAATTGCAATACCGCCGCTCGCACGGTGGGATCGAGATTCGCGGTCGGTTCGTCCAGGATCAGCAGCGGCGTCTGCGGCCCTAGCACGACGGCGAGTGCCAGTTTTTGACGCATTCCGGTCGACATGAACGCGACCCGGGTTTTTAGATCCAGTTCCAGCAGTTGGGCCACTTCGCGGCTACGCTGCAGATCACCGTAGGGATGCATTTCGGAAAAGAATTTCAGCACGCCATCGCCACGCATGTGACGCGGCAAACGGGCATCGCCAGGCAGGTAGGCGACTTGCCGACGGACCGCAACGCTGTCGTCTTCGGCGTCAATTCCCAGCACGGTCGCCCGACCGTGGGTCGGGTGCAGGTAGCCAAGCAGCAAGCGAATTAGCGTTGTTTTTCCGGCTCCGTTGGGGCCCAGTAGCCCAAAGATGTCGCCCGCACCGACGCACAGCGAACAATCCCTCAGTGCGTCAAAGTCGCCATAACGTTTGCCCAGCCCGTCGCAGCGCAGCACGATATCGCCAGCCAAGTCGGGATCGCCGGAGACATCGGGATCTTGGGCCAATTTCGTGCTGCGTAGGTCGTCGACGCAAGGAGCGATTGGATTTTCGATTGGATTCAAACGCGTGGACTCGCCATCGAGGGGGGATGTGTGCTGGTCGTGGGCTTGGAAAACATGGCAAAATGAACAACGCCGATTTGCAAACACGGGGCCGCGTCATCGCCGCCTGATCACTGGGTCGCTTGTTGTACAGCACGACGCCCTTTATTGTTTGCAAAGGTCAAATCGTAGGAAGAGTGGACTTTCGGCGATGGAAAACAGCAAACCAATTTTACAGGCATTTCCCATGTCAGATTCACCCTTATCCCTACCACGTGGTTTTCGTTTTGCCGGTGCGACTTGCGGAATCAAGGCTAGCGGAAAACCGGATGTTTCCTTGATTGTATCGGATCATCCGGTCGTTGCTGCGGGCGTTTACACAACGAACCAAATTGTCGCCGCGCCGGTCGTGCTATCACGTTCGCGTACCCCGTCGGCGGCGGTCCGGGCGGTGCTGACCAACAGCGGTTGTGCAAATGCCTGTACCGGCGACCAAGGGATGGAGGATGCAAAATCGTCGTCCGCCCAGCTCGCTGCGTTGGTCGGTTGCGACGAATCGGGCGTGTTGGTGATGAGCACCGGGGTGATCGGAAAGCGATTGCCGATGGAAAAAATCCGCACGGGAATCGAGCAGGTGCACGGCAAACTCGCCGGCGACGACGCGGCCTTTGTCGACGCCGCCGAAGCGATTCGCACCACCGATGCGGCACGCAAAACCGAAACCTGCGAATTGGCGTTGGGTGGCAAGACGATTCGGATCGCGGCGATGGCCAAGGGTGCTGGAATGATCGCGCCGAACATGGCAACGATGTTGTCGGTGATGTGCACCGATGCATCGATCACACAAGACGACGCCCAAGCGATACTGACTCGCGTCGCAAACGTTAGCTTCAATCGTGTCAGTGTGGATGGCCATACCAGCACCAATGATACGTTGTTGTTGTTGGCCAGCGGCACGGATGAACCGCTCTCGGGCGACGCGTTGGCGGAATTCGAGGCAGAATTGACGAAGCTAGCGATCAATTTGGCGAAACAGCTTGTCGCCGACGGCGAAGGGGCAACGCACGTGATGCAGATTCACGTGTTTGGGGCCGAGAGTGATGCATCGGCCGAAGTGATCGCAAAAACGGTGGCGGCAAGCCCGCTGGTGAAATGTGCAATCACTGGTGGCGATCCCAATTGGGGCCGCATTGTTTCGGCCGCCGGATATGCGGGTGAACCTTTGCAGCCCGCCAAGGTTTCGTTGTCAGTCTGTGGTCAAGCGATCTACGAAAATGGCACGCCGTTGGACTTTGATGCCGCGTCACTTAGTCGCACCATGAAGGGGCAGCCGCAAATTGATGTCGAGCTTTGTGTGGGGTCGGGCGAAGGCGAGGCAACGTATTGGTCGAGTGACTTAACGACCGAGTATGTCCGTTTTAATTCGGAATATACGACCTAATCGCCTTATTGCGGCGCGCATTGCGTGCGAGAATCACGACCAAAAACCTAAAATTGGCCATCTTCCCTTCGAGCGGTTTCGACACGATGATGGGGCATCAGCTGATCCCCGATTTACCCTGCATCGCTTGGTTCGCAGCGTCAATCGGTTACCGCATGCAACGAAGGGAAGATGATGTCTCAGAACGTTTCAAAAATTGTTTATACCCACACGGACGAAGCGCCAGCACTGGCAACCTTTTCGTTGTTGCCGATCATCCGTGCGTTCACCTCGGCGGCGGGGATCACGGTCGAAACCAAAGACATCTCGTTGGCCGGCCGAATCCTGGCTAATTTTTCGGACGTGCTGCCATCGGACCAACAGCGGCAAGACGCCTTGGCGGAATTGGGCGAATTGGCCAAGCAGCCTGAAGCGAACATCATCAAACTGCCCAACATCAGTGCCTCGATTCCTCAGTTGAAATCGGCGATCGCGGAACTGCAGAAAAATGGCTTTGCGGTTCCTGATTTTCCTGATGAACCCAAGACGGATGCGGACAAGGAAAACCGAGCTCGCTACGCCAAGGTGCTCGGCAGCGCCGTCAACCCGGTGCTTCGCGAAGGCAATTCGGATCGACGCGTGGCGGCTCCGGTGAAAGAATACGCGAAACAAAACCCGCACTCGATGGGCGCGTGGTCGTCAGATTCGAATTCGCACGTCGCTTCGATGAACGACGGCGATTTTTATGGCAGCGAACAATCGCATGTCATGAGCGAAGCGGGTGATGTGCGGATCGAATTGGTCGCTGCTGATGGCACGACGACCGTACTGAAAGAAAAATTGTCGCTGTTGGCTGGCGAAATCATCGACGCATCGCGACTGCAAAAGAAATCGCTGCGAGAATTCCTGGCTCGCGAAATCGACGAGGCAAAGAAGCAGGGCGTTCTGCTGTCGTTGCACATGAAAGCGACGATGATGAAGGTGTCGGACCCGATCATCTTTGGTCATGCGGTGCAGGTCTTCTTCAAAGACGTGTTCGAAAAGCACGCTGAATTGTTTAACGAACTGGGCGTGAATCCCAACAACGGCATTGGCGACGTTTATGCCAAAATCGAAACGTTGTCTGAAGCGAAGAAGCAGGAAGTGTTGGCGGATCTGGATGCCGTTTACCGCGATCAGCCACCGTTGGCGATGGTTGATTCGGACCGCGGGATCACCAATCTGCATGTGCCCAGCGACGTGATCATTGATGCCTCGATGCCCGCAGCGATCCGATCTTCGGGCAAAATGTGGGGCCCCGATGGCAAATTGCATGACACCAAGGCGATGATTCCGGATCGTTGCTACAGCGGAGTCTATCAAGCGACAATCGATTTCTGCAAAGAAAATGGGGCGTTTGATGTCACCACGATGGGCAGCGTCGCCAACGTCGGTTTGATGGCGCAAAAGGCCGAAGAGTACGGTTCGCACGACAAGACGTTCGAAATTCCCAGCGACGGCGTGGTGCGAGTGGTCGACGGCAACGGCGAAGTGTTGATGCAGCATGACGTCGAGCAGGGGGACATTTGGCGAATGTGCCAAACCAAAGATTTGCCTGTGCGTGACTGGGTGCGATTGGCCGTCAGCCGTGCTCGGGCGACCGGATCGACTGCGATCTTCTGGCTCGATGAAAACCGTGCTCACGACGCAAACTTGATCGCCAAGGTCAACGAATACCTGCCGTCGCACGATACTTCGGGGCTGGATATTCAAATCATGTCGCCAGTCGAGGCGACTCGCGTGTCATGCCAACGCGCCAAAGACGGACTCGATACGATTTCGGTAACCGGCAATGTGCTGCGTGACTATCTGACAGACTTGTTCCCGATTTTAGAACTGGGAACGAGTGCCAAGATGTTGTCGATCGTTCCACTGTTGGCGGGCGGCGGGTTGTTTGAAACTGGGGCGGGCGGATCGGCGCCAAAGCATGTTCAGCAACTGCTCGAAGAAAACCATTTGCGTTGGGATTCGCTCGGCGAATTTTTGGCCTTGGCGGTTTCGCTGGAAGACCTGGGCGGCAAAGCGGACAACAAAAAAGCTTTGGTGTTGGCGGAGACGTTGAACGAGGCGACTGGCAAGTATTTGACCGAAAACAAGTCGCCATCGCGTAAGGTCAACGAGATCGACAATCGCGGCAGCCATTTCTATCTGGCGCTGTACTGGGCCGAGGCACTTGCCACGCAAGACAAGGACGCGGAGCTGAAATCGCAATTCCAATCGCTTGCAGCCACTTTGTCCGATCAAGAGGCCAAGATTGTCGACGAGTTGAATTCGGCACAGGGCAAAGCGGCCGACATTGGTGGTTATTACCAACCCGATTGCAAGAAGGCCAGCGATGTGATGCGTCCCAGTGCTACGCTGAACGCCGCGATCGACGAGCGAGTGAAGTAGTCGTCAATGTTGGGATAGGCTTCCGACCTGTCGGTCGTGTCCGCGGCTGTCTGGACGCCTATCTCATCATCACATTTGCAACTGAAACGAGTGCCCCCAGCATTCCCCATGATGAATTCCAATCGATTGCTCGGCTTCCCCATCGTCCTTGCGTTCGTGTCATTGACGAGTTCGCTTTGCACGTTTGCGAGTGATCCGGTTCGCGCCAAAGTCGTCTGTTTCGGAGATAGCATTACCAAACGAGGTTACTCGGACATTTTGGCGCCGCTGTTGGGTGTCGATGCAATCAACGCCGGTGTCGGTGGCAATACGACGACACAAGCACTGCGGCGAATGGACCAAGATGTATTCTCAGAGCATCCCGATGTGGTGGTGATCTTTTTCGGGACCAACGATAGTCGCGTCGACAACGCGAAAGTCCATGTGCCGCTGGATCGATACTCAGCTAATCTGCATGAAATGATCGATGCGTGCCAGAAACAACAGGCACAGGTGGTCCTATGCACTGTTCCTCCGATCAATCATGAACCCTATTTCACGCGTCACGACAAGGCGGTGTTTGAGCGTGCCGGCGGGCTAGATCGACTATTGCAACAGTACCGTGAAGCCGTGCTACAAGTGGCCCGTGAACGGAAGGTCGCGGTCGTCGATCTGAATCAGATTTTGTTAGACGAGCCAAACTGGCTCAGCCCTGATGGCGTGCATCCATCAACCGAGGGAGTTGCGATCCTGGCAAAACATATCGGCAAAGCGATCCGCCCTCTGATCGCAACGAATGAAGAACGTCGCTAGCGGTCGGTTGTGACGTTGTCTCGCTCAGACCAGCCCGAGTGCCATCATCAGCGTCAGATTGTCTTGCAGGCCGACCAACCGCTTGGTCGCTCGGCCTCGTGTGAACACGATCAGCGTTGGTAGTGAAGTGACTTGGTAATCGTTCGCTAGACCGCTCTCGGCGTCGGTGTCGACTTTGACCACTTTGTAGCGGCCTTTGGCCTGCGAATGCAACTTGTTCAGCTGCGACGCCATTTTCCGGCATGGGCCGCAGTGATCGGAGTAGAAATCGACGAGCACCGGGACGTTGGCGTCAAGCACCTCGCGGTCGAACGTCGATCCAGAAACTTTCTTCACCACCGGGAAACCTTACTTCTGCAGCGAGATGTTTTTGAAGCGGACGGTCATCGCGGGACCACGATGTAATTGCAACGCGATCACGCCATCGGAGGACGCTTTTTCGGATTGCTCGTCAATCACTTCGGCGGTCAACGTGTTATTGATGAAGTGCTGCAGTCGGTTGCCTTTGGCGACGACGCGGAATTCATTCCATTGGCCGGGGTGGATCGCGTTGGCCAGCTCGTTGCTATCGGCAAACGCTTCGTTTTTCTTCTTACCATCGGCGGTAATCGTGACGCGGTTTCCACGTTGAGCCAAGATGCCGCGGCCCCGTTCTTCGTACAGAATGCCGGCGAATCGGTTGGTGAAATCGATGTCGGCTTGATACCCACCCACGATGAATTTGTCTTCATCGACGATTTTGCTGCGGTACTGGATTCCCGAGTTTCCTGATTCGATTTTGAACCACACCGTCAGTTCAAAGTTTTCAGGGACGTCGCCCTTGTAAATCAAAAAGGTGTTAGCGTCGATTGGATCGGTGTCGGTGGTACGGCCAACGATTTGACCATCTTCGATGCTCCAAAGATCCTCGCGGCCTTTCCAATTGTCGAGGCTTTTGCCATCGAACAAGACGATCTTGTTATCGGCGGTCGCGGTTGCTTCGCTGTCGTCCTCGGCAAACGAGAATGCGGGGGCCAGCAGAAGGGTGGTCAATAAACAGGCTGCAAATCGTTTCATGTGGTTGTCTCTTGTTAGGTGCCAATGCCATCGACGGTGTTCCAAAAGCCACCTCGGCTATGGTCAAACCGCAGTTTGGTTCCGCGGAATGAATCGTCGAACCCGCGTATTGTATTCCAAACGCAGTGCCCGTGAACATAAGTCGCAACGGGCCATCCTTGCAGCGTTTCGCCGTCCCAGGGGCTCCAGCGGGATTTTGTGTGCTGGTCTGCGTCACGAATTGTGCGTTTTTCGTTCATGTCGACCAGCACTAAATCGGCGTCGTAGCCGGCTTCGATCCGGCCTTTGCCGACCATTCCCCACACGCGGGCGGGGGCATCGCTCATCCATGACGCGATTTGATTCAGCGTGCAGCGGCCTGCGTTGGCTTGATCCAGCATCAATGCCAAGCTGTTTTCGACCGCCGGCAAACCCGAGGGACTCTGCGGATACGGTTGCGATTTTTCTTCGAGCGTGTGGGGCGCGTGATCCGTCGCGATCACTTGGATGGTTCCGTCGAGCAGACCCTGCCAAAGACCATCGTTGTCCGCCTTGGTCTTGATCGATGGGTTCATTTGGATCCGGCTGCCGAGTCGCGCGTAGTCGTCGACGTTAAAGAAGACGTGATGCAGGCAGATTTCTGCAGTGATGTAGGGCGACGCGTCCGCAAGCAGTGGCAGTTCGGCGGCGGTCGAAACATGCAGCACATGAAAGCGATGTTTGTGACGACGAGCCAATTCGGTCGCTCGCTTGGTCGCGATCACGGCAGCGTTTTCGTCGCGAATGCGTGAGTGGTCGGTAATGTCCGTCGTGCCGGCCAACCGCTCGGCGTTGGCACGCACGGTGGCTTCGTCTTCACAGTGCGCACAGATCGGCAAATCGGTTTCGGCAAAGATCCGTTCCAACGCCGCTTGCTCGTCCACCAACAGATTGCCAGTACTGCTGCCAATAAAAATCTTGATTCCCGGAACATCGGTCGCTTGTTGCAGCTCGGGCACGTTGTCGGGGGTCGCACCGATGTAGAACCCATAATTAACTCGTGATTTCTGGGCCGCAATCGCTTCTTTGTCGCGAACTCCGGCCAACGTGATCGCAGGCGGCTTGGTATTGGGCATCTCAAGGAACGAGGTCACCCCGCCCGCGGCACAGGCACGCGATGCGGTTTCAAGGTCCTCTTTGTGCGTCAAGCCAGGATCACGGAAATGGACTTGGTCGTCGATCACGCCCGGCAGCAAGTGGCGGCCGCTGCAATCGACAACTTGCTCGGCTTGCACGTGCGAACCCGCATCGACGTCGAGAATTTTGCCGTTTTCGACCAGCACCGATCCGGGGCGGACCGAGTCAGCAAGAACGACGTTGGCATTTTGAAAAAGAGTGCGGGACATGGGCTTTGCAGGCGGAATCGAGAAACGGCAAGTGAGCTACTCTCAGGATAGCAGCCGGAGTGAGGAGTGAGGAGTGAGGAGTGAGGAGTGAGGAGTGAGGAGTGAGGAGTGAGGAGTGGGGAGTGGGGAGTGGTTGAACCTCAATTCTTAATCCTACTCTTAATCTTAATCCCGCTTTCCGTCCCACAAAACGACGACATGTAACGACGACACGTATGGTGTGCGTGCAATCACCGGCGGCGTCGAACGCAATCGTTCTTACCGAAATTCTTGGCGAGTTTCGCTACCTAACGAAGACGGCACTACTTCCAGATGCCGGCTTCTTTGAGTTGCTTTGTGGCGGTGCCGGCCCAGTCGCGGTTGGCCGCCGGCGACGCGGGGCTGGGGTGAAGGATCCGTGAAAGTTTTGCGTTGCTGTCGATCGAATCGAGCGTTCGCTTCAAGCACCCTTCGGCATAGGCCCCGACGCCGACGACGTAGGCGGGATTGAGCAGCTGGAGCAATTTTTGCAAATGCGCGTCACAGACTTGGTTGAGCGTTGCTCGTTCGGCCACGGGCAGCTTGTCCGGCGTCCGATTGCGGGCCGATTCTTCCATGAACACAAGCGGACAATAATTCAGCACGAAGTGGTCTTTGAAAAACCGGTCTGCGGATTTAAACCGCTCGCGAAACAGCCCCCACAGTCGTCGGCCACTGACTTCGCTCTTGGCACAATCGAATCCTTCGACAGGCCGTTTGGGGTGTTCGTTTTCAGGGTGATCGACGGGGACATTGATCCCCATCCAATTCTTGACCGCATCGATCTCGCCAAACGGGACACCGGTTTGTGCCATCCCCCAGGGTCCGGGATTCATCCCCAAAAACACCACTTTCACGCCCTTGTTGTTGACGTTTTGCAGATAGGCTTGATGTCCATTCCAAGCGTATCGCAGCGGGTTGTAGACGTGCGTGACGGGTTCTGAGAACGACAGTGAATCGACGTCGTCGCGGAGTTGTTTCGCAGCAGCGATCACGGAATCGCGGATGCTCGTTTTCTTTTTAGCCATCAGAGCGTTGCAGGTCCTTCGGAGGTGGATTCGAGTTCGTTGTCAGCGTCGGGAGCTGCCGGGGCAGTGGATATTGGGGCAGAGGAAGCCGGGGCTGATTCCGCCATGTTGACGTCATCAAACAAGTCCCGCGACTGAGAAAGGATCATGATCTTTTGGGAGATGGTTCCAACTCTTCACACACACCCGAAATACCGAAAGGCAGTGCCTCGGTACGGAAATAGATCACGCCGCCCGTAACCTCGCACTTGTACCGTGTGCCCGAATCGCCCCACTGCTGCCGGTCCATATGGAAGTCCACCCGGTCCACGAACTTGTGAAGCATCGAATTGACCTTCACAGGGTCGTACTCAGTCTCAACGAGGGTCTCCAAGCTCTCAAGCCATCCAATAGCCGCCTGGATTCGCTCGTCTACGGCTTCAATCCTCTTGGCCGGTGTCTTGTCGGATTCTGCCAAACGCGAGCGCACGGCGTCTCTGTCGTCCTCCAACTTGCGAATACGCCCCGCGACATGCTTAATCATGTCCGGGGGAACCTCGGTCATCCGCTCAACCGCTTTTTCAATCTGCAATTCGATCTTCGCTAACTGCTGGCGGTAAAGCTTCTCGCCTCCGGACTTCTGTCCACCCGATAAGATCTTTCGCATTGCGGCTTTGATCTGTTCAACGTGACTTGGTTGGAAGTGCTTCTCGAAGATCTCCGTGCGGATCTTGCTCAGAATCATGTGCAGTGCATCGGATTCCTTGATCTGGTACCGCTCACACGCCCCAGGTCGCTGAATGTATTGGTAGCAGACGTATTTGCGTCTCCCGTGGGGAGGCTTGGCCCAACATGCGATGGCCACAGGCGCCGCAGTAGATCAAGCCTGTAAGCGCGTAGCGGTTTTTGCTGGTGGGGGCAGTGTTGGATCGATTCTTCTTCAGGCGGTCCTGAACCGCGTTGAATACCTGCACCGAAACGATAGCGGGGTGAGTGTTGCGGATGATCGTCCACTGATCACGGGGAAGAACTTGCACTTTCCCCCTGGGGTTGTCCTTCGTCTTGTACTTCGACGAGCAACGCTGGCCGTAGATCATGTGCCCGAGGTATCGCTCGTTCTTCAGCAGTTCTACCACGCCGTGGCCTGTCCACTGTTTGCCGCGGGAACTGATAATCCCACGATC
>NZ_ANOG01000624.1 GCF_000346295.1 Rhodopirellula maiorica SM1 | reverse complement strand
GAATTGCAAGCGGTCGAAGGGGTCAGCGAAGTCGCCTCGATCGGCGGTTATGTTCGTCAGTATCAAATCGAAGTCGATCCCGACAAGCTGCGGTTTCATAACATCACGTTGGATGCCGTTGCGATGGCGATCAAAGGATCGAACCTCGACGTCGGCGCGAAAACGGTCGAGACCACGGGGATGGAATTCATCGTACGCGGCAAAGGATTCTTGGGCAGCGACGGTGACAAGAAACAGGCGGTCATCGATTTGGAACAGACCGTGGTTCAGCAGCGAGACGGCGTGCCGGTGCACCTCCGTGACGTTGCACGCATCCAGCTAGGACCTGATTTCCGCCGCGGTGCACTTGATTACAACGGTGCCGAAGCGGTCGGTGGCGTCGTGGTGATGCGGTATGGCGAGAACCCGCGAGCGGTGCTGGATCGGATTAAAGACAAAATCGCGGCGATCCAGCCGGCACTTGGTGGAGTCACGATCCACGGCGTGTATGACCGCAGCCATTTGATCGACGAAACCATGGCCACGCTGACGCATGCACTTCGCGACGAGATTCTGATCACCGCCGTCATCATCCTGCTGTTCCTGTTGCACGTTCGCAGCAGTTTTGTGGTGGCGATCAGTCTACCCGCAGCGGTGTTGATGTCGTTTATCGCGATGCACGTTGTCGGTGTCGAAGCCAACATCATGTCACTCGCCGGAATCGCGATCGCGATCGGAACGATGGTCGACATGGGGATCATTGTTTCGGAGAACATCTATCAGCATTTGGCGGAATGGGAGTCGGGAGTTGGGAGTGGAGGAGTTGGGAGTGGAGGAGTTGGGAGTGGAGGAGTTCGGCGCGAGCAAACTATTCCTTCACTCCCACCTCCCACCTCCCCTTCTCCCACCTCCCCCGCCCGCGCAGCGGTCATCTACACGGCGGCGGTCGAGGTGGCTCCGGCGGTGGTGACGGCGGTGGCGACGACGATCGTTAGCTTTCTGCCTGTCTTCTTTCTGACCGGGCGCGACTACAAACTTTTCTCGCCATTGGCGTATACCAAAACGTTTGCGATCGCGGCCGCGATGATCACCGCAGTAACGGTTGTTCCCGCACTAAGCCGGTTGCTGCTTCGCAGTGCCAATTATCAAAAGCGAACCGCCTTGGCTGCGGGGATCGCCTTGGCGGTTCTGCTTTCGATGACGGCTCATTTTCTGTGGGGGAATCGCATTGCCGAAGGGTTGGCAATTCCGCTCTGGACCGTATCCGCAGCAACCGGCGTGTTGGGGTTTGTGCTGGGGTGGCAATTGTTGCGTGAACGGATTCGTCCCATCGAAGAGATTCCGTCGAGCCGATTTGTACGTTGGATCTATGCCGCCCGTCTGCGTTACGCACTGAACAACAAAGCGGTCGCGTTGTCGTTCCCTGCGGTCTTGTTGGTGTTCGGTGTTGGCGCTTATATCGGCATGCCCACGGTCATGCGGCCGGTCGAACGCGTTGCCAGTTGGTTCGGCGCCGATCTGAATGAGTTTCCTGGCTACGTCGATGCAAAGCATATCTTCACGGGACTTCGCAGCGATGATTGGATCGCACTGGACGAAGGCAGTTGGTTCTACATGCCGACGTTGTATCCGGCAGCAAGTTTTTCGCAGGCGATGCAGGTGCTGCAAACGCAAGACGTATTGATCGGCCAAATTCCGGAGGTCAAAGATGTACTGGGCAAGATCGGTCGTGTTGAATCGGCACTCGATCCCGCGCCCGCCGCGATGGTGGAAACCTATGTGATGTTGAAACCCGAGAGCGAGTGGCGCGATGGTGTGACCGCTCGTGACGTGTGGGATGAAATCAACCGCGTCGCTACCCTGCCAGGGGTAACGCCGGCATCGGCGCTGCAACCGATCGAAGGCCGAGTGGTGATGCTGCAAAGCGGCATCAAGGCGCCGATGGCGATCCGCGTGTATGGCGATGATTTACAAACGCTCGCCGACGCGGCGCTCGCAGTTGCTGCCACGCTAAGACAGTCACCGTATATCAACGCAGGAACGGTCAATCCCGACATCGTGTTGGGAAAACCGTATCTCGAATTTTCCGTCAATCGCGAAGCGGCGTCGCGGTATGGGATGAGTGCAGCGAAGGTCAACGAAGTCATCGAAACCGCACTGGGCGGCATGAATTTGATCAAAACGGTCGAGGGCCGCGAGCGTTATCCCGTCCGTTTGCGGTATGACCGTGACTTGCGAGAACACATCGATCAACTCAGTCGATTGCCGGTCGTGACCGACAGCGGTGCCGTGGTTCCACTCGAGGAATTGGCGACACTGGAAACGACCTGGGGGCCGGGTGCGATCAATAGCGAGAACGCTCGATTGGTCGCCCATGTCGCGTTCATGACCAACGGCGCGGCGGGCGATTTGGAATCGGTATTGGCGATCGAAAAACAATTGCGCCAAGCCCAAACACTGCCCTCAAAACACCCCAATCATTTGTCGCTTCCGCCCGGCTATTCGCTCGAAGCGGTCGGCAGTTTTCGTAATCAAATCGAAGCGAACCAACGTTTGATGTGGATCATCCCGCTGGTGATTCTGATCAACCTGCTGTTGATTTACCTTGAGTTCCGAAACCTGCCGATCGCGATGGCGGTCTTTACCGGAATCCCTGTTGCGTTCGCTGGCGGGATGGTGTTAGTCGGATGGATGCAAGTCGAATTGAATACCGCGGTGTGGGTCGGGTTCATCGCGTTGTTCGGTTTGGCCGTCGATGATGGCGTCGTGATGGCGACCTACATTCATCAATTACTACAAAAACGCAGCATCAAATCGGTCCAGGACATCCGCAACACCGTTTACGAAGCCGGATTGAAACGTATTCGGCCTTGCATGATGACCACCGTCACCACGTTGGCGGCGCTCATTCCCGTGTTGATCGCGACTGGCCGCGGAGCCGATGTCGCTCGCGCGATGGCGATCCCGGTGTTCGGTGGGATGTTAGCGGAACCATTCACCTCGTTCATCGTGCCGACGCTGTACAGCGGTTATCTGGAAATCAAGATGCGACTCGGTTTCCAAGACGCATTATGGGATGGCGACGACAACAGCGTTCTCGATCCTGGTCGCGTGAGCCGTGGGCCGTAAGGCACCGGGTAATTTCCGAGGCCCGGTTGCTGTCGAGAACGCCCGGCTTAGGCCAGAGGCCGATACATCCTCTGCCGTGGCCGTAAGGCCACGGGATGTAGCGAATGAGCTGCAAAGGCCGGAGGCCGACACAATGACTGTGTAAATGTGTCGGCCTCCGGCCTTGGGTTTGTCGCATTCCAAACCGGTGGTTAACACCACCGGCATGAATTGTACCGGCCTCCGGCCTCAAAAAAAGAACGAATGCGAGTAGAGTCACCTTAAGCCGGACGTTCACTCACGGCACACGGCTCGCTAGATCAACGACCCGCTTATTCATCGATACATCAAAAAAATATCTCCTTCCTCGTGAAGGATTCCAATTGCCAACTAACCCATCGTTCGACCGCGTCTCAACTGTAGCCACCGAACGAGTCACGTTTTTCCCTACCTTCGAAAGTGAGAACAAGGATGAATCGTTTTATTCCATTCAAAATGATACTGATTGCCGCTACGGGCTTGATTCCGGTGTCGGTGTCGGGGCAAACACATCACGCGGGGCCAGCCCACGACCATGCGTCAGCGAACGTCGCAGCCACCGCCGAGCACCCAGTCCAAGGGCCTCATGGAGGGTCGCTACGACAAAAGGGTGAGATTCAACTGGAGACTGTGGTCTCGCAAGGTGGTATCCAATTGTTCGTATACGACCGAGCCGGATCGCCTGTGGCGGTGCAGCAAGGCCGAGGGGCGGCGTTACTACGTGTCGAAGGAAACGCAAAACGCTATCGCTACGATCTGCTTCCCGATGGCAAAGGCGGTTTGTCGGCGGTAGTCAACTTATCGGCAATCGCAGGACGACAGATTGAGATCGATGTTCAATTGGTGGGCGTGCCCTCGACCAGCGGCCAAGCGGTGGTCTTCAAAGAAGTGGCAACGGTTCCGGCCAGTGAAACTCAGCTTGCCGCGGCCGCGATTGCGAGACAAGAGATTTGTCCTGTGTCCGGCAAACCGCTGGGCAGCATGGGGGATCCTATTGCCGTCGATGCCAACGGGCAAAAAATCTATGTCTGTTGCGCTGGATGTGTGAACGCCGTGAAATCGAATCCGGCGAAATACGCATCTGGACGACCTGAAATTACGGTCACTAGCGCCACCGCCGCAGACGCCGCCTTGGTCGCCAAGCAAGCCAAATGTCCGGTCATGGACGAACCGCTCGGCAGCATGGGACAGCCTGTCAAAGTGATGGTCGGCGACAAACCGATCTTCTTGTGTTGCAAAGGATGTGTCAAAAAGATCAAAGCGGAACCTGCAAAGTATCTCGCCGCTGTCTATGGGGACTCGGCGAAGCCGACGAAGCAAGTCTCCGCCAGTGTTCCCGCTCGTGGTGAATCGGTACGCGAGGGCGTACTCAAAGTCACCGCTGCTGATGCACCGTTCATCGCCAAGCAAGTCAAATGTCCCGTGATGGACGAACCGCTCGATGCGATGGGCGGCCCGTTTAAGGTTAATGCGGTTGGTAAAGCGATCTACATCTGCTGCCCTGGCTGCGCGAAAAAGATCGCCGCGGATCCCGCCAAGTATCTTACGATTCTGAAGTCACAAGGCGTGCAGGCCCCTGAACTACGTTGACAAGTCGGGATTGAGCGAGGGGGGAAGTCGAGGTCGCCCAACATCTCCTAAACTCCCAGCTCCCAGCTCCTTGTCTGCTCTCGCGGGGGCGGTGTCCGTTGGATTTGCAGTTTCGGTTGCAATGAAGCACACGCCGCCCCTGCCTTTTTTGTTTCTCTTCTCACTACTAAATGATCACTGCGAAACGATCCGTTGTATCGACATGCGGGTTACTATTAACTCGATCAAATTACACTTAACTCTGTACTATTGTACGGAGTCGATAATAGGTGTTGGAGGAAGATGAGATGGCAGGGTTCACGATCGGTAAAGTGGCTAAGGCGTCAGGTGTAGGAGTCGAGACGATTCGCTTTTATCAGCGCAGCGGATTGATCAACGAACCGACGCCGATCAGGACATCTTTTCGCGAATATCCTGCGGCGACCGTGGATCGCATCCGGTTTATCAAACGAGCACAGAACCTTGGATTCACGCTTGCCGAGATTCA
>NZ_ANOG01000623.1 GCF_000346295.1 Rhodopirellula maiorica SM1 | reverse complement strand
AAAGGCGACAAGAAGGGGCCGTTGGCGAAGTTGATTCGCCAGCTTCGTTTTCGTTGGGAAGATTTCAAGTTGGCCGAGCAAAACGGATCCTCGATCCGTTTCCCCGACATGTCGCTGGATTTTGACAACGACATCACTCAGCTCGAAAACGAGATTGCCGAAAAATTCCCAGGCCAAATCGATGGCTTTCGATCGCTCTGTGCCGCGCTGCTGGATTACAGCGATATGGACGGTGACGACCCTAGCTTTATGCGGTCCGCTCGCGAGGTGATGGCAACTCATCTGTCCGATCCGCTATTGATCGAAATGTTGCTCTGCCCGTTGATGTGGTATGGCAACGCCCGCGAAAATGACATGGACTTTGGTCAGTTCTGTATCATGTTCCGCGCCTGCTATTTGGAAGGCTTTGGACGTCCCTACAAAGGGGTTCGTTTGATCCTGAAGAACCTGGTCCGCAAATTTCGCGGACTCGGTGGCGAATTGAAACTTCGCAGCGGGGTTTCAAAAATTCATGTCGACAATGGTCGCGCCGTCGGCGTCGTGCTTGATGACGGTACGGTGATCGAAGGCAAGCGGATTTTATCGTCTGCCGGCAATATCGAAACGTTGCGGATGTGTGATGACATCAGCGAAGTCGACGTGGCACGCGCAGGCAAGTTGTCGTTCATCGAGTCGATTTCGGTGCTGGACAAATTGCCCAAGGAGATTGGGTTTGATCGCACGATTGTGTTCTACAACGACAGCGAGCGATTCCACTGGGAACGTCCTGAGGACCGATTGTGTGATGTCCGCACCGGTGTGATCTGTTCACCGAACAACTACGTTTACGACGCCGACGAAGGCGAATTGCCAGAAGGCGTGATTCGAATCACCACGCTGGCCAATCACGATCATTGGTGTGCGTTGCCCGAGGCAAAGTACCGCGCCGAGAAGGTCATCCAGTACGATGCGGCGATCGAATCAGCGGTACGTTTCATGCCTGATTTCCGTCGTCACGTTGTCGATACCGACGTCTTCACTCCCAAGACGATTCGCCGCTTCACCTGGCACGACAACGGTGCCGTCTACGGCGCGCCGGACAAACAGCTTGATGGTACGACTCACCTGCCCAACGTCTTTCTGTGCGGCACCGATCAAGGCTTCGTTGGCATCGTCGGTGCGATCGTCAGCGGCATCAGCATGGCCAACCGCCACTGCCTGCAAGTCTAGCCGAAAGGCAGTTCGCGTTAGTTGCCACCTCTCCCAAAACGTAGTTTAGGGAGAGGACGAGCAGAGCCTTCAGCGATGCTCGGGTGAGCGGCGTCCAGCAACATTCTGGTTCTCTGCGTCTCGCCCCGCTACGTTGAAATCGTTCGCACCTGCCCCGCCACTAGCGTCCAACGTGATCGTTAGCGGTTTTGGCCAACGCTGTGAAGAATTTCTTCGTATAGGAAAACGCGAATTTACTGTAGCGAAAGTCGCAGAGACTTTCGGCCGTGCGAGTAAAACCGAAACTCTCAGCGAGTTTCGCTACGAAAAAATGCTTCACAGCGTTCGGTTTTGGCGCTAGCCACCGTTTCGTTGTCCCGTGACATACGCCCGTCAAAAAGTGTGCACCGAAACCGGGGCTAGCGCCCAAGACGGCCAACGTGATCGTTAGCGGTTTTGGCGCTAGCCACCGTTTCGTTGTCCCGTTACATGCGCCCGTCAAAAAGTACGCACCGAAACCGGGGCTAGCGCCCAAGCGGTTCAACCTCGTGCTCAGTCGAGCTTCCAACGAAAAAAGCCCCTGCGGTTACCAGGGGCTTTCATTAAATCGTGAGTTCGAATCGAACCGGTCTTAGCGGTCCGAGTACACCATCGTGCTCTCTTCTTTGGTGACAGGCACGGCGGATTGATCGCTGGTGACGATCGCTTTGACGATGTGAGTACCTTCGGCGACACCGCGGACTCGGACGCGATAAACCAATTCGCTGTTGGCAGCGAGCAGCGGTTTCGGAGCGAAGAACAGGCCGCCACGGCCGTCTTCTTGTGCGTCACCATCGGAGGCAATTCGTTCGATGCCCGGTGGCAATTGAAGTTGAACACGTACGTTGCTGTCGTCACGCGAACCACTGTTTTTGACGCGGATTTCATAGATCGATTCACCGCCCACTTCGATCGGATCAGCCGAATCAGTGATCTGGAATGTCATCTCAGCAAGCGATTCGACGGTAACCGAACTTTCACTCTTGGCGATCACGCCCAGATCCGCTCGGGCATCCAGGACGATCTTGCGATTGCCCTCTTCGACTGGCAGCAGTGTCAAAGGAACCTGGCCACGTCCGCCCGTCGGTAGACTCTCCAGATACCACGACACGGCATGTTGGGCGGGATCATATTGACCTTCGAAGTCGGTGCTGACAAAGGTGAACCCACGATCGAGTTGTGCTTTGATTTCGACATGCGTTGCGTCCGCAGTACCGTTGTTGACGATTTCCAATTGGTAGGTGGCTGGGCGTTCCAAGAAACGGCGAGCCGGACCCGAAAGAGCAACTTGGATATCCGGAGCAACCACCTCGACGTTGACGGTATGTTCGGTGGTCAAGCCATCGTCGGCAACCAAGCGAATAGTGTTTTGGATCCTTCCGGGTGCAACGGCTCGCATCCGCAGCACTTGATGACGAGTTTCGCCGGGGGCTAATTCGCCCAGCAAGTTGTCGAGCTGTTTGCCTTTGGGGTGTTCCAGTCCATCGGGAACATCTTCTTGAACGACCACGCCTGTGGCGGCTCCGGTACCCGGGTTAGAAACTTCGACTTCGATTTCGAGTTGTTGTCCAATCAGCACTTGCTCGGGAGCGTGCTGTACGACTTTCAATTCAGGCCGAGTGCTCATGGTGCGTACTGAAGCGGCGGCTTCGAAAGTCACACGAGCGACACTGCCGAGTTCACCTTCTTGTTCGGGGACCAATTGCATGGTCACGGTGCGTTCGTCACCGGCTGGCATCGCACCGAGTTCCCAAACAAGGATTTCGCCTTGTTGTTGCGGAGCCGGTGATGCATCGATCATCCGCATGCCTTGCGGGACACGGTCATGAACTTGGACGTCAAGTGCTTCGACCGAGCCAACATTCTGAACGTGAATGACAAACGATGCAGGCTTGCCGACTTTGACTTCGCTCGGAGCCCGTTTTTGGATCACGATGCTTGGGGATTGGACGCCTTCGAGTCGGCGATCGCCAGGCGAGGCAAGCGTTTCGGCTGGATTGACGCGGACCGGTTGCGCCGCAATCGGGGCGTCAAATTGTTGAGGAACTGCTGCCGCAGAGGCTGGATTCGTCATGCCCGGTTGCAGCGTTCGCGAGGCGATTCGCTCGTTGCCGAGGTTGCCGCCAGCGTTGTAGGCCGGCGCTTCGGCGGGATAGGCTTGCGGGGCTGACATCGTCGCCGCCGGAGCCGCATTGGTAGCGGGGCCATAGTTTGCAGCAGGCCCGTAGTTTGCGGCAGGGCCGTAATTGGCAGCAGGGCCATAGGATTCGGTTTGCCCGTATGATTCGGCAGGGCCGTACGATTCGGCTGGGCCGTAAGGGGCCACTGCACCGTTGGCGGCGGCCGGGCCACTGGGGATTGTGGGGTCATTTCCGGCAAACGAGCCCGTGGGCCCTTCATTCGCTTCGGCGCCAGTGCCAAACGAAGGCGACGTCTGCGGGCCGGCGGTGGCCGCGGGTGTCATCGTTTGTGCGGCAACAGCAGGTTGTCCGTAATCGTCTTGCGGGGCAGCGTCAACGCCGGCAGCTTGGTTGTCGCCTGCGTTGGTTTGGGCAGGGACTTGAGCAGGGAACGATTCGGGGCTGTCATACGCCATCGCCGGAGCTTCACCGCGAAGCGAATTGTCACCGCGAAGCATGTTGCTAGGTTGTTCGGATGCTACAGCGGGATTGGCGAAGCTTGGCGATTCATCGGCAGGTGCCATCATCGCGGCGGCCGTCGGCAATTCGGTCGTTGCGGCTCCCTTGTCGCCCGCGTCGGAAGCCCCGGTGTCAGTGTCAGACGTTGGAACGTCCATCGCCATCACGGCGTCATTTTGTATTGTGGTATCAGCGGGAGCGGATTCGTTGATCCCCATCACTGCGGCTGGCAATCCCCAGCCAGTGTTTTCCGTGGTCGGCATCGGCTCGGCTGCGGCTGCATCCGCAGCGGGCGGATCAAAACTTGGTACTTCGAAATTGGCAGCATCGGGCGTGGCGGTGGGGTCTGGTGTCTGCGGAGCCGCGCCATCGAACGAGGGAGCATCAAACGAAGGGGCATCAAACGAAGGGGCATCAAATGAGGGAGTGTCGACGGGACCTGCCCCGAGTGAATTCGGCAGCGGCATCGAGTTGGCAGGACCATTTGCCGGTTCGGTGTACTGGACTTGCGCCACGCCACCGTAGTTCGCGGCGGCATCGGACGACGCCGAGCCGCTGATCGGCGCGACTTCGCCTAGCGGACCCGCAGGCATGCCAGAGAGTAGGTTGTTGGGACCGGCGGCAGGATCACTCGCTTCGCTATTGGCCGTGGTTTCGGCTTCGATACCAACGATCGGAGCCGGCAATTGGCCCGGTGCGGCTGCGGCGGCCAAATTCCAGTCGGATTCGTGGCGATCGCTACGGTCTTTTTGGGCTTGCGCGGCTGCTAGAGCTCCGAGCAAAATCGTAATCGCACCAGCGGCAAGTCGTACGCCAAACGGTTTCATGGGTCGCAATCCTTCGCGAGAAAACTAGCCAAATCTTTTGGCTTCGAACCTATCGTTAGCAAATTACCGAAGGCTAGCGAAAGAGCAAAACCGAAAAAACGTGCCGGATTAGCCCACCGAAGCACCAGAGTTTTGACTCATTCGCTTCGCCGCCACCAAGTCGTGAAACTGATGACGCAGGTTTTTCAGCCAGAAAGCAAGATACACATTGCCGACAATCGAAATCAGCAGCAGGCCGTTAAACAGCGGTTGAGCTGCGACCGTTTTAGCCGGCGCGGCGTTGCGTGAATACGCGGCACGTTCGGCTGCCAGTGCGGCTTCACGAGCGTCCGCATCGCTATAGCGACGGTCGAGGTCCGAGGGAGAACGAACGTCATCGCCGGTGCCACGATTCGGGGGCGCGTACGTTTGGCCTGAACCCGTACCACCCGCGTTCGCTGAGTTGCGTGGCGGAGGATTGGCACCCGGGGTGTTGGCATTCGACTCGTAGCCGTCCGGAACCCGCGAAGGGGGCGCTGCGTTGCCTGCGGATTGGTCGGCGAGGCGTGTTGTGTTGGTGTATTGTGTTGGAACGACGCGGCCATAGCTATCCAGTACATTGCCGTCGCGGTCGATCGGACGCCCATAGGCATCATAGCTCCATCCACCGGGGGGAATTTGGCTGCGTCCGTGCTGGAAAGACGAGGGTCAGTAGTGGCGTTTGTGATCGCCGACGCGGCGGTGTCGTCGTTAGGAAACGATTGACCGTACGTTCGGCTGTTCGGGGCACTTGCACCGGTATTTGCAAAATTGCTGCTCTGCCCTGCCGAGGGCAATGGAGTGGATTGGCCGTAGGGATACGGAGATGAGGTTTGATTGTGGATCGGACTGTTCGCGTTGGCTTGCGCTCGTGCCGCCTGTTCACGTGCGGCCTGATCGCGCGCCGCCTGCTCACGCTCGAATTGCTGACGTTGGTAGGCAGCTTGTTGCTCTTGTAACGCCCGTTCTTGTGCTAGTCTTTCCTGTGCAATTCGCTCCTGTGCAGCCCTTTCTTGCGCAGCACGCTGTTGAGCGGCAGTGTCGTCGGAGGTCCGGCGAGTGGTGTTCAGCGCATCGGGCAGTCGTCCAAAGGTCGGCGACGTTCCGAGTCCTGAGGAGGGAGTATTGGTGCTGCGATTCTCAGTGATGGAGCGTGGATCGGTCGAGGGATTACTCACCGGATCGGTTGACGGACCACCCGACATATTGGATTGGGATCGCAGGTTCATCTGGTTCAAGTCTTGCCAATCTTTGTCGCGACCACGAACCATTTCACGACTGTCTGTCGGATCGGTCGAGGGACCACTGGCGAGGGATCGATTCGCTGAGCTGGATCCACTGGGGTCAGTTCCGGTGAACGATGGAACATCGAATCGATTCGCGTCGGGCGAGCCGACAGCATCCGCCGGTTTATTGTTGCCACTCGAGCCACTGGCGGCTGTAAAATCGAATCCATTGCGAAGGGCGTTGCCGGCGCGGTTGACCATTCCGGTGGCGGCATCCTCGGCACTTTGTGCGGCGCGATTCATTGCAGCGTCAAGTTCCCCACGCGTGCGGTTGCCGAGATCTTGAGCAGCATCATTCAATCCGTCACGGACGTTGGCTGCGGTGTTTCCCGCTGCCTCTTGTAGCGATTGAGGAAGTGCCGAGCTGGGAAAACTGAGCCCGGGACCGGCGGCTGAGGGACTCGCGTCAGGCTTCATCATCGCTTCCGCTGGGCCGCTCGCAGGAATTCCGGCCAATTTGTTTTGCGCACCAAGCAAACCGGGGATCGGCTGCACCGCTGAGTTCACCGTCATTTGCGGAATCGGAATCGGTTGTTCGTCGCTGGCATCAAAAGCGTTTTGATTGCGATCACGCCGCGTCTGAGTTTCGACGATCGCGGACTTGGTCCCATTGGCGGAGACGGGAACTTCGTGACGCAGTTGCGAGATCGCAGAGGGCGTCTCGCGAGGCAAGCGTTGGTTCCCCACACGGATCACGACGCGGCTGACATGCCCTTGAACCTGAGGGTCGATGACGCTGCTGACCTCACCCGATTCCTGCAGTCGATCAATCTGATCAGCTGGGACTTGGATGATGTACTCGACACCTCCACCACCATCGGGTTGCCAACCATAGGTGACTCCGATCGCAGCGAATAGCAGTAGCACGGGGACTCCGCCCATTGCTTCAATCCTTGAACAAGTGCAAAAAAACGACCGCGAAGCGTCTTGCGTTTGCACCAGTGGACGATTCAAAAAAATTCAAATCATCTTGGACAAGACCACTTTTGCGCGACTAATGCTGGCGATGATAACCCCCTGAGCCCTTGTCGGTAAAGAGACATTTAGTGGGCAATTCACGCGGTATTTGAGGGTCCTGGTAAACAGGGCGATTTGGGTGGAATGCTGGCCGCGTGGTTTGATTTTGCTAGCAATTGCGAAGGAGTTCGGTACGCTTGGCGGACCGCATCATGACGCTGAGATTGTTTAGTAGCGATTGACCGAAGCGTCGATCTGTTGGCTCCACACATCGATCCCGCCATCCATGTTTTGCACCTTGGTAAAGCCGCGACTACGCAGCGCTTCGGTCACTTGCAAACTGCGGCCGCCGTGATGGCAATGAACGACGATCCGGCGGTCTTTGTGTTCTTCGAGTTCGTGCACGCGAGATCCGATCTCACTGAGCGGCAACAAGGTGCTGCCGGTAATCTTGGCGACCGCGTATTCGTTGGCTTCGCGAACATCAAGCAACAAGAAGTCGTCACCTTGTTTCAACATTTCTGAAACGGTTTGGACGTCGATTTGGATCGGCAGTTCGCTAGATTGGGACATGAGCAGTAGGAGAACTGTGTAGAGAGGAGTGAAGCGTGGTGGTTGGTTTTCTTCGTTACAATCGGCAGTTGGACAGCGTGGTTTCAAAGATTGCCGAGGCACCGAGCTTTTCGAGCTGTTCCATCGCGTCGATCACCTGTTTTCGCTGAACCATCACGCGGACACTGCACCAATCTTTGTCTTCGAGCGCGTTAACGGTGGGCGAGTTGAATCCGGGAGTGATCTTTTCAGCGTCGGCCAGTTTGGCCCGGAGAATATTGTATTCCAGCAGCGAGTAATCTCGGGCGATCACGACCCCTTCGAGTCGCCGAACGACGCGGTCGGCGGTCGCTTTGTCGCGGCATTGGTCGTTTTGAATCAGCACGGTTTCGTAGGAATCAATTTCGTCGAGGATGCGAAGCCGATTTGCCGCCAGCGTGCTGCCGGTTTCGACCAGATCGACGATCGCGTCGGCGACGCCCAATTGGATCATCACCTCGACGCTGCCGGTCAGCGAGACGAGGTGAGCTTCGGCATTAAATCCAGCCAAGTAACGCTGGGTGATCGCAGGGAAACTGGTGGCAATTCGCTTGCCGTTAAGTTCCGCGGCTGTCGTGATCGGGGCATCTTCGGGAACACAGACGGCGAGTCGACAGCGGCCGACCCCTAATTTCATTCGCAGTTGGACATCGGCGCCGGCTTCTTCGACGAGGTCGCTGCCGGTGATTCCCATGTCGATCGCACCTTCGGCACAAAGCGTCGGGATATCATCGGTTCTCAGGAAGATCAAGTCGATCGGCAAACCGCCCACTCGAGCGAATAGCCCACGGGATTGGCGGCGAAACCGCAGCCCGGCTTGATTGAGCAGATCGCCTGCAATTTCGCTGAGCCGTCCTTTGCTAGGCAATCCGATTCGGAGATTGTTTTCCGTGTCCAAAAGATTCTGCTTTCTTGTGCGCTCTAGATAGGTGATTACTCGGCGTTTGAGCCACTGTTTTTGCCGCGACTCGCTTTTTCGACAAGCCCCGATGTTCCTTCGCGGCGGCCCAATTCATTGGCCACTTCGCTTAGATCGACCCCTTTCCACGCCAATAAGACCATGGCGTGGTAGATCAAATCGCCTGCTTCGTAGACAAAATGCTCGCGTCCGGCGTCGCCTTCCTCGCTTGCCGCCTCGATCATTTCTTCGGCTTCTTCACGAATTTTCTTGCCGATTTTCTCGGGCCCCCCGTCGAGCAGCTTCGTCGTGTACGAGCCTGCGGGCCGATTTTCAGCGCGTTCTTGCAGCGTTTGCATCAAACGGACGAGCGGATCAAGCGAGTGAGACATGGGGATCAAGTGCGAACAGGGGGAACGGGGGCAGATCTGGTAGCGAAAGTCGCCCAGACGTTTGTCAATCGAGCGGACCGGCGGAACTAAGGCCTAGCCTATTGTCCCTGCACCAATTGGCAACCGCACCCCACCAACGCAGGCCTCGTTTTGCCCCAAATATCGGCTCAATCGCCCGTTTTACTCATTCGCCCGTGGCCTCGGTCGCGGATTGTTGAGTCAGCAAGAAGGCGACGACACGCTGGATCTGCTGAGCCGTCATCGTTTCCGCAAAATTTGCGGGCATCAGCGACTCGGTCGAGTCTTTACGCTGTTCAATACTGTCGGTTGCGAGCGAGAATTCCTTGCCGGTTTGGTCCGCGATCACCACCCGACCGCCCTCTTCACGCCGCAGCAATCCGGTCACGATGTTGCCATCAAGCGTGAGGATTTGAGTCATCCGGAACGCCACATCGACATTTCGATTCGGATCGACGACGTCTTCGAGCAACCGCTCGACACCTCGGTTGCCAACGCCATCGAGCTGCGGGCCGACGACACCACCCTGCCCTGCAATCTGGTGACATGTGGCGCATTGCTGTTTAAAGAGAGCTTCGCCCTCGGTAGCCCCGTCGGTCGAAAAATCATCTCCCATTCTTTCACGCAGCTGGACCAGCAGCTGAGTCGTTTTTTTATCCTCAGGCGGCAGGTCGCGTGTGAGTTCGGCGATTCGTTTTTTTTGCTCGGATGTTGCATTCCGCTGAATCAATTCAGAGATGCGAACGTCTTTTAACAATCGAGGCGACGCCTTGCCGAGCGAAATGTGGGAAAGCAGCAATTCAATACCGAACGATTTTCGAGCGAGTCCTGCGGAGATGGCTCGCTGAAGTTCGTGCGGAGACGTTTCCAAACCGCCAGCAAGTGAGTGGTGTGACACTTCGCTGCCAAGATTCGCGAGTGACTCGGCTGCAGCAACGCGAAGTTCGTTCGTTTCGCTACTGTCGGTCAAAATGCCATTCAAGATCGGGACGATCGAGGCTTCGTCGCTTAACCGCAGCGAACTTGTCATGGCTTGTTTGCGAATCTTTGGCGATTGATTTGCGTCGCAGGCAAGTGATGCGACCACGGCAGCATGTTCGGTCAATCCAAACTCACCCGCCAATTCGACGATCCGGTCACTGAATTTGTCTTCGCTGATGGTCACGACCGCAGGTTCGATTCGTCCGACGGCGACCCAGGCGTAAGCATCAGCTTGGTCTGCGTCAACAATTTCAATAACAGCGGTGCGGCCAGCGTGTTCCGTCAAGTCCCACGTGTACTGCACGGCAACATCGCTTCGCGGTGGCGATTGTTTCGCAATCGTCTGGCCCGATTCGAGATCGACTAACCGGACCAAGTTCTTTTGGGTGTCAGGCGAACCGAGGATCCCGTTGTGCCCACACATCCAAAACTGAATTTGCGTGGGAACCGTGAACGGTGGACTTCGCAAGATGCCGGTCAAGCTTTCGCCAGCAGAGATGCTGTCCCAAAACAACGCTTGCGAATTTCCGTCAGCCGATTTTCGCTGACGAATTCCCCACGGCGATTCAGACGCTGTGATCCCGGGAACTTGATGATTGGCCCAGTGCGAGGGACTCGCTGCGATTTGACCAAGCAATTCTGCGGCGATCTCGGACCACCAAACGCGGAGCGGTTCGGATTGATCGAGTGATTTACCGCGATGCTGCATTCCATTGGCAACCGCCTCCAGGATCTGAAATTGGGAGTTTGCATCGCTGGCGATTCGCTGCTTTGTGATCGAGAACAATTTTGCAACTTGGTCGTCGGTTCCATGGTTGCCGATTTGGGTGGCGATACGATCGGCCCACGCTTCCGGATTTGTTGTGGTCTCCAGCAACGTTAGACTCAGCCCTGCGGCATGATCCCCGTCGGTCACCGCCGACACCTCGATCAATCGCTCGCGAAGATCGTCCTCGATCGATTCGAGTGGTAACCCCGTGATGACCTGTTTGCTGAGAAGGTGATCGCGAAGTGACAACCGAAGTGTGTGATGCAAATGGGTGTCGTCGGCCGGTGTCGTTGCCCACGTCTGCAGTATCGCTTTGACATTGTCGCAAGCGGGATGTCGCCCCAATGCATCGACGGCGGCACGTTGAACAAACGCGTCGCTGTCGTGCAATGCGGCTCGAGCCAGCGACGACTCGGTGGCGGTCCATTCAATTCGCTCGGCCAGCATTTTCATTAAGTGAATTCGAACGATCGCAGCCGGATCGTGGGCAAGTCGTTTAAGCGTTTCGTCGTCGAGGGATTTTGTCCGCTCGAGTACCCATAAGCCATGAGCCCGAGCGGTCGCCGTGTTGCTTGACTCGACCGCGTCGCGGACTAAGCCGAGTGATTCTTGGTTGGCACGATCGACCAAGAGACTCGTCGCCAGCGTTCGTACTTGCAAATTCGGGTCGGACAATCGATCGACAAGTTCATTTGCAGACAGTTGCGTCAAATCCGTCGGACTCAGCTGGACCGGCGTCGTCGCATCGCCTTGGTAAACGACTCGCCAAACTCGACCGTGGGTCCGGTCGCGATCAGGATGGTCCAGCGGCGCCTCGTAATGTCCAATCACCAAGTTGCAAAAATCGGCGATGTAAAGTGCTCCGTCGGGTCCGACAATCGCATCAACGGGACGAAACCAGGGATCGTTGCTGGTAATGAAATCAGGCTGCGTTTGACACAGCAAGGTCGATCCTACCCGCGTCAATTGATCGCGATGAACTCGTCCGGTGACGGGGTTACAGATAAAAAGATTGTCGCGAAATTTCTCGGGGAAATGCTCGGCAGCGTAATACGCGGGGCCGCAAATTCCAGTGGACCCATGTTGGTGATCGATCATCGTCGGGCCATATCCGATCGGCGGCGGATTGCCACTAAATTGCGGATACGTAGCGCCACGCAGCAGTTGATAGACCGGCTTGGAATGGCAGTCGGAATTGAACAGGTTTCCCAACGGATCAAACGTCATTCCAAACGGGTTCACTTGGCCTGCTGTCCACAGTTCAAAGTGCGATCCGTCGTCGCGAAACCGATACGTATTTCCTGAATGCAGTTTCACCACATTCCCGCTGGCGTCGCTGACTTCACTGTGGTTTGAAAAACCGTGGCAACCATAAATCCAACCGTCAATTCCTCGGGTGAAGGAGCTTGCGTTACCATGGACGTCGATGTTTCCAAATCGCGTGTACCGCGTCGTGATCGCATCGGATTGTCCGTCGTGATTATCATCGACGACGTGAAAGATCGAAGGGATGGCATAAACCAGTGCTTCGCTGCCATCATCCAGCGGGACATTGCCGATCGGAATGTTTAGCCCGCTGGCAAAGTGAGTGATTTGCTGGGCAGATCCTCGAGGTCCAATCTCAACGACCGTCAAACGATCACGTGGCGGGTTGTTGCCGCCGCCAGCAAATTTCCCGCGGTCTGGCTCGACTCCTTCGCTATGTGCCGGATAGGGATATTCGACAGAATGCGTCAACCACAGACGCCCTCGCGCATCGAAATTCAAGTTCATTGGTTGCCCGATGTCGGGATCACTCAATACGAGTTGAATTTCAAAGCCGTCGGGCAAATGAAACAGGCTCACCTGATCGTCGGTCGACGGTGGTGTGGGCTGTGCCATCGCGAGCGAATTCGCCGCGATTACGATGGCAATCAAACCGCTGAGCAACGCGAAGACACGAATCGAGGACGCCATTGACTTTAGTCCTTCCCATTTTGTGAACGCGGCAACACAGGATACTCAAACTATTGCGCTCGATAGACTTCCACTTCGCTGGTGAAGGCGAACGTGTTGTTGTAGCCGCCAACCAAGCTGGAATGATGGTCGAGGTAGGTAAGCCGGACAAATCTCGCCGTGCTGTCATCAAACTCGATCACGGCCCGTTCGGCTTTGCCTTGTCCAAACGAATGCGAGCCGACCTGTTGAAACGTTTTTCCATCCTCGCTAACCGAGATTGCCACGGTTTTGGTCGATCCCACCTCGGGAACACCAAAGCGGACAAGATTGATCGTTTGCGTCTTTTTTAGATCGATCGTGACCGATTTCGGGAACTCATCACTAACCCCTGTGGCGAAGCATTGAGGATTGCGGTTGCCCCACACGCCATCGGTCAGTCCTGTGTTCCAGCCCCAAGCGTTTTCGTCACTCGATTCCCAAGTGCATCCCAGTGCAACATTGTAGCCAAGCGATGGATCGATCGGCCAATGGGTGTGGAACGAGCACGCGGGTAGCCCGT
>NZ_ANOG01000622.1 GCF_000346295.1 Rhodopirellula maiorica SM1 | reverse complement strand
AAGATCACCCATATGCAGCATGCGTATGACCAATTGAACGAAGTTGTTACTGAGCAGGCGATGCGGCAAGATCGCATGCAAGCCGTGTTAAAGGCGATGAAGGAGAAGATGGACGATCTGAAGGAGAGTAAGGAACCGGCCCAGGACCCACTGGACGAAAAGCCACCCCACTATTGAAAACACTCGGCCGAGATAACTTCGCTAGTCAATTTGATTGGCAAGTTTTTCGGCAGCCGCGATCACGGGAGCGATTCCAACTCCATCCAACGCGTTGCTGATTAAGTGAATTCCGGGGGTGGAGTCGATGGATTCGCGGATTCGCTGTACCCGTTCGACGTGACCGAGCGTGTACTGAGGCATTGCGTTGTTCCAGCGAACGACGCGAGTGACGACTGGGATGCCGCGGAGCCCAATCAGATCTGCCAATTCACTGCGGGCAATGTCGACAAGAGTTTCGTCATCGTTTTCTAATAGTTCCGGTTGCAGCGTGCCGCCGATAAAGACTCGCACGATGACATGATCCTGGGGGGCGCGTCCGGCAAATTTTTCGCTGGCGAAGCTGGCTGCCAAAATTCTGCGCCGTTCGATCGGAGGAACGACAAAGCCGAACATGCGACGTTTTTCGGCAATGTCCTCGCGGCGAACCGCCATCATAACAATCGCAGTTGAAGAGGATTCGATCGAAGCAAGCTCTGCTGCCGCGGCGGGAGCGATGTCTAGTAACAGACGTGAACTGACCCTCGCCGGTGTTGCCAAGACCACATTGTCGTACAGCCCGGAGCCTCCGTCGGTATCCTGGACCAACCATCGGTCATCAAGCCGTTGAATCGACTGAACGCCACATTGCAAATGAACGGTTCCTGCAGGCAGCGATTCGCTAAGTCGTTTAGGAAGTTCGATCATTCCGTCCGGGAAAGCTCGGAATTGCTCGTAGCGAGCACCGGTGCTGTTGCGTTCCACTGAATCTTGTCCCGATCGGCGACGTGCAAATGTAGCCCGTGTCAGCGAGCCGTATTGACGTTCCATCTCGACGAATGGCTTCATCGTTGCGTTCATGCTGAGTTTTTCAACATCGGCCGTGTAGATGCCGGCGACCAAGGGGCCCACGATTCGTTGCAGCACTTCGTTTCCGAGCCGGCGGCGGACAAAACTGGCCACGCTTTCGTCATCGATCTTGGTGCGTTTGGGCACTCGTGCTTCGGCGACCATTCGTAACTTGCCGCGTAGCGATAGCAGCCCCGTGGTCAGTATCGGCAGCATCTTGGTGGCCCGCATCAACACAAAGCCATCCGGCAACGGCTTCAATTTTCCGCGATGAACAATCATGGCGCCACGGCCGGTTTGGTTGGGCAGGATCAAGCGATCTTCGATTCCCAACTGACGACACAGGTTGATCGCCGCCGGCGGGTTCAGCGCGAACATGTCGGCGCCATGATCGAGCACAAAATCATCGATTCGCTCGGTATGAATGACTCCGCCCACGCGGTGAGACGATTCGAGCACCACGAGTTTTCGATCGGGGTTTTTCAGGTGCAGATGGGCGGCGGTGGCGAGTCCTGACAAACCGCCACCGACAATTGCAACGGTTGATTCAGTTTCTTCCGACACGCCTGACAGGATTCCGATCGAGTGTAATTTGCTGGTATCGTCGAGGGCCGACCGCACTAGGCTCTGTCTGAAAAGCGGTTTCTCGCTTCGCAAGAGCGGCCTTTTCCCACGACTGTCGCAAAGCGAAAGGCGAGTTTGAGCGGTTTCTCAGACAAAGCCTAGGGGACGTCCGTGTTGTACTGCATTTCCATTTCTTCGCGATACTCTTCGTCCGTGTAGCCGTCGCTATTGTGTGAGGAGCGAGACGATTTGGCGGGTTGCCATGGGTTGGAGATCTCGGAGGAATTTCCGGCAAGTCCCCCCAGCACCGAAGCAAACGTTTGAGCTTGTTGAAATACAGTTTCCATCGCTTGGTGAAATTCTTCGGCGGTGTTGGCCGAGGAAAGCGTATCGATAGTGGGTTGCAGCATCGATCCCACAGCGGTGATCGCGGGTGAATCCACCAACGACATTAATCCCGAAGCGGCTGCTTTTTCTTTTTTTGACGCCACCGATTCTTTCCAGTTTTCGGAAAGTGACTTAGGAATCCAGTACCCATCGACTCGGACCATATCGAGGATGACCGAACGTCCGTTTTGGGTGACTTTGATTTTCGCATCATTGGATTCCGGTTTAGCTGGCGTCGCGGCATCTGGTTGGACAGGTGAATCGCCGGGAGGTCCTTCTTCACCAGATAACTCGGCGATTTCCATACTCGATTCGGTGCCATAGCCGGATTCCTCACCGTACGGATCGTACTGATTCTGTTGGCTCGCGTCGTACTCTTCAAACGTCGCAGCGGTGGAGGGCAATACACTGTTGATCGCATACAGATGCGGTGCGACGGCGCTGTCACGCTGGACCAGCCAGTCACGTAATTGCATCGAGTCAAGTTTCTCGGTCGTGAGAGCTGCCGGATCCAGAGTCGCACGGATTGCGCCGGCCGCATTCAGCAGCAGTGTGCGCAAGATTTCTCGGGTGTTGGCGTCCAGCATCTTCATACGTGGATGGCTGAAGATCCAATTTTGATGCGTGACGACCAGATCGGCTGCTCGGTAGAGCGGACCCACGGTGGAATCGATGCTTGCGGCGTCCAGTTTTTGGGCACCTGCTTTGACAATTCCATCAAGGTCGGCGCGATATTTGGGGGGCAACGAATCAAAGTAGGCCAACAACAAGTGTCCCGAGGCGGATTGATCTTGAAGATGTTGCAGCGTTTCGATTGCAGTCGCGCCTTTGTCGAGTGGTCGATACTCCGGGGCCGCCGGCGGTTGGGGAAGCGGGGTCGGGGCGGGGGCAGCCGCCTCGGCCGCTTGCGCCTTGAGTTCGCTGACCAATTCGGCGCGATGCGTTTGGATGGTTTCGTTCACTTTGTTGGCATGAATCCGGCTGTCGCTAATCAAATTGATCAAAGGAACCGAAACGCGACGGCCATCGGACATTTTTAAAATCGCATTGCCTTCCCAGATGCCTAAAAGTTCGGCGTCCACGCTGTGGTTGCCTCGCAATGCGGTCCATGTTTCGGCTCGCGTTGGGGTTGGCACCAGCGTCCAAACCGCAAAGATCACCGCCATCGGCAACACCAAGGGCACGCGACGAGCGGGCAGACGTAGGGTGGACACGTAATCCGCGGCAGCACGGATCGCAACAAACAGCAATTGGGGGAATTGCATGGAACGCTCGTCAAATAAAACGACAAAGAAACAGTCAACAAGAACGACGCTACTGAAAAATATTCAGTTTGCGCTGCGATTTGAAGCCAAGTTATCAAGACTCGGCCCATAAATACCTATTATATTAATTTGCAGACGGCTTTAGGTCACGAATCGAGTCGCTAATGCCCATTTAGGGTGATTCCCTTCAGTATTCACGGTGGAGAGTTCGCATTGAGTGAGACGATTGACTCGGGACCCCTGACAGCCGAGCGGATCCGCAGTTTGCAGGAAAAGTATTACAACGCGACCATCATCGAACGTATCGACTCTCACTCGGACCTGAGCCGATTTCGAATTCGTCCCGATACTCCGTTCCCCTCATTCGAACCTGGTCAATATGTCACTTTAGGACTCGGCAACTGGGAACCTCGGCTGGCCGGGACTCAACGCGAAGTGCTGCCGTTTAGCAAGCAATCCAAAGTGGTTCAGCGAGCTTATTCGATCTCGTGCCCGATGCTGGACCCCTTGGGGAATCTGAAGTCGGTCAACTCAGTCGATTATCTCGAGTTTTATGTCACGTTGGTTCGCAAAGCGGACTCACGTGACAAGGGACCTCCTGCGTTGACGCCGCGTTTGTTCCGGCAACAGGTGGGTGACCGATTGATGGTCGGAAAAAAAATCGTCGGGCATTACACGCTTGGCCCCGAGATTCGTCCGGACGAGACGATTCTGCTGCTCGGCACAGGAACGGGCGAGGCACCGCACAATGCGATGGCGACCGAATTGCTGGTGAACAACCATCGCGGGCGGATTGTCAATGTGACCTGCGTTCGCCATCGCAAAGATTTGGCGTATGCCCAACAACACGCCCAACTGATGGATACCTTTGGCAATTATTGTTACTTGGCGGTGACAACCCGGGATCCTGAGAATCTCGATCCACATCATCCTCGCTACGTCGGCAAACAATACATCCAAGAACTGTTCGTGTCGGGACGATTGGCTGAAATGGTCGGCGACCCACTCGATCCGAAGCGGACGCACGTTTTTCTGTGTGGCAATCCTGCGATGATTGGCTACGTGCCGCCGGGAGCCGAGCCGCCGACCAACCCAGGCATGATTCCATTGTTAAAACATGCCGGATTTCAAGACGCTCACGATTATCACGGGCCTGGATCGATTCGTTTTGAGAAGTATTGGTAAACCCGGCGTGAATAACACTTCGCGCCCGCATGAGAGGAGGTTAAAAAAACGGGTTCCCCCCTTTTCTTGCTTCACTCTTCGGATTCCACGAAAATCGTGCGTCAGCGTTGTGCGTTTTGGGGCGACAAGGCACCTGCCACTGAGAAGCTTTTCTTACTTGGATTAACTACGAGATACGTCATGGACCTAAAAAATACGATTGCTTTGATTCTGGGTGGCGGTCGCGGAACTCGCTTGTTTCCGTTGACGAAAATCCGCGCTAAACCCGCCGTTCCGTTGGCCGCCAAATACCGCTTGATCGACATTCCGATCAGCAACTGTATCAACAGCGGACTGAATCGCGTGTACGTGTTGACTCAGTTTCTATCGGAAAGCTTGCATCGCCACCTGCGGCAAACGTACCACTTTGATCACTTCAGCGGCGGTTTTGTCGAACTGCTTGCCGCGCAGCAAACCGTCGACGAGTCGACCGATTGGTACCAAGGCACTGCCGGACGCGGTGCGAAAAAACCTCGTCCATCTACAAGAGGACTGGATCGAACACGTGCTGATCCTGTCGGGGGACCAACTGTATCGTATGGACTTTCGCGATATGTTGCGGACCCACATTGAATCGGGCGCGGATGCCACGATCGCGGGGATCCCGGTTTCGCGAGACGACGCGTCGTCGCTGGGAATCATGCAGGTCAATGACTCGGGCCGAGTGACCGGGTTTGTCGAAAAGCCTCAAAACCGAAGAAGAACTGGCGACAGTACGTATGGATCCCGCTTGGATCGATGCCCGAGGCGTCGAGAGCCACGGACGTGATTGTTTGGCCAGCATGGGGCTTTACATTTTCAATAAGTCCGTGATGGTGGATCTGCTGAACACATCGTCGCACGAAGACTTTGGTAAAGGAATTTTCCCGCAGTCGCTGCAATCGCACAAAGTTCAAGTGCATCTGTTTGACGGCTATTGGGAAGACATCGGAACGATTCGTGCCTTCTACGAAGCCAACTTGTCGCTGGCGGGCAAAGCACCTCCGTTTGAACTTCGTGATCCCAATGCGCCGATCTACAGCCGGCCTCGTTTTCTGCCTCCGACGATCATGGGGGATGCGCATATTGAGTCAAGTTTGATCGCGGATGGTTGTCGCATTGGTGATAACGTCACGATCAAAAACAGTGTCATTGGGTTGCGGACCGTGATCGGCGACAACGTCACGATCAAGGACTCGGTCGTCATGGGAGCCGACGATATCGAATGCGAAAAAACCGAACTTCCTGCGGGCGTGCTGCCGATGGGAATCGGCAACGGTAGCGTGATCGAGGGGACCATTTTGGACAAGAATTGCCGCATCGGCGAAAATGTGAAGATCACCAACCAAGCCGGGGTTGAGCATCAAGGCGAAGACGAGGCGTTGCAAATCCGTGACGGTATCTCGATTGTGATCAAGGAAGGCCAGATCGAATCGGGACACCAAAGCTGAGGCAGTTGGGGCGAGTTTGCAGCAGAGGCTCAATGCTCGCTCGATTGTATGTCAACTCGTCCGCAAGTTTGTTGATTTTCCAAAGGGTTCGCCGTGGCATACGGTGAACTCTTTTTTTATGGACTCGCCGAAAACACTTAGACTCGCCGAAAACAATGGGGCGGGGCGATCAGAAGGTGTGACAAAGGCAAAGCTTGCGTGCGGGAAATCCGTCTTGGACAATCTCGATTGAACCTGTGCCGCCGCCAATGGTCTCCGCAGCACGTGAAGACACATCTTGAACCCGTGCTGTTTGATCTCCAGTGCATCGTAACTTAGACTGGTGTTCCGGAGCCATCGAATGGCGCCGCTCGAAAGTCGCCGCATGACGCGACTGAGTGTTGGCAGGGACAATCTGTTTATCAGGTTCACTTGAGGTAACAAATGAGACGGATCGCGACGGCGGCATTCCTGTTGGTAAGTGTGGTGTGGGGATATGCCGAGGCACAGGATCGTGAGGGTGAAGACCCGACGGAGTTCACGCCTGCGCAGAAATCGGCACTGGCTTCACTGCCTCGCAACAAGGGTGCGGCGAATCCTCAGCTTGAAATGGTCCGAGAAGAATCCCAGCGGATTGTTGGCACTTTAAAAGGCTCGTTGACCACACCGTCGATGGCGGTCAATACGTGGGTCGTGGTCGTACCGCAAGTACCAAGTTTTGACGGGCAGCAAGTTATCGATCAAGCGACCAGTCTGGATGCGGAGGAGATCGTCGATCAGTCGCCAGAGAAGCGTCCACTGCTTCGGTCGAAAGTCAAAGTCGCTGCGCCGGAGACGCCCTCAACGTCCTCGTATGAGTCCGCGATCACGGTCCAGCTCTATTCGCGAAAGCTGAAACGTCGCAGTCAACGACATTCGGACGTGCAAGACCTGTTGCCATCGGAGCGTGATCGTTATCTGGTTCCTGACCGATACTTTGACTACGAATCCGAAGCATTCAGAGCGTGGAAAGAACAGCATGGTTTTGTTCGCGAAAAACGGGAAAGCGAATTTGCGTTTGCTCACCGCGTCTTTCAAACCATCACCACTGACTATTCCTATCAATACGAGTTCCGCCAGGAGCGGACGGCGACGAATCTTTGCCAGCTCAACGAAACCGATTGCGGTGGATTGTCGATTCTATTCACCACGGTGATGCGTAGCGAAGCGATTCCGGCGCGAACGCTTGTCGGGAGGTGGGCAAAATCGGCCAGCCGAGCATCAAAACGCGGAGGCGATCGTGACGATGCTTTCCATGTGATCGCGGAATTTTTTGCGAAAGACATTGGCTGGATCCCTGTCGACGCCGCTTCGGCGGTGCTGCACGACAACACGCCCACGAAGACCAAGTACTTCGGTATCCAAGCTGGCAATTTTGTGACCTTTCACTTTGACCAGGAAGTGCTCATCGACACCGATCTTTGGGGCGTCAAACCAATGGGCTTCGTGCAGATGCCAAAGTATTGGTTTCGCGGCAAAGGGGCGTTCGACGACATCGTGTTCAAGCACGACTGGATCGTGGAAAAGGTCAGTGCGAAGCCCGATGATGCGTCACTTGCGAATTCCAAGATTCAGTCCAGCGGGAAGAGTGTTGGCAAACCCAGCGGAGAGCAACCCAACTATGTATTCCTGCCCTTGGTGCATCTGAGGCAGGGCGAGCGGCTTTGTGCTCCTACGAGCGCGTCGATTGTGCTGCTGCGATACGGAATGCAGGTGCCGCCGCAACAGATCAAACAACTTGCAAACTCCGTTACGACGAAACCCGAATTTTCCGGTACGTACTTCAAAGACTTGGTGGATGGTCTAGAGAAAATGGGGGTCGTTTGGACCCGGCAACATTTTGCGACGGACGCCGACGGTTTCGCTGCTGGCATGGCCGTCATTGAAAAGTCGCTTCGCGAAGGCCGCCCGGTGATCGTCGACACCTACGTGCCGCCGGGCGGGCACACGGTGGTCATCAACGGATTTGATCCTAATCGCAAGCTGATTTCGATCGTCGATCCGCTGATGGCCGCGCCCGGTCTCCGCAGCATCACCTACGCAGAGTTCGAACGGAGTTGGCGATCTGTCATCAGTGACGTGCGAGGCTGTATTCTCACCGCACCTAAATCGTTTTAAAGCAGGTAGACAGGAATCATTGGGTGAAATTCCGTTAGCCGTGTGGCCGCTAGCCCCGGTTGAAAGTTGCAACCGTGGCTAGCGGCCTGTTGATTTAATCGAAATGCAAATCGCATCGGTGAGCCGAGGGCCGTAAGGCACCGGGTAATGCGTGGAACCCGGCCGCTGACGCGCGAGCGGCTCACTAAATCAACACGCCGCCTAGCGCCAAAGCGGCTGATATACGGAAAGACTCTTGCCTGGCAGCTTAAATCAAAGGCATTGCCCGCTGCCTACGCGGTGCCGTTTGTAGCCTTCAGGGGGTCGTTTGATGGCTTGGTTCCATCACTGGTGCATCCCCAAGATCAACCCTCATTCTCGTGCTCACGACGATGACGTGCCCCAGCGTTCGGCAAATTGTTGAACGACCGGTCGCTGGCCCAATCGCGGATTGATATGAGGACGCGCCACCAACAGCGTCGCTTGTGCATCGCTGATCGATAGCCCTCGGTGTTTGATCAACCAGCAAATCGCCACCGTGGCACTTCGGGCGCGTCCAGCTTTGCAGTGGATATAGACTTTGCCCTGATCTTCCACGTGCTGCTGCACAAACTCAACAGCCCTGCAAACATCCTCGAACAACGGATGCGTAAAATCGGTTGTCGGCATATGGAGTTGTTCGATGCCAAAGGTTTTATAGGCTTTCAACGGGCCTGGATACTCTTCGCACGTGTTGACGACCGCACGAACCCCTTCGGCGGAAAGCCCTGGAACATCGCGAGCAAACGGGTAAGCCCCGACAATTACGCTAGGGTCGATGTAGTCCCACCAGCGACGCACTCTCAGGATTCGCCCCAGAGTGAAGTTCCATGCCAACGTGGGGTAAAATACCGAGCGTGCATACAGCCGTTGACGCATTGATGCGGCAATGCGAGCCGCAGGTGTTTCGCTAAGATCCAATCCGCTCTCGTCTATGGCGCGCGTGGGCAAGGCAACACTGCGAGGCAGTGGCGTCGCAGTCCTTTCCGCTTGCTGTCGTTGCGTTTCCGCAGGATCGCTATCAGATCCGGGGTCCGCCGACTCTTGGCCAGAGGGATCAGGGGCAGGGGACCTTTCGCTGTCACTTGGCATTGCGTTTACTCGGCATCGCATTGAGATGGTTAACGTCGCAGGCTTAATTGCATCATCGCGACTAATTCGACGAATTGACGCAAATTATCGCAATGAGCGGTGTAGCGTAACCGTGGTCGAATCTCATCGCAAAGCGCTCGGCCGCCCACCAGCAGCGGGATATGCTCGCCGAGATCGGCCGCCAATTTGGTTTCTTCGGCGATAAACGCCGTCGCGTCGGCCATCGCCGAAACGCTCAGCCAGACCATGTCGGAATGATAGTCGTGAGCCGCCTGGGCAAAGCTTTGTAGTGGTAAGTGGTTTCCCAGACACACGGAATTCCATCCGCGTTCGCGGAGCGCCAATTGAACCAACATCATCGGCAACTGATAGTGATCGCCTTCGGGGGCCCCTCCCACGGCGGTCAACGCTGTTGATTTGGGTGGCGGCAAGGTCGCAGTCAATTCGCTGATCAGCCGGTGGGCGATGCCACAGGCGCGGCGCTCTTGGTAGACGTCCAATTCGTTGCTGCACCATGCATCGCCGAGTCCGTGCATCGCGTCGGCGATCAACCATTCGGCAATTTCAGCACAGGTTTGCCCCTGGTCTTTGCGGCGAGACGCGATCCGGGCATGAAGGATTTGCCGACAGGTTGGTTCGTCGCCGACCGCTATGGCGTTGCGGAATTGCCGCTGGTCCGCAGTGTCGGCTCCGGAAATCTCTGATTTTCGACATGACGACAACGCGGGTAGCCCGAGCACATCGGGATTGACCAGGGCACGATCCGCTTGGCTGAGAAAGGCCTGCAGCCCGTCCAGTGCGATTCGCCGATGGCCGCCGACCGTCCGTATCGTGTTAATGGTGCCGCGATCGCACCAACGTTTGACGGACGATTCGCTGACTTGCAGTGCATCGGCGATTTGTTTGGGCGAGTAGTGAGGTTGGCGAGCAGCCACGGGATCGTTTCCAAGAGGGGGGATCATTAAATGGCAGGCAGCGGACGAGATCGATCGGAAAACGTCCACGCTGAATTGGTTTTGAACGTTTCGGACGTTTTTCGATCTGATTCCCGATCGCCAGTGATTGTAGGGTCAAGGCAAAAGTCGCCTACGGCTTGGCAAGGTGTAATGAGACAAAAAACGTTGTTTTTGCTGTTTGTTTGTGGCGACTGGTGAATTTGCCGCATTTCAGGGCGTTTTTTTTGTTGTTTGGGGATGGCTGTATCGGTTTAACGAATTGAACGTTTTGTGCGCTCAAAACGTTCTTATGATCGGCGAGGCTGTTTGGTCTGTACTTTGCGTTAAGTGCCTCGACCTCGCCCGGACAGCTCGCTCGCGAGTTCTTCACGGTCACCAAATTCAACAACATCCCAACCCCTGTGATTTTCATGACTGCTTCGATTTCGATCTCAAGCGGGCCTGCGGCTTCCGAACTTGCGTTAACAAGACGTCCTTCCGAACGACATTCGTCTCGTGAATCGAATGGACACCAAGTATCCGGCGTGGCTCGCGACGTCGATGAACCCGCGGTGATACCGGCACGAGCGGGAAGCTGGATACGTTCGGCCGAATTGACCGCGGCGACGGCAGCGATCGAGCCATACCTGACTGACTACGACTCAATGGAAAAGGACGAACTGGTCCGCCGCACCAAGCTTCAGCTTCGCCACGAGATCAGCTTCATTGCCAATAAAGAGTTCGCTGACTCGAGGCGGGGCGAGATCGTCTTTGCGTCTTCTTTGGACCTTGCCGAGCCTAGCCCCGCGTCGGGTGCCCGGATTGTTTCTCGTAGCGGCGCCGATTTGCCGATTCACCTCGGCCGCTTGTGTGAGGCGCCGTTGTTGAAACCCGAGCAAGAGGTGATGCTGTTTCAACGGATGAATTTTCTGCTTCATCAGGCGACGGTGCATCGCCGACTGCTGAATCCCAAGCGTCCCTCGCGCGCTCGTTTGGCGTTGATTGATCGGTTCATTGCTTTGGCACATTGGCACCGCGATCGAATTGTCGAAGCCAATTTGCGACTCGTATTTTCGATCGTCAAAAAATTTGTCAACGGAAACAATCCATTTGACGAACTGCTCAGCGATGGGATTGTGGCTTTGATTCGAGCGGTCGAGAAGTTCGATTACGATCGTGGCTTTCGCTTCAGCACCTATGCGACCCAGGTGGTGCGACGCAATGCATACCGCACGGTGGTGTTGAACCAACAGGAACGCCAAAAGGTTATGGGCGGGTTGCAGGACATGAATTTGGATTTGACGGATGAGGGATCGGAATCGTCGATCAGCGAAACACGTTGGCACGAGTTGCGTCGGCGGTTGGCTGAAATGATGGACGAGCTTGATCGCCGAGAGAAACTGATCATTCGGTCTCGATTCTCGTTGGGGCCTCACCGCAAAGTTCGAACGCTTCAGGCATTGGCCGATCGTCTTGGGATCAGCAAAGAACGCGTCCGTCAACTTGAGAGCCGAGCGATGGAGAAGCTGCGATTGATGGCGAACGAGGTGAGTTTGGCTGAACTTGAAGGTTAGTTAGGCCCCCAAGGCATCGCCGCGACGTTACGATGAGGCGATGACCAAGGTGGTGCAAGGCGGCCGCCGGAATACATGTGTTGCCCCCTAAGAGAAGCATCAACGTTCATGGGCTCAAAGAATCATTACCGCGCTACCACTTCGCTTCCCGTCTCGGCTGCGAATGCATTTGCCTATCACGAACGTCCCGGTGCGTTGCAGCGTTTGACTCCACCGTGGGAGAGTGTCGCTGTGGAATCGAGCGACCCGGGTCTCGATGTTGGCAACCAAGTGGTGTTAAAGACAAGTTTGGCCGGAGTGCCGCTTCGCTGGGTCGCCCGACACACCGAGTACAACCCGCCTCTTCATTTTGCGGATACCCAGGTCTCCGGTCCATTCGCCAGTTGGAACCATCATCACGAATTCCGAGAACGTGTGGGGGATCCATCTGAAGCCGGATCGTCGCTTACCGATTCGATCGAATATGAATTGCCCGCTGGCGCAATAGGTCGTTTTTTCGGCAGTTCAATCGCGAGACGGAAAATTGAATCCATGTTCGCCTACCGTCATCGCATTACCGCGGACGATCTGCAACTCGTCGCCCGTTATCCTTCGGAACCACTTCGCTTCGCGATCTCGGGTTCGAGCGGGTTAGTGGGATCAAGTCTGACACGTCTGCTGACATTGCTGGGGCACCAAGCCACTCCGATCGTGCGATCCAAGCAAGATTCAAGCCACGATGAACAAGGTCGTTCGATTGCCGCATGGGATGATGCCGACGAGGCAAAAAAGTTCGGGGACGTCGATGTTGTCGTGCATTTGGCCGGTAAATCGATTGCCGGTGGCCGCTGGAGCGAGCAGGTCAAGCAGCAGATTCGCGATAGCCGTGTTGTCAAAACTCGCCAGCTTTGTGAGTCGCTCGCCTCGCTCGAGCGAAAGCCCAAAGTACTTGTCTGTGCCTCGGCAACGGGGATCTACGGTGACCGTGGCGACACGGTGCTTGACGAGTCCTCGGACGCCGGTGATGACTTTCTTGCCGATGTTGCGCGTCAGTGGGAGGCTGCTTGCCAGCCTGCGATTGATGCCGGGATTCGGGTCGTCAACGCCCGATTTGGATTGGTCCTATCCGTCGCAGGAGGCGCCCTCGAAAAGATGGTGTTGCCAGCCAAGATGATGGGAGGCAAACTCGGTAGCGGAAAACAGTGGTGGAGCTGGATTGCGCTGGATGACGTGTTGGGGGCAATCTACCACTGCGTGCAACGCAACGATGTTTCCGGGCCAGTGAATTTTGTCTCGCCCGAGCCGATCACGAATGCAGATTTCACCGACGTGTTGGGACGCGTTTTAAACCGACCGCCGCTTTTTCCGGCGCCTGCGTTTGGGCTGCGATTAGTGCTTGGCGAAATGGCGGACGCGTTGCTGTTGTCTAGCACCCGAGTCGTCCCGGGCGTTTTGCAGCAGTCAGGTTACTCGTTCCGATTCACGGATCTCGAGGCCACACTGCGTTATTCGCTTGGGTATGCTCGGCTGCAATCCGAAACGTTGTAGATCACGCTATCCCAGATGGCGATCCAGCCGGATGTCCGAGAGCGTGATTGCGCCGCCAAAGCATTGTTCAACATCCAGTCCCGGTTTACGCGGTCGCGAGTGGAAATCACTTTCGAAATGGATCTCCGATTGGCGATGATGTGCTGTCCGTATCATCGGTTCCCAGTCGACATCACATCGCACCCGTGGCGGTTGTTCGATTTCCGGATCGATGGCGGGTAGGTTCAGGTTCCACAGAAGCGGCGAATCTTGTTGTTCACTTGCAGTGTGCAAAAACTCTTTGATCGTTTCTTTGGTCCACCGCGGAACGTGAGCCCACGTTCTCTCGATATCGGGACGGCGATAATGCGACAAAGCAAGTGCCGGGACACCCGAGATGGCAGCTTCGCGAGCAGCGGCAAACGTTCCGCTGACGTGCAGGTCGACACCCAAGTTGGCTCCGGCATTGACTCCTGAGAGCACCGCGTCGGCTCCTTTGGCTAGCACGCCGAGCCCGGCACGTACGCAATCCACGGGCGTACCGTCAATCTGGAACCAATCAGGGCGAACGGATTTGACCGCCAATGGACGTCCTGTTGTCACGCTGTGTCCACACTCGCTGCGACCGCGATCCGGTGCGACGACAATGACGTTGACGTTGTCGCCCAGGGCATGGAACACCGATTCAACCAACGCAGTCAAACCGGGGGCATCGATCCCGTCATCATTGGTGATCAGTAATTTCATGACATTCCTATTAGCTGGCAGAGTTCTAGAACGTCCGCTTCGTCGATGAGCAGAGCACGATGATCGAGCACGCAGATTTCATTTGCAAGTGCTTCGGATCGATCTAGCGAGACCGGTTTGCGGCAGCGCCGCTCGCTTGACCGCGCCATCGAGCGAAATCCATGGCCGATCGGCACGTTGTGTTCCGCCGCGGTGGCGACGACTTGATTGCGGATCGCGGGCGAGGCGGCACGAAGTGCGAGCTTGTAGTAGGCCGGGTCGACGCCATCGCGAGTTTCGGCCAGGCACTGCAGTGGCGAGTCCATTCGTAACAGTTGCTGTTGGATTTGCCAGGCGATGCGATTTCGATGAGCGTTGTGGTTTTCCAGTTCCGCCAATTGAGGAACCAGCACGCTTGCTTGCAATGCACTTAGTGGAAACGCCTCGCTGGGGCGATCGAGCAGTCCCGCAATCCGGGCCGCCAATCGCCCATCGTCAGTTAAAATGGCGCCGCCATTTCCTGACGACAATGGTTTGCTGCCGCCAAAGCTAAGCGTTGCCAAGTGGCCAAACGAACCCGCAGGTTTGCCGCTCACCCTCATTCCGGGGGCTTGGCAGGCGTCTTCGATCAGCACCCAGCCTTGTTGGTCACACAAATCCCGTAGCGACGCAATGTCGCAGGCATGCCCGTACAGATGGGATGCGATCACGGCACGAACCTGTTTATTGGCGGCGGCGGAAACCGAATCAACGTCCGGCCCAAAATTTTCGCTGGCCACATCGACCAGCACTGGCTTGGCGCCCAGCAGCTCAATGCAGCGAAAATTACCTGGGTAATCAAACGCCGACACGATCACCTCGTCGCCCGTCGTAACCCCAGCTGCGCGTAGAGAGATTTCAATCGCTGCGGTCCCACTGCAGCACAGTCGCACGTGATCTGTCTCGAAAAACGACTCTAACGCGGTAATTAGCGTGTTTTTTGTCTGGCTCTGGTAGCGCCCCCAATCGGCTGATTCGATACACCGCGACACGGCCATGGCAATCTCGGGGGTTTGGCGAGGCCAAGGGGGAATCGTCAGTGGCATGGGTGTAGCGTGTCTGGGCAAGATGGGGGTCACGGCTGGGGCAACCGTTTTGACAGGCCGATTCGCAAGTCCGCTCTGCTCCGCTGGGGCGAAGACTGTGGTGGCGGCGACGTCACGGGCTCAGGAAGATACGTGTCCGTCACGTAATAACCGCCGTGCTGGGCTTGTGACGTTTTTTTCGCTTCCATATCATGCCGCATTCGCTGACCCAGCCCTAGTGGAGGCTGCGCGGCTCTACTGAGACTCTTTTCAGTAGGGTTACATGATACCGCTGACTGCGTAAAGGACGTGTTTTTGTTTGCTGAATTCTACCCGGAGATTGCTTCGATCGCATCCGAATTGATTGTTTCGACGGTGGCCGTTTTGGCCCAAGATGCGGCTGCGCCCGAAGAATTGAATTGGTTTCAGCAATTATTTAACAATCCTTTTCTGCCGTTTGTGATCCTCTTTTTCCTGGCATTCCAGATCTTTATCGCTCCGGAACGCCGTCGAAAAGCAGATGAGGCCAAGATGCTGTCCACCTTGAAGAAGAATGATCGCGTTGTCACCGCTGGCGGCATTCACGGAACGGTGGTTTCGACCTCGTCCGAGACGAATACGCTGACGTTGCGAATCGACGACAACAATAACACTCGGATCAAAGTCAATTTCACGGCAATTGCTCGTGTGATCGACCCAAACAAAGAGAATAAGGGATCGGATCACAAGGATGCCGATTCCAAAACGAAGAGCTAGAACCTAATTTACTTCTGCGATAGCTCACGATGCGCTACTCGCACGACTGACGAATCCCTCCTTCGATTCAGAAACCTACGATGGACTGCAATTTCTTTTCCCAATCGTTTTTCGATTCTTTCGTGATGCCGCTTGCCCAAGCGGATGAGCTCGCCGAGCCCATCAAGGAAGGAATCTCAATCGATCAGTACATTTGGCTCGCTGCCGCGTTGGCTGTTTTGATTGTCCCGTTCATCCTGGGTGGGTGGCTGGCGAAGTTCTTGAAGATGCCCAACTATTCGACCCGTTTGGGGTTGGTGTTGTTGGCGATCATCGCAAGCTCGACGGTTCTGATCAACAAGCGACCGTCTCGCGGCGTTGACCTGCAAGGGGGAACGATCCTCGTTTACGAGATCGACCAAAGCAAAAACATTGGCGAAGACAAGGCGACGGGGCAACGGATTACGTCCGAAGACCTCGTTGAGCCTCTTTCACGCCGAATCAACCCCAGCGGTACCAAGGAAATCGTGATTCGCCCGTATGGCGAAAGCCAGATCGAAATCATCGTGCCAGCAAAATCCAGCGGCGAGGCTGATGGTGGCGAATCAAGCGGCGTCGGCGAAGTCGACGAGCTGGATCGGATCAAGCGACGTGTCGAAGAAGCGGGGATTCTGCGGTTTGCGATTCTTGCCAATCGCAACGACCACCAACGCATCATCGATTTGGCGATTGAGCAGTCTGAATCGGATAGCCAAGCCGAACGAACCAGCACCGTTGTGATGGACGTGAACGGTGAAATCGTGGGGCGCTGGGCACGTGTCGACCAAGAAAAAATCGAAAAGCAAGGCGTTCGCCCGCTGCGAGTCAACGTGGGCAACGCGATCGTTCGCAACCCTGTCACCGGACAATTGATCGATCTTCCGGCCAGTGTTCGTGGCGACAATGGCGAAATCAAAACTGTCAAATGGATGCAGCAAGAAGGTCTCGACAGCATCGAAACGCTGATGATCGTCGATCCCGATTTGGACATCAAAGGCGACGACTTGGCGTTTGCAGCAAGCACATTTGACCAGAACGGTGCCCCAGCGGTGGCGTTCAATCTGACCGACGAAGGTTCCGGACGCTTCTTTGCGTTGACCACCAACAACGCACCGGTGGGCACGATGCAGCGGCAATTAGGGATCGTCTTGGATGATGATTTGCTTTCCGCCCCCAATATTTTGCAGCCCATTCGCAAAGAGGGCCGTATCACCGGCAGCTTTACCAAAGAAGAGGTTCAAGATTTGGTCGCGGTTCTGAAGGCGGGGCAATTGCCAGCCGCACTGACTCCGCAACCGATTGCCGAAAACCAAATTGACCCCACTCTCGGTAAAGACACGATCAACAAAGGTTTCTTTGCAATCGGGTTGTCCTTGAGTCTGGTTCTCGTCTTTATCCTGTTCTACTACCGCTTCGCGGGCGTGGTCGCCTGCATCGCGTTGGTTTTGAACTTGGCAATGATCCTCGGCACGATGGTGCTGATCAACCAACCGTTGACGTTGCCGGGACTCGCGGGGCTTGTTTTGACCGTCGGTATGTCGGTGGACGCGAATGTTCTGATTTTTGAACGTATTCGCGAAGAGCTCAAAAAAGGTGCGGCGCCCCGCATGTCGATTCGCAACGGTTTTGCCAAAGCAACCGTGACGATTGTCGATGCTAACTTGACCACGTTGATCACCGCGATCGTTTTGTACGCGATCGGAACCGACCAAATTCGCGGTTTCGCGGTCACGTTGATTTTGGGAATTCTGTACTCGATGTTCACCGCGATTTACATGTCGCGAACGTTCTTTGACATTGCCGAACGACACGGGTTCTTGACCCTGAGTATGTCCGATGGAGTCAATTCGCTGCGAGGTATGTTCACTCGTGGTGATAACTTTGATTTCATGGGCAAAGGCAAGATCGCATTGGTCGTTTCGTCGCTGCTTGTCGTGATCGGAATCAGTTCGATCTTTGCTCGCGGACAAGGCATTTTCGATATCGACTTTGCCGGTGGTTCGTCGGTTCAGTTCCGAGTCGACAAGCCCACCGAAACCGATACGATTCGTGAAATCGTGGGTGAAGTGATGGTCGGCGAAGATGGCCAACCGATCCAGTTCACGGTTAACGGTGTAACCATGGAATCAAGCCCCGACGGCACCGTTTACAAGGTCGATTCGTCGTACGAGCAAGTCGATCAGTTGAAGAACGCGATCTCCGAGGCTTTCGCTAAATCCGAGAGCGTCAATCTTGTGACCTACAGGATCGATATCTCTCCCACCGATCCAGACGCACCGCTTGCACCGAAGTCATCTTCGCTGAAACCAAGCGACGCAAACGGAACCAAGTTGGCGGTCTTCTATCCTCAGGACGAAGCGGAAACGGATACCGTTGCCGTCGATGAAGAGGATGCCGAAGCGGAAAGCACGACACCGGCGATCTCGGATCGTTCGACGATCGTTTACAGCACGGCACTGATCAAACTTGGCATCGAAGGCGAAGAAGGCGGTGCGGGGATCAACGCTCCGACGCTCGTCGAAACGCTGGTCAATGCTGCCAAGGCAGTCAATGTTCCGCTGAATGAACGCGGGGTCGAACTGACGCCAATTGGCGAAGGTGCAGACAAGTGGAACACCAAGTCCTCGCTCTCGTTCAGCGAATGGACGGTGAAGTTGCCTTTGGAATTCGCTCAAGCCGACGCGATCATGGAACAAATCAAAGATAGTCTTGGCAACAAGCCGGTTTGGATTAGTAGCAGCAGCGTCGGGGGCCAAGTCGCCGGCGACATGATCGGACGTGCACTCGGCGCGTTGTTCGGCAGCTTGTTGTGCATCATCGGATACATTTGGTTCCGTTTCCAACGAGTGATGTACGGTTTGGCGGCCGTCGTGGCACTGTTGCATGACGTCATCGTCACGCTTGGTGCAATTGCGGTTAGCTACTGGCTCGCCGATGCCCTCGGTTTCTTGCTGATCGATCCGTTCAAGATCAGCTTGACCGTTGTGGCAGCGTTGCTGACGATCATCGGTTACTCGCTAAACGATACCATTGTCGTGTTTGACCGTATTCGTGAAACCAAGGGCAAATCGACTCACCTGACCGGCGAGATGATCAACACCAGCATTAATCAAACGCTCAGCCGGACGTTGCTGACTTCGATTACTACCTTGATCGTAGTGGTTCTGCTGTACACGGTCGGCGGAGCTGGAATTCATGCCTTTGCGTTTGCTTTGGTCGTGGGCGTTTTGGTCGGAACGTACAGTTCGATTTTTGTCGCCAGCCCCGTGCTGTTGTATTTGATTCAACGCAACGAACGGGTCAACGCTGCGTAGTGCAACTAGCGAACGGCCACTAGCGAGCAATCACTAGCGAACAATCGTGTCCGGCTAACGTAAACTTAGTCGGGCACGTTTTGGGATCGATTTGGAACAGGGAGTTGTCGATGCGTACCCTCGGAGCGGTTTGTCTACTTCTTGCTTGTTCGCTCCTCGGCAGCGGTCGGTTGCATGCGGAAAGTCCTTCGGCAGTAAGGTCCCAAGGACGTTGGCAAGCTCAGCTTCGCGCCGATGTGGTGCATTTGGCCAGCGATGAACTTCGTGGCCGCAGCGTCGATGACGACGCGATTCATGTTGCCGCCGATTACGTTGCAAAGCGTCTGGTCGACAGCGGACTGCGAACCGACCTCTTCCAAGGTTCTCCGTTTCAGCAGCTTGAAATCCCGGTCGGTGCTCGTGCAGGCGCGGCCGAACGCAACTTTGTGCGAATTTTCCGCTCGGCCAACGCCGCCGACGATCCGGCGAGCCAACGCAATCCGGCAGATTCCAGCACGTCAGATTCCAGCACGTCAGATTCCAGCACGTCAGATTCCAGTACGTCGGATTCCAGTGCATCGGATCCCAGCACGCCCGAGGCGATCGAGATCGATGAATCGCTATCGCTCGGCATGAACCCGATGTCGATTGGCGCGGCCAAGGGCGATGTTTCCGCCGAGCTGGTTTTCGTTGGCTATGGCATCACTGCGGATGGGCTTGGCTATGACGATTACGCGGGAATCGATGTTCAAGACAAAATTGTCGCGATCTTGCGAAAAGAGCCCGGCATGGACGACGCCAACAGCCGCTTCGAGGGGACGAAGACTTCGCCGCACGCCTATTTCCAAACGAAAATTGAAAACGCGATCCGGCATGGGGCGGCGGCCGTCATTCTGATCAATGATCCTCGCAGCATCGAAGCGAGCGTCGCCGAGGCTGAAAAGAAACTGACCGCCGAACTCAATCGGCTCGAAGCGGTCGGTGAACAGTTTGAACGGTTACCCGAGGAAGCCGAGAACATTCGTGCGACATTGCAAACGCGAATATCCGGTATCGAATCGATGATCGACGGACTCCGTGATGATGTCGAGCAGAGACGCCTCGGCGTATTGCAAATTGCAGAGGCGGGCGGAGCGGTCACGGTCGTTGCCTCAAAACGCTCCGATCCTCCAAATCCCGATCCTCCAAATCCCGACGCCCTCGAATCGATGGGCCGAGAGTCCGCTGCAACCGAAAAGAAGTCGATTCCAGTCGTTTCGCTGGCCCGCGATCGTTTTGATTTCGCCTTGCAAGCCACCACCGGATTCAGCTTGGCCGAAATTGAATCCGAAATTGATGCCACCTATCAACCGCACAGTATGCCGCTTCCCGGATTGATCGCCCATGTCAGTGTCGAGCTGAAATCCTCCAACGCCAGCACTGCGAACGTGATTGGCGAGTTGCAGGGGCGAGGCCATTTGGCCGGAGAGACGGTGGTGATCGGCGCTCACTATGATCACGTGGGAATGGGGGGCTACGGCTCGCTCGCCCCTGGAACGGTCGCGATCCACAATGGCGCCGATGACAACGCCAGCGGGACATCGGCAATGCTAGCAGCTGCGTCGTTATTGGTAGAGCGACTCAGCGAGTTGCAATCGCACCGCCGGGTGTTGTTTATCGGCTTCACTGGCGAAGAGCGTGGATTGGTGGGCAGTAAATATTATGTTCGTCATCCACGTTATCCACTCGATTCGACGGTGGCGATGATCAATTTAGATATGGTGGGGCGGCTTCACGACAACGAGTTGACCATTTATGGAACCGGAACGGGCGACGGGTTCGAGCAGATGGTGGATGGGCTGAATCAAAGCTATCAATTTAATTTGATGAAGGTCCCCAGCGGCTATGGGCCGAGCGATCATCAGTCGTTTTACGAGGCGGGCGTGCCTGTTTTGTTTTTCTTTACGGGGCTACACAACGATTATCATCGCCCAAGTGATGATTCCGACAAAATCGATTACGGTGGTCTAACCCGAATAACCGATATGGTTTCTGATGTCGCGTTTGACTTGGCGACACGCGAAGCGCGTCCGAGATATGCCGAGACAGAGAAACGCGTCCAGATCCGTCGTCAATTGACGGCGTTCATGGGGGTTTCTCTGCATGATCGAGCGGATCATGTGGTGATTTCAGGATTGACTTCGGGTGGTCCCGCAGAGCGAATGGGTTTACAGCCGGGCGATCGACTCGATCGCTTGGGGAAGAAATCGGTTCGCACCGCTGTGGATGTGTTGGATTTACTTCGTCATCGCTCTCCGGGTGATGCGTTGAAAGTTTCGCTGACACGAAACGGCGAGCCGTTGGAAATCGAAATCCGTTTGGATGCGCGTCCTAGTGGATGAGAAGCAAACGCGGCGGAAAAAACAGAGTAATTTTTTCGGGGTTTGTCAGAACTGCACAGATTAGTCTTTACGGCAATCGGTGTGGCTGGCACAATTCCGAGTGAGTCAGTACTGCGAGTGGCAGTTCTGATAGTGTCGGCGTGAATGTCTCGGCGATGGCGATGGAAGCCACGTGTACGAGTGTTTGCATTTGCGTCGAGTCAAGACCTGCGCACCCATAACGCAAGGAGAGCGGACGTGCGATTTAACTGTGTAGCGGCCATTCTAGTGGCCATCCTTACCATGACAGCCGTCGTCCCTAGTGTCGCTACGGCTCAAGAAGCATCCGCATCGAGCGGACATCGTGTCGCCGTGGTTGATGTAGCTTACATCTTCAAAAACCACCCCGGCATCAAAGCTCAAGTCGAGCGCGTCGAAGGCGATTTGAAGAACTACGACGCACAGCTGCAAGGCAAACGCGAAGAGCTAAAGCAAGCTGCCGAGCGTCTGAAGACGTTCAAAGTAGGCACACCGGACTACACCGCTCAAGAAGAACAAGTGGCATCGATGGAATCGAAGCTTCGCTTGGACATGGCGCGTAAGCGTAAAGAGCTTGCCGATGCCGAAGCACGTATCTACTACGAAAACTATCAACGGATTGCATCGGGCGTCCAGTTCTTGGCTCAGCACTACAAGATCAACATGGTGCTTCGTTACAACAGCGAAGAGATGGATCTTGAAAAGGGTGACTCGGTTATCCGTGGTGTGATGAAGAACATCGTTTATCATGACGAAGCACTCGACATGACCAAGGGCGTGATGCAGTACTTGGACAAAGCGATCCAAGAAGACATTGCCAAACGTGGCGCAGCGGGAACAACTCGCTAGTGCAGACAGGGATCGCGTGATTCGCGATCAAACGAAGTAAACCGATCTGTGGCATTTGAAATGAATCAAATGCCATGGTTCGGGGATTCTTCACCGCAGACGATTCATCGGACTCGTCAGCGCAGTGAATACAGTAAACAAACAAGGCTCTCGCATGGATGTGAGAGTGGGCACGGCAGGGGAGGCCGAAGCGTGACACCATCACGCAACGAACATACAATCGCAGTCTCGTGCGAAGTCCGTGGTCGAGGCTACTGGAGCGGTCGAGACGTGCGTGTCGTGATGCATCCGGCCCCGGTGGGAACCGGGATCCGCTTGGTCCGCAGTGATTTGCCATCCAAACCGATGTGCCAAGCGTCTGTCGAGAAACGACACGATGCAAATCTTCGCACCATCTTGCACGATGGTGACGCCCGTTTCGAGATGATCGAACATTTGATGGCTGCCCTGGTGGGACTCGAGATCGATAATTGTTTGGTCGAAATTGATGCCGAGGAATTGCCGGGACTTGATGGCAGTGCCGCAGCGTTTGTCGCTGCATTGCGAACCGCCGGGCTGATCATTCAGTCGCAACCCAAACGCCGCTTGACCGTGCGTGAGCGAATCTACGTCGAGTCACCTGCTGGGTGGATCGAAGCAACTCCCGCAGAAGATGGCCGCACTTCGTACGAGTATCGCTTGAGTTTCGATGGTCCTTCGCCGATCTTTGATCAAACCTTCACACTGCGAATGACACCGGAACGTTTTATCCGTGATGTCGCTCCGGCTCGAACTTTTGTCACGGAAGCCCAGGCTCAATCCCTGCGACAGCAGGGGGTCGCGTCGCACGTCACCAATCAAGATTTGTTGGTGATTGGCGAACACGGTCCGATTGAAAATACGCTACGGTTTCGCGACGAATGTGCACGGCACAAAGTACTTGATTTGATCGGCGACTTGGCGCTTGCTGATGTCGAATTGGTCGGGACCTTTGTTTCCTATCGTGGCGGACACAACCTAAACGGCCGCATGGCTCAGCGACTTGCTGAGCTCGCAGCCTCGCAGATTCCCCTAACCCCTATCTCACAATCGCATCGAAATGTTGCTTAGCCATAGCAGTGATTTCTCTGTGACATTGTGGGATTACAACCGAGAGATGTTTGGAGCCGAAACATGAGTACCCAGATTGCTCAGACCGCGGTGGTTGATCCACGTGCTAAGTTAGGGACGAATGTACGCATTGGTCACTTCTGTGTGATCGGGCCAGACGTCAGCATCGGTGACGATACGTTGCTCGAAGACCATGTCGTTCTTTCCGGCGTGACCTCGCTGGGCGAAGAGAATCATGTGTTCCCGGGCTGCGTGATCGGTGCGGACCCGCAAGACACCAGCTACAAGGGCACCCCGACGCAAGTACAGATCGGTGATGGCAACGTTTTCCGCGAGTACTGCACCGTCAACCGCGCAACGGAAAAAGAAGACGGCGTGACGCGAGTCGGCCACAACAATTACTTCATGGCTCACACCCACATTGCACACGATTGCAAGGTCGGTGATCGCAATGTGATGGCCAACAATGTGATGATCGGTGGTCACGCGCACATCGGCAACGACATCACGATTGCCGGTGGCGTGGGCATCGTGCACTTTGCATCGGTCGGAAACATGGCGTTTATCAGCGCGATGGCGCGAGTGCTTCATGACGTTCCGCCCTACATCATTGTCGATGGTCAACCCGCCAAACCTCGCGCGGTCAACACGATCGGTATGAAGCGACATGGATTTCCCAAGGAAGACATCGAAATCCTGACCAAGGCTTACAAGTTACTTTATCGATCCTATGTGGGACTCGATGCCGCCAAAGAACAATTGTTGTCCACTGGCCCCATTCGGCCTGTGTTACGCGAACTGTTCAATTTCATGGATACAACGGTCGCCGGTCAAAAAGGCCGTGGTCGCGATCGAAGGAGAAAAGCAGCGTGAGTCGGTTACGAATCGCAGTCATCGGTGCAGGTCATCTAGGACGTATCCATGCCAAGTTGTTGCAACAAGTCGACGGGGTCGAGCTGGTTGCGGTGACCGATCCGTTCGAGCAAGCTCGGGCGAAAGTGGAAGAACTGTTTTCAGTCCCCACGTTCGCTGATTACCGAGAGTGTATTCCCAAAATTGATGCGGCTGTGGTCGCTGCCCCGACTGATCTGCACGCGGAAATCGCCACCGACTTGCTCAAAGCCGGCAAGCACGCGTTTGTGGAAAAACCGTTGGCGGCGAATGGCCCCGATGCACAGCGAATTGCCAATTTGGCTCGCAGTCGCAATTTGACACTACAGGTCGGGCACGTCGAGCGATTCAACCCCGCGTTCGCAGCGTTGGAAGATTTGGCGGTCGATGCAAAGTACGTCGAGGCGGTTCGCGCATCGCGTTTCCCTGGTCGCTGTTTGGATGTCGGCGTCGTGATGGATTTGATGATCCACGATCTCGACCTTGTTCTTTCACTTACCAATGCACCAGTGCGGTCGGTATCGGCTAGCGGGATGTCAGTGATCAGTAGTCACGAAGACATCGCGGAAACTCGCATTGAATTCGAATGTGGGTTGGTCGCCAATTTGAAAGCGTCGCGATTGAGCCCGACACCGGCTCGGCAAATGCAGATTTTCGGTGCTAACGGATTTGCGGATATCGACTTTGGTAAACCGTCGCTGACGTCGGTTTGTCCAAGTGCGTCGGTGATCGACCGCACCTTTGATCTCGATAGCGAAGTCGCGAATCCACTTGGATGTGCCGATCAAATCTTTACGGAATCGCTGAAGTGTGTCACCAAGGAACTTGAGCCACGCAACGCGATCCTTGATGAACTTCACGATTTTGCCATCAGCATCCAAACCGGCATCTCGCCCGCCGTGAATGGGGATGCAGGAGCAAGAGCGGTGATCGTTGCCGATCAAATCCTCGATTCCATCAAGAAACGCACTTGGTACCGCGATTCAAGTACGACCGAAGTGGGGCCGCATGCGATGGTTCGCCAGCGCATCGAAACGGTCAGCCGTCGTGCGGGACAAGATCGACGCGCCGCTTAGCCGCGACGATTCATTTCCACGTCTCACCGAGACGTGGGGCAAAACGGAAAACCATGATTTGCGTCGGCCGAATACCTCATGCGGGTGTCTCGTCGCCGCGGCGCATTCAAGTGGATGTTGAAACCAGCGATGTTTCCAGTCGTAATTTTCTAGCTGCAACGTGTTAGCGGACCTTTCATGGGTCTGCCGTTCGCTGTCTTTCGGGCACTGTCTTGCTGCGAAACCTAGCGGTGCCGCGGGAGCTGCCCCCTCAAGTGGCGGGGGTGGTCCATCAATCTTTGCGGTGCGGTTGTCCGAAATTGATTTCCAGTACAAGGTTTCTGGCTGGACGAAGACGGTCGCGTGCAGGGCATTGTGTCCTCGTTTGACAAATTTCCGGCACTCAAATTGCCTTTCGTATTGATTTCGGATGTCAAAACGCACTTGAGAGGGACGGGGACGAGCCGCGGCTCCTAGAGTATTGACGTGCAGCCAGACGAGGGACCTGCTACACTATCTGACGTGCGACTGCGCCGGAGCACTTTAGAACAGAAAGCCCCCTAGATGATTTATCTTCCTGAAATTTTGTCGTCGATTGAAGATCCCACAGGTTTTCTGCTTGAGTCAATTAAATCAGCGTTACTAATTGATGACGTCTCGGGGCTGGTGTCGCTCTTGGACGGGATGGATGACACCTCGTCAACTTCATTAGCTGAGAAGCTTGAATCTGACCCTGGGTTCCGCGACAAAGTCTTTGCGGGGATCAAAACGGTCACCTTCAATGAGGCCGCGGTTGAATTGTTTGAGGCAGATTCGATCGAGGAATTGAGTCGTCGTGCTGCGGAAATCGCACCGCCGGAGTCGCTTTCGTCGCTAGCGGCTTACTTGCAAGCGATTGCAGGTCGGGATCCCCGTTTCAGCGACGACGTTGCTTTTGTGACGCTCAAGGGAAAACGGATTTATGTCCGTGCCAACGTCAACATCTTTGAAAATGGCGACAAGACGTTTGCGGTCAATTCCTTTACCAATATCACCGATTGGTACAACGACCAAAACGCGCTTGCCGCGGTTCGCACGCGTTACGCGCTGGCGTTGAAGGGAAGCCAGTTTGGAGTATGGGACTTTGATATTCTCAATCAGCAAGTGATCCGAGACGCCGAGTACCATCGAATCCTTGGGTATGGTGAAGGCGAGCTTGATTCCTCTGTGATGGGGGTGCGGGCGCTGATGCATCCCGAGGATCTAAGCGATTTGGGTACGATGGAGGAATTTCCGGATTCGTTTGATTACGAATTTCGCGTCCGTCGCAAATCAGGCGAATATCGCTGGGTTCGTCTCGAAGGATCCGTCTGCGAGTGGAACGCAGCGGGTGAGAAAATCCGCGCGGTCGGAACGGTGCGTGACACCACGGTGGAACGGCAGCAGTTGGAACTAATGAATCTTGAAAAAGAGATTTTCAAGAATGCGTCCGATGGCACGTCGATTGAATCGTTGATTTCTCTCGTTGCCAGCAAGATTGACGTCGCCTTTCCAGCTCTCCGATGTTTGGTGTTGATGCTTGACGATTCTCGACGCTCAATCCGTTATGCAGCCGCTCCCTCGCTACCGGAGGATATCCGCAAATCGCTGCTAGGGTTTCCGATCATGAGTGAACCGACGACTTGTCGCGCGGCGATGCAATCGGGCTCCTTTCAATTTATGCACGACGCGTGGTCCAGTCGTGAATTCTCTTCCACCGCTGCGTTTTGTACGCCGGTTGGGATCAAGACCATCGGATCGATGCCGATCACCGACAGTACTAACACGACGTTGGGGACGATTTGTTTGGCGTCGAACGATTCCAACTGCGGACCGCCCGAGGATCTGGTCAGCCTCGAGCGAGTGGCCAGGTCACTGGCGTTGGTGATCGAGCGAGACAAACAACGAGACCGTGCGCGAAAGCGTGAGTTGCAAATTCAAAACCAGCAAAAATTTGAGAGTCTCGGAAAGCTAGCAAGTGGAATTGCCCATGATTTCAATAACTTGCTGACTGTGATCACGACCAATGCCGAACTATGCAGTTTCAACGTACCAGCGGACAACCGCGTGGCCAACGACAACTTGAATCAAGTCGTCTATGCGGCCGAGATGGCATCGTCGCTGTGTAAGCAAATGTTGACGTTTGCCGGGCAATCAAAATCGCAAACTCAGCATGTCGATCTTGCTCAAGCCGCGACCAAGGTGGCGAGTTTGGTAGGTTCGGCGACCAAGAAAGGAATTCATATCGATCTGCATATCGCCCCGGGGACACCGAATGTTTGGGGAGACGTCACCGCCCTATCGCAAGTGCTGTTGAATTTATTGACCAATGCCGTCGAAGCGATTGGGGAATCGGGCGAGGTGCAAATCGACGTTGCCACCAAACAGGTCGACCAAGCGGAAATCGATGGATTCGTCTTTGGTGGAAAGATTCAACCGGGAGAGCATGTCTATGTTACCGTCAAAGACAACGGAGCCGGGATTTCGCCGGAGACACTGCGTTATGTCTTCGATCCCTTCTTTACTACCAAGTCGACCGGGCAAGGTGTTGGATTAGCGACGGTACTCGGGATCGTGGAACAACACGGCGGGGCCATCGATTTGCAATCCTCGGTGGGATCGGGAACTGAGTTCACGATCTTGTTTCCTGCGTTGGCTGAATTGCAACCTGCCGCCGAGAAATCCGTCTCGAATTGAACCGCAAAATCTCCGGCCGATTGGGCCGTTTGCGACAATGCTGCTGCCGCAAACGGCGATTCGGTTAGAATTAACTCGGAGATAATCCGTTGGTTTCTCTACTGGATCGGAGTCTCTTTTTTGCCGTCGCGAAGGAACGGTTCGCGTTCCTGAACACCCACGGCTGGTTTAAATTCACGAACCCAGATGTTGCGGAACCGTACGGGATTGCCGTGGTCTTGCAGCGAGATCGGGCCGACAGGTTTGTGGGCCTTGTATTCGGGAGGTCGGTTGTAGGGAGTGTCCCCTTTTAGCTCGAAGTGATTCAGGATCAAGACTCCGTTGTGGACCACGGTAACGTAGGCGGGGGAAACCAATTTTTGGTCGTCGCCAAAACGGGGGGCGGTCCAGAAGATGTCATAGGTGTTCCATTCGCCTGGCGGACGTGTTGCGTTCACCGAAGGTGGCGTTTGTTTGTAAATCGCTCCCGCTTGCCCATCGAAATAGGTTTCGTTGTCGTACGAATCCAACACTTGGATTTCGTAGCGTCCCATCATGAACACACCGCTATTGCCTCGGCCTTGTCCGCTGCCTTTGACCGGGGTCGGCGCCGACCATTCAATATGCAGCTGGCAATCACCGAATTCTTGTTTCGTCGTGATCATGCCTTTGCCGGTACTTGCGACGCCATCTTTGACGTCCCATTTGTCGCCGTTTTTCCATTCGGACAAATCGGCACCGTCAAATAAAATGACCGCGTCCGAGGGGGCGTCTGCGTTGGTTTCGCCTGGAGTCACCTTGGGCGGTTCCTGCCATTTGA
>NZ_ANOG01000621.1 GCF_000346295.1 Rhodopirellula maiorica SM1 | reverse complement strand
GTGTCACCGCAGCCCTGCTGATGTTGGGCGTGATTGCGCCGTACGGTTTTCATGGCCTTACAACCGGCGGCCCTCACAACAATACGGGCTTCAGGAGTTCACCAATTGGATTTGGACAATCGAACGAACGTTTAGCCGTACCTCCTTTAACGAAGCAGTCGCATTGATCGCCTTCCTGACCGGTGCAGCGTTGTTCATCGTGAATCTGTTTCTACTGATTCGCGAATTTTCGTATCGCCGCGTCGCCGTCCCCGCACGTGTTATCGCCGACAGCGAAGAAACAAAGATTCTCGAAGCGGGGAACGAAGCACTCTAACACGTCTCGCGCTCAAATCTGCGATAGCGTTTTAGCCAAACGCCGCGAAGCATTTTCTCTATAACGTCTGTACGACTTTGACGTAGCAAAATGCTTCACAGCGCTGACGTTAGCGGCCCTTGTTAGCGGCTCGGCGCACTGCGGCCGCTGGCGAGCGATTCTTCTAGAAGCGAACTCAGCTGTTCGACAATCTCGGGATGCGTAGCCGCCAAATTCTGCGTCTCGCCGGGATCGGTTTCCAGATCATACAGTTGTCCTGCAGCCTCGGGGGCTGTGTCGGGTAACCGATACTCTTTCAGCTGGGGGTGCGTGTCATAGTTGTTGCCCCCCGATCCTTTGTGTGCCAAGTATTTCCATCGTCCTCGCCGGATCGCCAAGTATTTGCGACCGCCAAACCCTTGCTGCAATACATACGGACGAATCGGATCCTTGGGGGCTGCGTCCAACATGACGGGCAGCATGCTGAAACTGTCTTCGCCCGCATCGTTGGGAAGCGGCGTGTTGATGATCTCGGCGATTGTTGCCATCACGTCGGTCAGCGAAGTGATTTCCGATGATGTTGTCCCTGCCGGCACTTTGCCGGGCCAGCGGACGAGAAACGGAACGCGGTGGCCGCCTTCCCAATTATCGCGTTTGACGCCTCGCCACGGACGTGCCCCGTCATGACCGTGATCATGTCGCATGTGATAGATCGTAGGGACCTCGGGACCGTTGTCGCTCGTAAAAATGACCAGCGTATTGTCGTCGATATCGAGACGTTCCAGCGTCTTCATCAATTCGCCGACAACATAGTCCAACTCGAAAATGAAATCGCCATGCGGCCCTGAATCGGTCTTGCCTTTGAACGCTTTTCCGGGAAATGACGGCAAGTGAACCGCTTGCGTGCTGTGCAGCAAAAAAAAAGGTTTGTCCGGCGTTTCTGCCACATGTTTGGTGAGAAAATCTTGACTCTTTTTCAGAAAGACCATGTCGACTTCTTCGAGATCAAAGTCCGGTGCCACCATGCCACGACGGTTGTCGCGTGAATAAGGATGCTTTGGAAGCGTCGACTGATCGAGCCGTTCGATGGGCGGATTAGGAATCTGTTTGCCATCGATAAATGCGTACAACCAATCGGTCGTCGGACAGCAAGCGGTACCAAAAAAGTGATCGAATCCACAATCCACCGGGCCACCGTCGATGGGACGCGAGTAGTCAATTCGCTGGACCGCTTCGAGATTTCCATGATGGATCGGTTGCCCATCGTGATCGTAAAACGTCAACCCAATGTGCCACTTGCCAAAGCACGCGGTGGTGTATCCTTGTTGCCGTAGCATTGACGGCAATGTCACTTTTCCCGGAGCAATCAACGGAGGGTCCGCCAGCGCCTGAAATACACGACCTCCGTTGGGAACTCCGAAACGCATCTGGCCGGTCAGC
>NZ_ANOG01000620.1 GCF_000346295.1 Rhodopirellula maiorica SM1 | reverse complement strand
GGAATTCCCCACGAAAAGTTGACAGTGGGACGGCATATGTCAGACTCTGCTGACAGGAGAACCAATTCATGGACCAACGTCGAACATTTACCCGCGAATTTAAGATCGCTGCCGTTAAGAAAGTCATTGAGCAAGGGATGTCCTACGCTCAAGTCGCCAGGGACTTAGGAGTGCGCGACAGCATGCTCAGAAACTGGAAAAAAGCCCTCGAGAGAGACGGTTCCTTCGAGGCGGAGATTGTCAGTAGCAACTCGGTCGAAGATGAACTGAAGCGTCTGCGAGAGGAAAACCGACAGCTCAAAATGGAGCGAGACATTTTAAAAAAAGCGACGGCGTTCTTCGCAAAGGAAAGCAGCTGAGATTGAAGTTTATCTCCGAGCACCGTGATCGTTGGCCGGTCACGGTGCTTTGTCGGGTAATGGAGGTTTCCACTTCGGGTTTCTATCGGTTCGTTGACAGGCCAATCTCAATGGCCAAATTTCGACAAGCGGAAATCACCGATGAGATCATCGAGATCCATTCGAAGAAACACCACGATGCCTATGGCAGTCCAAGAGTTCACCGAGAGCTACTTCGACGGGGCGTTTCTTGTTGCCTCAACACAGTCGCCAAGTACATGGAAGCAGCCGGAATTGCAGCGAATCGACGCACCAAATTCCGCCTTTCTACCACTGACTCCAATCACGATCATCCAATTGCACCAAACCTTTTGAAGCAAAACTTCCACACCAAAACGATCAATGAAGTCTGGCTGACAGACATCACTTACATTCCAACGAAAGAAGGGTTCACCTACCTTGCAGCCGTCGCTGACCTGCATTCACGCAAAATCATTGGCTGGAAAACCAGTCGAACGATTGACTCTCAGCTTGTCGTCGCTGCACTCCGCGATGCCATCACGTTTCGCAAGCCGAGTCCGGGTGTGATCGTTCACAGTGATCGCGGATCCCAGTACGCCAGCGGCGCGTTCCGCCAACGATTAAGCCAGCACAAGTTGGTTCAAAGCATGAGCAACCGAGGCAATTGCTACGACAATGCCCCAATGGAGTCGTTCTTCAAGAGCTACAAGACAGAAGAAGTCCGCGACGAACAATACGAAACCCATGAGCAGGCCACGCGAGGTGCTTGTGACTTCATCGAGCATTTCTACAACTCTGTCCGCCTACACTCCTCGCTCGGCTACCTGAGTCCGATCGAATTCGAACACCATCAAACACGAGCACTTTCATTGAATTCAGTCTGATCGTCAGGCTGAAACATTTACCTTCCCGTTAAGACCGTTCCACTGTCAACTTTTCGTGGGGAATTCCA
>NZ_ANOG01000619.1 GCF_000346295.1 Rhodopirellula maiorica SM1 | reverse complement strand
TTCGCAGAGGCAGTTTTGCTTGCAAACGCGGTAAAAATTGGCTTCGCGAGAGGATCGAGGCAGTTTTAGGGCGGTTTGGCATCTTCCTCGCCTGGTGTTTTGATGATGGTTTCATTGCTTCGGGGCAACCACGGTTTCGGGGCAGTCGCGATCGGGTGACTGCCGCAGTTTTGGAAAGCCGTATTTTGAGAAAGCGGTGGGGCGGTTGCGGCCCGCGATCATCCTAGTGCTTTGAAGCGGCAGATTGTAGTCCGACCGCTGCGCTGCCGCCCTGAGCCCAATGCCATCTGCTTTGGTAGCGGCACGGCGCGAGCCGTCCTGTTGAGGCAAGTAAAACGTTCGGTTTAGATCGGGCGGGCCCCGCGCCGCACCGCTACAAATGCCACCCGTTTAGTGCAAAAGTAGCTGACTTTGGCCTCGAACCGATGGCAGTTGGCAATTTCTATCGATTGGGTGAAGTGGCATGGTCGAAACGGTCGATCCTTTTGTAATGAGTACCGCATCTGTGCGCGCACTCGTGTCGTCGAGCTTTCCGAAGCTCGACGATTTCGCAGAATCGCTACTGGCAAGTTGAACTCAACCATCGAGGCTCGAGTCGTGAACCGCAAGCAAAACGACGCATCTCAGCATGCACCTAAACCGGTGTCCACTAACGGTATGTCCTGGGGGATGCTCGGAATCGTGTTCTCTGGACTGCTGTACGCCGGCGTCTATGGCAGTGGCTGGGCACCGCTGGAACGTTATTTTCTCGGTCACCCGGTCGCCGTGGCTGCCACGGTGTTGTTTTGTATTGCCGCTGCGGTGTTGCTTGGTAAATTTTGCCAAACCACCGTCCAGTGGAATACGTTGTCGGCGATCCGCGACGAAGACCTCTTGCCCGCCGGCCCTGCGAGCACGTTGGCTGAGCGTTGGCGGAAAAAACATGATGCCGGACACGTCGCCAGCCATTGGTTGAATCAGCTGCGTGAATTGCCCGCTCGCACACGATCCAGTTTGATGCTGCGGCGACTCGAAGAATTGCTGACGCGTCAAAGCCAACGTGGCAGTACCAAGAATCTTTCGGATGATTTGCGTGAACTTTCCGGTCGTGATGCCGATGCCGCGTACGATTCATTTGGCTTGGTGCGAATCATTGTCTGGGCAATTCCGATGTTGGGATTTTTGGGCACGGTCATCGGGATCACTCAAACGCTCGGCGGGCTCGATTTTTCGGATGGGACCGCTGCGGTGGATCGACTCAAAAGCGGTTTGTATGTCGCGTTTGACACGACCGCATTAGGTTTGGTGTTATCGGTTGTTGCTATCTTTTTGCAGTTTCCAATCGAACGCAGCGAACAACGATTGTTGTCGGCGATCGATGCTCGGGTTGGACATTTGGTCTCGGATTCGCTGCCAAGTGACGAGGCGGCGGACGACCAGATTGCGATGATTACCGATCTGTGCGAAGGCATTCGGATCGCCATTGCGACCTCGATCGAGTGCCAATCTAATCTTTGGCGGCAAACGATTGACGAGGCCAAGGATCATTGGAAAAGCGTCCACGAGAGCGATTCCAACAAGATCGCCGAAGCGTTTGACAACACGCTACGTCCGGCACTAAAGGAACACGCCGCCGTATTGGACGATTCGGCGCGTTTGGCCAGCGATCGCTGGGAACAGCAATGGCAAATGTGGTTAGACGCGACGTCGCACCAAACCAAGTTGATGTCGGTTCACCAGGACTCACTACAAAACCAATACGAATCGCTCGCCGAACTGAACGAGCGGGCTGCGGCAGTGGCATCGATGCAAAAATCGATTGACGCTAGTTTGCATCAATTGAGTGAAACCAACGCCGCGATCGATCGCAGCATCCAAGCCTCGGCGGGCGACGGGATGGCCGACGCGATGCGAGTCCTTGCTCGCGCCGTCGACGTATTGACCACGCGGTTGCCAGCACCCCCAAATGGATCATCCGGTGAAACGTCGCCCGATGCCAACCCCAGCGTCGAGCAACGAATTGATCAGGCTCATCGTGAAGGGAAACCAATTCGTGACTCGCATAAAGTAAGGCGTGCAGCATGAGTGGGCGAGGTCGCCAACAACTTTCGCCGACCTTGTTCCCCTTTCTCGCCGTTCTTGTTTGCACCCTTGGGACGTTGATTCTGTTTTTGGCTCTGGTCGCTCAAGATTCAACGCAAAAAGTAAAGCGGCAAGTCGAGGAAGAGGCCAGGAACCAGGCGAACGTGGCACAAGCGGAAGCGGAATCGCCGGTCGACAGTGGGTTAACCGCTGCGGCGGTCGACGCGATGATTGCCGAAGAAGAGTTTCGCGTGTCGCAACTGGTTGCGTTTCGTGATGCTCAGGCTGCGGACGTCGAGCAGCGGCGTGACCAATTGACTCATCTCGAGGATCATTTGCGTCGTATTCAGGACGAATTGAAACGGCTCAGTGACGAAGTCAAACGGGCAACCGGCGAAGAAACGGCCGATCCGATTGACGAGGCTAGCGTTGCGGAGCTGCGCGAACGATTGCAAGCCGAAGAGAAATCTTTGGTTGAACTAAAAGAACGAGTTCAAACCCAATCACCGCGTATTGTCATCGTTCCGCACAAAGGACCTAACGGGACCGATCGTCGCCCCATTTATTTGGAGTGTACTGAGCAAGGACTTGTGATTTGGCCGGAGGGATCGCTGGTTCCGATGAAAGGCCTGCGTGATTCGCAAACAGGATCCAATCCGCTGGACGAGGCGCTGCGTGTCGCTCGCCATCATGTGATGCAAAACTATGGTGACACCGTCCCGCCCTACCCTTTGTTGGTTGTGCGTCCGGATGGCTACGCGTCCTACCACCTGTCGCGGATGGCGCTGGGGGATTGGGATGATCAATTCGGCGTGGAGCTAATTCCCGACGAAGTCGAGCTAGCGATTCCCAACGCGGATTCCAACTTGAAGAACCGGATGGATGAGGCGATTCAATCTGCGATCGCTCGGCAACGTAGCGTGGCAACACGCGAAGCGATTGCGTTTGGAGAAAAGCGAACCGGGAAACCTCGTCCGCTTTCGGCAAAAGATCTTGATATGCAAGCTCAATCAAATGGGTATGAATCGGTACGGGGTGTTCCGACAAGCGGGTGGGACCTGAGCAAGGGAACCCCGTATAACGTCAACCAATCGGGGCAAAGCCAGCGACGCGGGTCGACCACGACCAACGTCCCGAGCGAGCCCAATCAATCCGCAGCGATCAGTCCACGCGAACTCGCGCAACTTGAAAACGAGATGCGGCGAAGTGCGGCTGAAATGCGTGATTCCGCTGGCGGTGGTGGCGACGGCGCCGCAGCGATGTTGTTGGGTAACCCCAACGGCAATGACGCAGGAATCAATGACGCGTCAAGCATGGCGTCGTCCGGTTCGCGATCGTCGTTGCTGGGGAATCCCGCGACCGCCGGTGCCAACGCGGGTGGATTGGGAAGCGATGGTTCTGCATCGAGCGATCCCCCTAGTTTACTGGCCTCACCCGGTGGCGACGCACGGATGAGTGGCCTGTTGAATCAAACGCACGGACGCCCGGAATCAGGTAGCGGTGCGGCGTCCAATACGGCAGGGATGACATTGACACAGCCCTCCGGTGCAAGTGGGGCGTCGTCCGCGGCAGGCGGCTTGACTCAATCCGATGCCGATCTGAGTGCAGGCAATCCAGGTGCGGGTGATTCGGGGGCGAGCAAATCGGTACGTTCCTCCGGGGCCGAATCGGGGTTGACGATGCCAAGCTATGCCGCGATGGGACCACGTGATACCGCCTCAGGCGACACCGCGTCGGGGACGACTGCCTTTGGCAGTGACGCCGAGACGACGGGCGCAACCGGCGGGACCTCGGGTTCGCAGGCGGCGGGACAATCGTCGGCATCGGGATCGTCTCAAGCCGGGGCGTCCAGTGGCAGCGGCGGAGCGGGCGGTTCATCGCAACCACCGCCGGAAGGTCAAATGGCTGGCAGTGCCCCGCCACAGAATCCTAACCTGGTGAAACCGAACAAACGCGACTGGGCGTTGCCCGATTCGGTGGCACAATCCCGTGGCAATTCGATCGTGCGAACCATCCGCGTCGTTTGTGATAAGGGCCAATTTGTGCTGCTCGGATCGGCGATGAGCGGTGGCACCGAGGTATTTGGATTTACGGATAAACCGGTCTCCACGGCGACGCTTGAATTGGCAACCGCTGTTCGTGATCGCATCGATCAATGGGGGCCGTCGTTACCCGGTGGACGTTGGTCACCGGTGCTTGACGTCGAAGTCATGCCGGGTGGAGAAGCTCGCTTCGAGCAGCTTCGCGAATTGATGCAAGGTAGTGGCGTCGAAGTCGTTGGGAAGGTGGCACAATGAGTGGATCCAAGCGAAACCGAACGACCTTTGAACTTGGGCATGATGCTTTTTTAGACATCATCGCTAATCTGGTCGGCGTCTTGATCATCTTGGTGGTGGTGCTGGGCACGCAATCCTCTCAAGTGATTGAAGAAATCAAAGAGCAATCAAATCTTGAAAACGAGCTCGTCCAGGTTGACGCACCAGCCAGCGAGCATCAGCTGGAAACCTTGGCAAGCTACTCGATGAGAGCCGCTTCGGCACAATCCGACTCGGATCGTCTCGAAGCTACCGTAAAGCGTTTCGATCATGAAATCGAAACTCGCCAACAGCAACGCGACGCAATGCTTGATTTGTTGACCGAAGCCAAGGCGGCTTGGGAAGCCGAGAAGGTCAAATTCGACAAGGAGGCAACTCAGCTTGCGAGTTGGAACCGCGAATACGATGAAATGATCAAGCGGATGAACGAGTTGCAAGGCGAACGCGAGCGAATCGAAGGGCAAGAAGCACCGGTCGTCGCCGTTCAGCATTTGCCGACGCCGATGGCCAAGAAAGCATTCGGTGATGAAGTCTATTTCCGGCTCAAAGGCAATCTGTTGTCGGTCGTTCCGCAAGTCGCACTCTTCAAATCGGTGCGTGACGCCTGCGTTCCGGATTTGCGAACATCGCGAACCGGGTTAATCAAATCGGCGGTCGGTCCGATTCGCGGTTACGTTTGTCGCTTTGTGATGAACAAAGAACAGGAGATGATTCGCATCAATGGACAAGCAGGGATTCGCGCGACGATTGAACCGGTGCGATTAAGTATCGAGGCGCTCGAAGAACCGATTGGCCAACCGCTGGACGAAATGATGCGTGAGGGCAGCGATTTGCATGTCGAGCTTGCCGGTCGCAATCCCGCCACCACGACGGTGGTCGTGTATGTTTATCCCGACAGCTTTGCAGAATTTCGCCGGCTAAAAGAGTATTTCTACTCGCGCGGCTTTGCCACCGATGGCAAGCCGATGCAAATGGATAGCGGCATCACGTTTGCCGAGGGCATGCCGGGCACGATCGCACAGTAGAGTCTTGGCGACTTTCGCTACGGGGTTGTCTATACCCGTGCCAGCGAGACGATTCGCCGCTGACCGCTGAGATCTTTGATGAAGCGGAGATCGCCGAGGGTAGGTGTTCCTTCGACCAATTCTTCGCAGAGTTCGGCGATCATCGGGCTGATTTCAATAATCAATCGGCCGCCGACTTCGAGTCGCTCAGGTGCGGTTTCGAGCAACCGTTTGATAACGTCCATTCCATCGATCCCGGCAACCAGTGCTTCGCGAGGTTCGTGATCGCGGACCGTCGGATCGAGTTGCTCGTATTCGGACTCGCTGACGTACGGTGGGTTGCTGCAGATGATGTCAAACGTGGCCGGTTCGGCGACCGATTCAAACAGATCGCTGTGTACTAGGCGAACCGAGTCGGTGACTTTGAGATGTTCCGCATTCCAGGTTGCGATTTTCAACGCGGCCTCGCTGAGATCGATCGCAGTGATCTCGGCGTTGTTGATGTTTTTGGCTAACGTGATCGCAATCGCACCGCTGCCGGTACCGACATCGGCAATGCGTATCGGCCGGTCGCTGATGTTCATCGCCTTGGCAACATCGAGTGCTTCGATGACCAGATGTTCGGTTTCCGGGCGTGGGATCAACACGTTTTCATCGACGCGGAAACGGAGTGAATAGAATTCGCGATAGCCAACCAATTGTGCCACCGGAGTCCCTTCGCCACGCCGGCGAATCATTTCACGAAACGCCACACGTTGCTCTTCGCTCGGAACTTCGCTGAACGCTGTATACAGTTCGATGCGAGCACAATCGCGGGCATGAGCGAGTAAGACTTCGGCATCAAGCCGCGGTGATTCGCTGCCTCGACTTTTGAAAAAGTTGGTGGTCCACTCCAACAGTCGTAGCACCGTCCACGGTTCTTCCTTGGTGTCCGACATGGGGTTTCCTTTTCGAAGGGCGATTCAACGCAGCGTGAGAAGCAAGAACGAAACGACGCTGCGATTAGTCAATCATATCGCCGCGAAGTTGATCGCGATCGTATTCGATCATCGCTTCGGTAACAGGGCTTAAGTCCCCTGCAATGATTTGATCGAGTTTGTAGATCGTCAAGTTGATGCGGTGATCGGTTAAGCGGTTTTGAGGGTAGTTGTAGGTGCGGATACGCTGGCTGCGATCTCCGGATCCAATCAGCCCTTTGCGTTTTTCGGCAAGCTTCGCGTCTTCCTCTTCGCGTTTCTTTTCGTAGACACGCGCCTTGAGAACTCGCAACGCGCGGGCCAGGTTTTTGTGTTGGCTCTTCTCATCTTGGCATTGCACGACGATGCCGGTTTCATGGTGCGTCAAGCGAATAGCCGATTCGGTCTTGTTGACGTGCTGGCCGCCGGGACCGGACGCACAAAATTTGTCGACTCGGTAGTCATCGGGCTTGATGTTGATTTCGACGTCTTCGGGTTCCGGCATGACCGCGACCGTGGCTGCGGAGGTGTGGATTCGTCCTTGCGTCTCGGTTTCTGGAACACGTTGGACGCGATGACCACCCGATTCGTAGGCCAAATCGCGATAAACGTTTTCGCCTTCCAGCGTCAGCGTGATGTCTTTGAACCCGCCCATTTCGGTGGCGCTATGGTCCATGATCTCGGTCTTCCAACCCTTCGATTCCGCATAGTGGCGGTACATTTCGAACAGGTCGCGAGCGAACAACGCGGCTTCATCGCCACCGGTACCGGCGCGGATTTCCATCACACATCGAGTCCGGTGCGAGTCCTCGCCCCCGACCGTTAACGACAGCAGGTCTTCCCACAGTTCCTCGCGGCGTTTGCGAAGCCCTTCCATCTCGGCTTCGGCCATTTCCCGTTCTTCGGGATCGTCGGCGGCCTCGGCCATCTCTTCGCAACCGCGGATTTCGTCGGTCAGCTTTTTGAATTCGCGATACTTTCCTGCCACCTTGGCCAGCCCGCCATGTTCGCGTGCCGCCGCACTCATGCGTGCGCCGTCGGCAAGCACATCAGGGTCGGACATATCGAGTTCGAGCTGTTTAAACCGAGACAGCTTTTCTTCGAGGGTGTCGCGGATCGTACTCATGGGGAGTCATTCAGGAACGAGGCGGAAAGCAGGGAAATACCAAAGGGAAAAACGGTCCATCACACGTATCATAAAAAACAGCCGCACGCGTCCCAACAAAGGACGGTGCGGCTGGATGTCGTGTTCAGTCGTGGAAAAGCTATTTTTTGGCTTTCTTCGCTGGCTTTTTCGCGGCCAAGCTGCCATAGGTTCCCGCAGCAAATTTCTTTTGGAACTTGTCGATACGGCCTGCGGTGTCAACAAATTTCAGCTTTCCGGTATAGAAAGGATGACATTCGCTGCAAATGTCGATCTTCAATTCCGGTCGCACGCTGCGAGTCGTAAAGGTGTTGCCACAACCGCAGGATACGGTTGTTTCTTGGTATTTAGGGTGAATGCCGTCTTTCATGGCAGTTTTCTCTCGTCGTGTGGGGTTGAGCGCACTGGCTTGGTACAGTATCGCGAGCGGGAATCCTACGCTATCGGCCCCGCTTTGTTCAAGGGGCTTTGTAGACCAGCAACCCTCGTTTTGCCCCGCAATACCGGTTTTGTCCGGGATTGCGGTTTGTACTGGGCCCATTCGCACTGGACCCAAGCGGATGGCCGGATTTCACTGCGTGATTCCTGCCTACCCGCTCATTATAGCGAAGTCGATGTCATATCCACCCACAAGCTGCTGCGGTTTCATCCATGATCGGCACGCCAACCGTCTTGATGCAGCAAAATCGCGAAGTCAATCCTTCAAACCTGCAAACCGTCAGACCGCGTAAATCTGGTACAGCATCAGATAAACCAGAACGCCGGTGACCGAGACGTACATCCAGATCGGATAAGCAAATCGTACTAGTTTCTTGTGAGCGACGATCCGCCCTTTCATCGCCAGATAGACCGCTCGCAACGCCAAAAATGGGACGGCGATGGCCAAGATCAGGTGAGTGCCCAGGATGCTGAAATAGGTATACCGTGCTGCGTCCGAGGCAATCGACGAGTCCGTTGGAAAACGTTTGTTCGGTTCGCCCGTTGTTTGATATAGCGCCGCTTTGTGCAGCAGGTACAGTGCCAGGAAGACTCCGCTAACGCACAGCGCCGCCAACATCATCTTTTTGTGAGCTCGCGGATTGCCTTGGCGAATTCGAATTAGGCCAAGTGCTAGCAAAACGGTCGCCGTTGCGTTCAGTGTTGCTGTTGCGTGAGGCAGATTGTCTGCCAGAAATTGCCACATCGCTCAGGATGCCTTTTGCTCGGAGGATGAAATCATGGCTTGGATTTTCTCTTTCAGTTTTTTGAACTGAGCTTTTTCGGGCCAATTGTAGAAGCCTTCGATCTCACCCTCGGGATCGACCAGCACAAAACGCTCGGTGTGGAATTGTTTGTCGACAGGCATGCGGAACACCTCGGATCCGACGCGACGAATGTAACCGAGATCGCCGGTCATGAATAACCACTGGTCGCTGTCGGCGCCAAAACGGGCCGCATATTCACGCAGGATTTCCGGGGTGTCGGTTTCGGGATCGACCGAGATTGCAACAAAGCGAACGCCTTGGCCTTCGAATTCGTCCTGCAATTCCTTCAGCTTCTGGTTCTGGGTGACACAGATGCTGGGACAGGTACTGAAGAAGAAGCTGACGACATAGGGTTGGCCTTTCAAGTCGTCGCTTGCGATTTTCTTGCCACTCCGCTCGGTCAGTTCGAATTTGCTAAGCCAAGCTTCGTCCTCGGGAGGATGGCTTGGCATCACGTTTTCGACGTTGCTCGGGTCGACCGCATCGACGTCGACACCGGCATCGGTAAAGACTTCTTCGCCGGGACCCGGGCCGTCGGCACGCTCGGATTTTCGGATTTGACGCATGCCCAGTCCGAGTACAAGTCCCGTGATCAGGATCAGGATGATATGGATGGTTGTTCGCATGATCGATTTCTTCAAAACGAGTCGCGGATTTGTTTTTAGGTGGGACGTCGCAATCGATTGTGATTGCTTTAAACAATCACGTCCACTTTGCGGCTGCCGCGTACGAGTCGCCATGCAATCAGAGTGACCACGATGGTGGCAATGATCGTGACGCTCCAGCAGGTTACGCTGGAGGGGGCGAAGCCGGCATTGCTAAAATCGACTTCGGGGTAAATCAACCGCCGCATTTCCAACATCGAATAGCTGAGCGGATTGATTCGCATCATGCCGCCAAGGATCATTTGGCCAATCGTGGAATCGTTCCAAGCGGGGATTGGGAAAAACGATCCACTGAGTAACCACATCGGCATCAAACCGAGCATCATGATCGCGTGGAAGCCTTGGGTGCTGTCCATTGGCCATGCCACGATCATTCCGAGCGAGCACATGCCAATGGCGACTAGTGCCAACAGTGGCATCAGCAGCAAGAGACTACTGCTGATCGATGCGGTACCAAACAGGTAGACCAGCATCAGAAAGAACATCGCTTGGACCCAAGCAATCGCACTGCCGCCGATGACTTTGCCCAGCAACACGGGCCATCGTCCCACCGGTGACACCAAAACCGATTGCATGAACCCTTCGCGACGATCTTCGATCACCGAAATCGTGGCAAAGATGGCGGTAAACAACACGATCAACCCGACCGTGCCTGGCAGAAAGAACTCCATGAAGTTCTGGTCCCCCGCCACGGTGAACGCGCCACGCAGTCCGGTGCCAAACAGCATCCAGAACAACAGCGGCTGGACGATCGCCGCTGACACGCGGTTGCGTTGGCGAAAAAATCGCGTCCATTCGCGTCGGGCCAGCATCCACGCTGCCGACATGCCCGCACGCACCGAGGTCGGGTTGGGGGGGCCGACGGAATCGGAACTCAAGGAAGGGGATGTCGTGATGGCACTCATAGAGGTCTGTGTGATTACTGAAACTGGTGACCGGTTTTGGCGATGAAAACGTCTTCCAAGCTAGGACGGCCGATCGAGATCGATTCGGCTAATTCGCCAAGTTGTTCGGAGATCAAAGGGACGAGTTGTGCGGGGGTATCGCTTTGCAACCGCAATTGGTTGCCGATTGATTGCGATTCCAAGTTTAGATTCTTGCTCAGCAAACTCGCCACAGCCTTGGGTTCGCTCGTTTCGATCGTGATCACGCCATCGCCCAGGTCGCGGCGAAGCTGGTACGGTGCTCCTTCGACGATCTTCTGGCCCGCGTGCATGATCGCGACACGATCGGCCTTGTCCGCTTCTTCCAACAAGTGCGTCGTCATCAGCACCGAGGTGCCCTGGTCGCTCATCGTGCGAATCGCTTTCCACAAATCCAAACGTGCGCCAGGATCCAGACCGGTGCTCGGTTCATCCAGTAGCAACAATCGTGGTTGATGCAACATGCCTTTGACGAGTTCGACACGCCGCTTCAGACCACCGGAAAGGGTTTCGCAGTAATCGCGGCGGCGATCGGTCAGATTCAATTGCTCGAGCAAGGCGTCGCGGCGAACATTCAATTCGCGGCCGGTGATTCCGTACAAAGCGCCCTGGCAGGCGATGTTTTCATCGACCGTTAGTTTGTTGTCCAAGCTGGGTGACTGAAACACAATTCCAATTTGACGGCGTACCGCCAACGGATTGGTGCGGCTGTCGATGCCGCCGATGCGGATCGTTCCATGTTGGATTGGCAGCAGCGTGCACAGCAACCGAAACAGCGTTGTTTTGCCGCTGCCGTTTGGCCCCAAAAGCGCAAAGATTTCACCAGCGTGGGTGGTCAGGTCGATGCCTTGAAGTGCCCAAGTGGTCTCGCCCGACTTGGTGTCATAGGCATGGCGAACTCCGGTTGCCACGCAGATTGCCGTTGGTTTCGCTTCACTCGACGGAGCAGGTTTCTCCGTCGGCAGGATCGTCGATTGATTCACGCTTTGTCTCACAACACCGTTCGTACGGTCACAATGGCCAACACCGCAGGCAACACCAACAACGAGGATCGCAACAGTTTGCGAGCCATCACGTCGTCCGGTGTCGCTGCGAAGCGAATCGATGCCCGCAACATCGGGTAGCATGCCAAAATCGCAGCGACCGAGGCGATGAGGATGCCAGCAATCGAGCCACCGGGAATCGCACACAACGCGACGCTGCAGCCCAAGATCGCAATCGACCCGGCGATGCTTTGGGCCGCGGCCGACCGGCCGCTCGGGTCGACTGTCGTGGACATGCAGAAACCGGCTTCGGCGTATTGGCGGCGGTACAACCAAGCGATTGCCATAAAATGCGGGTATTGCCAAGCCGCTAAAACCGCGACCAACAACCAACCGGTCCAATCACCGATCGCGCCGCCCGCAGCGGTATAGCCCATCAACACGGGCAAGGCACCGGCAACCGCACCGACGGTGGTGTTCCAAGCGGTACGAGTTTTCATCGGGGTGTAAATCAGCACGTACAGCAACCAAGTCGCAACGCCTGCGGATGCGGGGGCATAGCCGAATTGCCAAAACAGAATCGCCGTGCCAACGACGACCAATGCTGCGGTGTAAAGGATCGCCGGGACCAACTTGATCCGCTCGGCTGGCAAGGGCCGCGATGCCGTTCGCGTCATGTTGCAATCGATG
>NZ_ANOG01000618.1 GCF_000346295.1 Rhodopirellula maiorica SM1 | reverse complement strand
GCTTGCGACCGCTGGATCGGCGTGGGGTCGGTGCTCGAGTCCCAATCGGCGGGCGGCACGACGATGGTTTGCGTCAACACGCGGCCGATCTCGGCGGGGACCAATGCATCGGCTAACGAGATCATGGCTTCGGCATTGTTGGGGTTCGCGATCGGCACGAGGACCAGCGGGGTGCGGCCGCGAAGCGTGGCAAGTTCGGGGTCGATCGCGATGCTCGAGACATCCATCACGCGAGCTCGCTGAGCGAACAGACTCAAAAATAAGATTCCGCCAATCGCCAGCCAGCCAACGGTGATCAGCCCTGCTGCGGGAACCACGATTCCCTGAAATATCGCCAGCCCCATACATGCAAGTCCGCCCACGACCGGGATCATGGGGAACCAGAGCGTGCGAAATGGTGGCGGATGACGCCGACTTCGCCGCCGGATCAGAAACGTCAACAGATGCGAAATGGCAAAGGTGACCAGAAAGATCAAGCTGGATGCCGCACCGGCGGCCCCCACGTCAGGAAGCACCAACGTGATCACCGAGACGAGCGCGGCGGTCACTACGATGGCCATGACCGGGGTGCCACGATGAGCACTGATGACGCTCATGATCGGTGGTAACGCACGATCCGATGCCATCGCTTGGGCAATACGTGATGCTGCGAATAGATTCGCTTGTAATGCCGAAAACATCGATAGCACCGCTGCGACAATCACGAACCAGTAGCCGGTGGGACCGAGGTACGATTCCGCAGCGGTCGCGACGATGCCTTCGGGATTTGCGTTGGCCAGTTCACTGATCGTTTGGCCTGGGGGCGTTCCCGCAGTCGTGATCACAAACAGCAGTGGCAAGTAGATCGCCAACGCAGTCAACAACGACAGCACCATCGCCCTGGGGATTGTTTTCGCTGGTTGGCGGACTTCCCCGCCCACCGCGGCGATCAAATCGAATCCTTGCAGTGCGATGAAGGTGTAGCCCATCGCTTGAACGAGTCCGCCGAAGCCCGCGGTAAAGAACGGGGTCAGCGACGTTGTCGTTTGGATCGTGCCTTGGCGGGCAACCACGACAAGCCCTGACAGGATCAACAACGCGAACACCGCCACTTTGGCGACGTTGACCCAGTGGCCGCCGCCCGACGATTTTCGCGTCAAACTGAATGCTAAAAATAGGGTGGTTACGATGGCCGCCGCGGTTTTGAACCATCCCGCGTGAAGCCAATCCGCGGCACCATCGCCATCGTACGCTTGCCAAAGGTCACCGACCATGATGATGGCAAAATGAGCAAAACCAATCGCATACAGCACCGAGGCCACAATCGATGCAAACCAGACGACCCAGCCAACCGCAAAGGCGGCTTCGACCGACAACGCCTTTTTGGCAAACGTATAAGTCCCGCCCGACTCGGGAAATTTCGAGGCCATTTCCGCAAGACTCAGCGCGGTCAGAAGTGCGATCACACCATTCAGTGCGAACGCCAACATCGCTGCGGGGCCTGTGGTTGCAAACGCAGTTCCTGCGAGAGCCAGGATGCCTCCGCCAACGATCGCGCCCACCCCGATTCCGGTGGCGCCAAAGAGCCCGATGTGGCGTGAATGCGATGTCATCAAGTTTCCGTGGTTTGCAGCTGAGTGCAAACCGCTTGCCAACCCACTTGTCATGCGACGGCATCACAAGTGGGTGAAAAGGCTTGTCGCGACAACGACAAGCCTTGGCTTTTAGCAACGAGGTTTACGACAACCAGCTTGGCAGTTCGCCTGCTTTGGGCAGGTCGATGATCTTGACTTGGGTGACCGCGTCGATGCCTTCGACTTCGGCCAATGCATCCTCAGGAACGTCACCATCGATATTCAGGACACCGATTGCGGAACCGCCTGGGGCGTCGCCTTCGCGGCCCACGGCCATCTGGGCGATATTGATTCCATGGGTACCAAACACGGTGCCTACGCGGCCGATGATTCCTGGTACGTCTTTATGAGCAAAAATCAGCAGCTTGCCATCGAGGAACGATTCCAAACGGTACTCGTCCAGCATGATCAATCGTGGCATGTTTTGGCCAAGCACGGCTCCGCCGACAATGATGCTGCGGCCGCCGCCCGAAACTTTCACCGTGATGCTCGATGCGAACGCACCTTTGTCGCGATGTTTTTCTTCGGACAATTCGATGCCACGCTCGC
>NZ_ANOG01000617.1 GCF_000346295.1 Rhodopirellula maiorica SM1 | reverse complement strand
TGAGGTTTCAGCACTTCACCGGGCGATGATCGAGCGAGCCAAGGATCTCGATTCGTTCAACGCCGAGCTGCAGCTTAAACCTACATCGCAAAACGACAGTACCACGAGCGAGTTGTGGGATCTGCAATCAGACGAGGTTGCCGGGCGAACCAGACCGCTACAGCGAAACGAGATGCCTGATCGTGGCGAGATCATTACCGGCTTCATCGACGTCCAGCAGACGTTTTTGTCCTACACAGTGATGGCGTTCGATCTTCGTGGCCGCGGTTACGTGATGGACTACGGGACGTTCCCCGAGCAGCCAACCCGCTATTACCAGAAAGGAAACGTCACCAACACGCTGAAAGATGAGTTCGGAGATTTGCCACTGGCTGATTTGATCACGTCCGGGCTGGATGAGCTGGTGGGCGATCTGATGGCACGGGAGTTCATCCGTGATCAACGCGTGTTTTCGATCGACAAACTCGGCATCGACAACCGTTTTGCATTGGTGGCCAACGACATTCGTTCGTTCGTGCTGGAATCGACGCACAAAAGCCGGCTCGTTCCACAGCTGGGGCATTTCATCGGCGTTAACAGCCGTGCATGGCAGAAGCTATCAGGCGGCAAGGTGCGACGCACTCGGGGCGTGAACGTAGCTTACCGGGATCCACCGAAGGGCATTAAGGGCGTTCAAGAGTTGCACGTTGATACGAACTATTGGAAATGCCAACTCGCATCCGGTCTGTCCGTACCGATGACGTCGCAGACGGCCATCAGCCTGTACGAGGACGCTCCACAAAACCATCTGTTGCTTGGTGAACACTGCGAATCAGAGCAGCCGTTTTGGGAAGAAAACAAGAACGGAGACAAGTTGATCGTTTGGAAAGCTGGAAGTCAGCCTTGCGAGAACGAAAAATGGGACGAGATGACAGGTTGCATGGCACTGGCATCAACGCTTGGCGTTTTCGCCAAGTCAAAGAAGACGAACACCGGGCAGTCCGGTGGCAAGAAGAAACGTGGGAGCCGGGCCTACAACATGAATTTGAATCTG
>NZ_ANOG01000616.1 GCF_000346295.1 Rhodopirellula maiorica SM1 | reverse complement strand
CAACATCGAGCGTCACTTCGGCCGCGTGCCAAAACTAGCGGCGGGCCAATCACGCCGCTTCGAACTGGAGTACGGTTTTCACACCGGATCCGATGCGGTGGACAAAATCGAAGCGGAAATCAAAAAACTGCAAACGGTCCCCGTCAAGCTCGAAAAGCAGCCCCCCGCCCTGCCCTCGCCCTAGAGCATTGCGGCATCGACGGTGGCTCGAAAAGAAGTCGTCGATGCCGTAGCGGCGCGTAACTTGCTTCGCTGGGCGACGGAACCTCAAGCCACTTTTCTCCGTCGACGCCGGATCTTGCCATGCCCGATCGCATAGAAGTCAAACGCCGCGAATTCCTTAAAAATGTCGGGGCGGCGTCGGCGACATCCGTGGTGCTCAGCGAAGCAAACGCTGCGGTGGCCGCTGAGCAGTCAACCGACGCCAACGTGACCGCGGAGCGACCAACCGTCACCATTCAGTTCAAATTGAATGGTAAACCGAAAAAAGTTTCGATCGATGCTCGGACCACGCTGGTCGACTTGCTTCGCGAAGATCTACAGCATTTTGGGACGAAGAAAGGCTGTGATCACGGTGCCTGCGGCGCCTGTACTGTTCACGTCAATGGCCGCCGCGTGTTGTCGTGTTTAACCTTGGCCGCAACGCTGGATCAAACTGAGGTCAAAACGATCGAAGGCGTCGCCAGCGGCGAAAATCTGCATCCAATGCAACAAGCTTTCTTGCGATGTGATGCGTACCAGTGCGGTTACTGTACCCCAGGGCAAATCATGTCCGGGATCGCTTGTGTCGACGAAGGCCATGCCGATGGATCGGGCGAAGAGACACGCGAGTGGATGAGCGGAAATCTGTGCCGCTGCAGTGCCTATCCCAACATTTTGGCTGCTGTCCGCCAAGTCGCCGGAAGTGAACCGGAAAGCGATCCCGCCTCCGGCGTTGTCGTGATTTCCGATTCTTCCGAGGCAAAGGAGCCGTCATGATTCCGTTCCAGTTCGAGCGTCCCGGCTCACTCCAGGAAGCAGGTCGCCAACTCCAAGCCGACGGAACGATGCCGCTCGGGGGCGGCACGACGTTGTTGGATCTGATGAAGCTAAACGTACTGAAACCGTCTCGGCTCAGCTTTGTCAAACCGCTGCTCGACGACAGCGTTTCAGTCAAAGAATCGACGTTGGTTGTCGGAGCTGGCTGCACGATGAGCCAATTGGCCGACGATGATTCGGTAAAAGATTCATTCCCAGCGATACGTCAATCGTTGATTCTCGCAGCCTCGCCGCAAATCCGAAACATGGCCACGCTCGGCGGCAATTTGCTCCAGCGAACACGATGCACCTACTTTCGCCACCCCGACATGCCACTGAACCCCGAGGGGGATGCGGAATTAAAACTCGATACGTCGGGCGTCGAAACTTCGATGATGGCAGTGCTTGGTAACGAGGGCCGGTTAGTGGGTGTGTATCCCGGCGATTTTGCCGTCACGTTTGTCGCGTTCGCAGGCCAGCTGAGTCTGTCCGGGCCAGAGGGCGACCGAACTATCGACGCGAGATCATTTTATCGCGTGCCAAACCAAAACGAGTTCCAGTATTCGACGGAGCTAAAAAGAGGCGAAATCATTACCTCCATTCAATTGCCTGTTTCGAAGACCCTGCGAAACAGCCTTTATTTGAAAGTGCGTGAACGCAGCAGTTATGCGTTTGCATTGGCCAGCGCATCGGTCGGCATCGAGCTCGACGGCAGCGGCAGCTCGGCAACGATCCGATCGGCCAATGTCGGACTCGGAGGACTTGGCTCGATTCCCTGGCACAGCCCCGAAGCCGAAGCGGCACTGATCGATCGGCCGGCAACCGACAAGACGTTCGAGCAAGCTGCCGACGCGGCACTGGCCGACGCGAATCCGCCACAGGGAACCGAATACAAGGTCACGCTTGCGAAGCGGACGCTCGTTCGCGCATTAAAAATCCTTCGCGACCACGGACCGTTGAACGATCAAGAACTTTGGGCCATGCAACACGGGCGAGGTGTGCAGTGACGAATTTTTCGAGTTTGGATTTAAAAGGCCCCGTCGGCAAACCACTGGTCCGCGTCAGCGGCCGCGAAAAAGTGACCGGTACAGCCACCTTCACAGCCGAGTGGCCGATGGAAAACGTGCTGCACGTGGTCGCGGTTCCGGCAACGATACCACACGGCACCGTACGTAATATCGACACGAGCGAAGCGGCAAAGATGGCCGGGGTGCGACTCGTGATCACGCCCGAGAATGTGCCCAAGTTCACGCGTGTTCCCTCAGGCTCGGAGACTAACTTTTCCACCAGTGTCGCATCATCGTTGTTTCCCGCTGCGGAAAAAGAAGTGTTTCATGCCGGACAATACCTCGCGGGCGTTGTCGCGGAGTCCTTTACCGCAGCACGCGATGCGGCACTGCAAGTCAAAATCGACTACGAAACCAAATCGCACGTCACCGATATCGACAAAGCCCCGGCGGACGAACGCCCCGAAAAACTGATGGGCGCCCCGCCAGTGATTACGATTGGCGATGCCGAGCAGGCATTGCAAGAAAGTGAGGTGGTCATCGATAGCGACTATCCGTTGATCGGCAATCATCACAATCCAATCGAACCACACGCCGCGATCGCCCACTGGACCACAAAGAATGACAAACCGTTTCTGACGGTTTACGAGACTTCACAAAGCTTGTCGGTCGCACAAGCAAGCTACGCCAAAGTGTTTGGTATCGATCCCAAACAAGTTCGCGTGATTTGCAAGTATGTCGGTGGCGCCTTTGGATCCAAAGGGTTGATGTGGCCTCACGCGCTGCTGGCCTGTTTCGCCGCAAAATTAACGGGCCAACCTTGCAAATGCGTCGTCACGCGAAGCCAGATGTATGGCGGCACAGGCCATCGCACACCGATCCGCCAACGTGTCGCGATCGGTGCCAACAAGCAGGGAAAAATTCAATCGATCATTCACGATGGCTATGCTTCCACGGCGATCAAGGACACTTACACCGAAGCTTTCACGGCCGCAACGCGGATGATGTATCACACCGACCATCTGCGTTTAGACCAGAAACAGTGTCGGCTTCACACCCAAATGCCAACCTTCATGCGAGCGCCGGCCGAAACGCCAGGCATGTTTGCTCTGGAGTCGGCGATCGACGAATTGGCCGTCAAACTGAATATCGATCCGATCGAGCTACGTCGACGCAATGAACCGGAAAGAGACATCCACGCGAATAAACCCTTCAGCAGCCGATTGTTGCTGCAGTGCTTGGACGCGGGAGCGAAGCGTTTCGGATGGAGCGAGCGAAAACGCGAACCTCGCAGCCAACGCGATGGCAATTGGTTGATTGGCCAAGGAGTCGCCGCAGCGACATATCCTTACTTTACGTTTCCCACCAAAGCTCGCGTGACTGTCCATGCGGACGGACGCGTCAAGATCGACTGTTGTTCGCAAGAGATCGGAACCGGCACACGCACGGCTCAGAGCCAGTTGCTTGCCGACATCCTGGATATCCCTGCATCACGAGTCTCGATGGAACTTGGCGACACCGCTCTGCCCAAAGGCGGGATCTCAGGCGGCAGTGCGACCTCGGCAAGCGTCGGTGGTGCTTTGCGTGATGCCGCTGAAAAACTGAAAAGCCGACTGATCGGACTCGTTCCCGCCGACTCGGCACTCAGCGGAGCCAAGGTTGAAGAGGTTCGTTTTGAGAACGGAAACTTAGTTAGCTCAAAAGGATCGATCGCGATCGAAGATCTGCTCTCCGACGCGATGAAGGACTCCGTCAGTGTCTCGGGTGAACTCAAAGCATCCAAGGATTCTTCCGTCTCAAAACACTCCTTCGGCGCGACGTTTGTCGAAGTCGCCGTAGATGAAGAGTTTGGCTTGATTCGAATGCGACGCATGTTGGGCTGTTACGCGTGCGGCACCATTTTGAATGCGAAAACGGGCCGCAGCCAATTCATCGGAGGCATGATCATGGGGATTGGTCACGCATTGCAAGAAGCAACCCACTGGGACCATCGCTTGGGACGAATCACCAATGACAATCTGGCCGAGTACCATGTCCCGGTCAATGCCGATATCCCGGATATCGACATCATGTGGATTGATACCGCCGATTACGATGCCTCGCCAATCGGAGCAAAAGGGATAGGCGAAATCTCGATCACCGGAGTCGCTGCCGCGGTGGCCAACGCCGTGCACCACGCCACGGGCAAGCGAATTCGCAGTCTGCCCCTTACGCCAGAAAAGGTGATCGCTTGAATATGCGCCCTCTTATTCAACTTGCTCGCGAAGCGATCGAGGAAGGCCAGGCCTGCGTTCTGTGTACGGTCGTCCGACTTGACGGCAGCGGGTATGGTCGCCCTGGCGCACGTTTGTTGCTGACCGAATCGGGGCAGCGATGCGGATTTGTCAGCGGCGGATGTCTTGAAAAGGATCTCTGTCGCCGCGTTTGGTCGGCAACCCAGTCGGGACCGCGATTGCTGGCGTTTGACACTCGTGGCAATTCCGTAAGTGCGACACGTTACAACACCGGATGTGAGGGCATTGTGTACGTGCTGTGCCAACGCGTCGACGCGGAGAACTCGCTTGCCATCGACGTGCTTGATTGTGTCGAAGAAGACGGCATGCTGGCGAGGTTGCTGACGGTTTACCGCAGCGAAGGCACCGAGTATGCCATAGGCGACATGTTGATCGAGATGGCAGACCAACGTTTTGTTTCGCGAAGCGGATTAACGATCGATGATGAATGCGAGCAGAAATGGCTTGGTTCGCACCGCGACCGAGTCCTCGTGTTTCATGACCACGATGGCGATCAAGTCGAAGCGGCCGTTGAAATCTTACATCCGCCTCGCGAATTGGTGGTATTTGGTGCCGGCGATGACGCGATTCCGTTGGTTCGCACCGCGGCTGGCCTCGGATGGCGTGTGACCGTTGTCGGCAAACGCCCCGAACTCGCCAATCGCGACCGCTTCGCAAACCTAGTTCCCGGCGGCCGAATTAACGTTCGCTGCAACGATCCCGCAGAGGAGTGCAAGCGGCTAAAGATTCATGTGCGAACCGACATCGTGGTGATGACGCATGACTTCGATGGTGATCTAAAGCTGCTACCCCGACTGCTTGATTCAGCCAGCCGCTACATTGGGTTACTGGGACCGAAACGCCGGCTTGCCGGTCTGATTCAGCGGCTTTATGAACAAGGCCGAATGCTAAACGCCAGCGAGATCGATCGTATCCGCAGTCCGATTGGCTTGGATATCGGTGCAGTATCGCCTGCCGAGATCGCGATCTCGATCGTCGCGGAATTGATCGCTGTCGAGCGAGACCGCGAAGGCGGAATCTTGCATCAACGACGCCAACCGCTGCACGAACCGGCTGAACTTGTGCGACTGACCGCAGGAACGACGCCGTGAAGCATGCGATCATCCTTGCCGCGGGCGGCTCGACGCGTTTGGGACACCCAAAGCAGCTCGTCCGCTGGGGCGATGGAAACTTGTTGACGCATACCATCGAAACCATCCACGCGGCCGGCACAGACACAATCCACGTGGTCGTTGGTGCCCATCGAGATGCCATCATCGCCAGTGTGCAAGCCAAACATTTTCCATCGCTCGGGTGGCTAAACAATCAGGATTGGCGTGCGGGACAGTCGACTAGTTTGCGATTGGCAATTGATGAGCTGCATTCGCATTGGAACCAGCAGGATGCGATTCTGATCGCATTGTGCGACCAACCACTGATCCCTGCGGAGCACTACGCCGCGTTGATGGACGCCGTCGCACAGAGAAACGTTGTAAGTGCCGCGACCCTGTACCCCTCGGGTGCGGGCGTGCCGGCATGTATCAACGCTGGCGTGCTGGGGACGCTCGACTTTCGTGGCGACCGAGGCGCTAAGTATTGGCTCCGCAACCAGCCCCCAGGCGATGTCTGTCTGATGCCGTGTTCTGCAGCAGCATACGACATCGATTCTCCCCAAGACGAACTTGATGTGAGGCAACAAACTGCGGTAGCCCAATCGCCCAAGACGCCCTTTTGAGCGATTCGCCACGTCGCAGCGCGGCCATCCCACTCACTAAACAACTTGAGCGGGGGCATCCATGCGGTCGCCGCTTGGACATCGAGGGCATTTCCACGTACACCGAATGCGGCAAATCCGAGATATCCCGTTGCCGCTAAGCTATCTAGAAGTTACCCTTTCTGCATGATCACTCCCCCTTAGCACGAACGCACACGGCGAACCGCTGCACTGCAGTGCGAGTCTTGCCGCACGATTGTCTCTTTCATTCGACAGTCACTCTCAAACGCTGTGCTTCTTCTTCCGCGTCCTCTCTCTCGATTGGACCTGTTTGCTTTACCGCTCGACCAGGAAGTGAGGGACGACGCCCCAAGTGGCTCCACGCACTTCCTGATTTTTTTCGTTCCGAGTTCCACTATGAGCACTCTGCCCACTCGACCCGCCACCGCCGCCCAATCGGCACAGTCGATTGCCGAAATTGAAACGCAGCGTTTGCGAAGACGAACGTTTGCCATCATTTCGCACCCTGATGCTGGCAAGACGACGTTGACCGAAAAACTGTTGCTGTTTGGCAACTCGATCGAGATTGCCGGCGCGGTACGCGGACGTAAATCCGAACGCACGGCAAAGTCGGACTGGATGGAAATGGAGCAAGAGCGGGGCATTTCCGTCAGCTCGACGGCCCTGACCTTTGAGTTCGCCGGAGCCCAAATCAATCTATTGGACACCCCCGGTCACCATGATTTCAGCGAAGACACCTATCGCACGCTGATGGCTGCCGATGCCGCCGTGATGGTCATCGACTTGGCCAAGGGGATCGAGGCCCAGACCGAAAAACTGTTCCGCGTTTGTGCGCTGCGAAAAATCCCGGTGCTCACCTTTGTCAACAAAGTGGATCGCCGTGGACGATCGCCGCTAGAAATCATTGACGAGATTGAACGCAAATTTTCGATCGAGCCGGTGCCTCAGAACTGGCCGCTTGGCAGCGGCGAAGATTTCCGCGGTTTCGTCGACCTGCATGATGATTCGGTTCATCTATTTGACGAGCATCGTGCCAATCGTCGGGTCTCGTCCAAGGTGGTCTCGTGGTCTGACTTGGAATCCGTCGAACCAGCGATCACCCCGGAAC
>NZ_ANOG01000615.1 GCF_000346295.1 Rhodopirellula maiorica SM1 | reverse complement strand
CCTGGACTCGATCAATTACGTCTGAAGTCGCTGCTCTTGAATCGCACGCGGATCAATGATGAATCGATCGCTGAATTGCGGGCGATGAGCACGTTGGAACATCTCGATTTAACGCGAACGAAAGTGACTGATGCCTGCTTGAAACACCTCGAATCCCTGTCAAACTTGAGGAAATTGGTTCTGCGCCGATCACTCGTCACGCAGGAAGGGGTTGACGCTTTCAAAAAAAATCACCCGACAGTAAGCGTATCTTGGGAGCCGCTGAACTGAACCGCGTCAAAAACAACGGACGAACAACCGATGCACGAGAGTGGGAAGTCGGACGTTTTGAAGTGGATGATCCACAGTTGCCGCCAGCTGATCGGTAACGTTCAGGCAGTGTTACTCGCAAGAACGACATCGTTTTTTCTCTGCGTCTTCGCGTCCTCTGAGTTAAAAGCAATCAACGCGAAGATCGCAGAGCGACGCAGAGTGCCGCAGAGGTCGTGGCCCGATGAACTGCGTGGTCGCTGGGTTGCGGGTGTGCAACCAACTCATTTCGATTACCCGAGTTTACATCTGCTTGAAAAGCCAGAACGATGCGATAGTGACGCTAAAGCCGGTACGCGCGAATCACAAATGGAACCCGAACTCCGGCCCTCCGCGCGCATCGCTCCCGTTCTTGCTCTTGAGGAAATCGTACTCGTCCTGAGGCGTCAGCCGGTACGAGTGCTTCAACTCGAAACGGACAGCAAAGACAGAACCGATCATCGACCGCGCTCGACTCGACGTTTATCGCCTCTCGCTCGATTACATATCGATGTTGACTCGGTTAATTTTGCGTTTGGACGCCGTCGCTGAGCCGGCCCCCCGTTACAATACCGGAATCGATTACGATCCTCGCGTACCGCGATGCTGAGTACGACGAGAGCCGCAAACCGGAACCAATCTGTGCACCCGAGCCTGACTTGCGAGGTTTGACAAATGAAAATCAATCGTCCGTGCCAGGTGACGGCCACCGTTTCGCCATGTCGACCATGCCCACAATTAATTGGAGACTGAAGATGAAGACAATCGTTATGCTTTTTTCGCTGACTTGTGTTGCTTGTGTGTTCGCTTACACCGCGCAATCCAACGAGCTCACTGACGCAAGCAAGGTCCCGAGATATACAACGTCAGCGATTGGCAAAGAGTTGCTTCAAACACTTGACATCGCCTTTTCCCTGCGGCTTGCCGAGTACAAGGAGGGTCGAGCCGGTGTAGAGCACGCGATACGTTTAAACACCAAACTCTACCAGGAGCAAATTGGTGCTGCCGATGGTAAGTCGCGTCGACTTGTTGCTGAAAACTACCTTAAACGTGCAAAGGAGATTGAAACGATTGCCAAGATCAATCTCGACAACGGAACTGGAACATCTCAGGAATTGTTCGAAGCAAAAGCGGGTCGCCTCTCGGCCACCTTGGAATTGGCAAAGTTCTAGACTCTAGCCTCGGCCTAACGAAGCATTGCCATCGATTGCACCTGCGCGGCGGTGGTGAGCGTTTCGCCAATGGCTAAGGCGATCGCTACCGCGTGAATGCCACCGTTGTGGCTTGGATCAAGCTGCGATTTCGAAAGATTTCCCCCACTGCATTACCGGCAAAAACATGGGGGGCAAAAAGATGGGGGCACGGTAGAAAGCCGTCGACGTTGCGATCTCCGGAATCGATTCTTCATATTTTTGCCCCTCATTTTTTTGCCGGCAAATCCATCAGCATGACCGAATTAGTCAGACGCTGGGTATACGGGAACGCTGAGCAATACTCCTCTGCTAGTTCAGCACTGCGGCCTGTCCCCAATCTGCTTAACGAAGACGACTCTCGAGAGTTACCTTCTGCTGATCTTCCTACCAATCACG
>NZ_ANOG01000614.1 GCF_000346295.1 Rhodopirellula maiorica SM1 | reverse complement strand
GCGGCGACGAAGTGTTGGTCAGATCACAGTCGTGTAGGAATCGAACCTACCGATCGTGTCGCCACGATCCCCAGACTCACTGGACGCATCAGCTTTGGTGGTGCATGTATTCCGAACCGGCAGTCGCCGTGTTTAGTAAAAGTCCAACGAAGTTGTTTGCCGAGAAACCGCTCTTATCGACAGCAATGCCGTCGACAGTGGGCACGCGTTTGCGATTCTCAGAGAGATCCGCCGACGCTCACACTGCTTCCGGTCGCCCGGAAGTTCGATACCTTAGGGTCGTCATAGTTACGATGTATTCCCAGCAGGCAGTTGAACTTTGTGTTGTGATCGGCCAGCGAAGGTTTTGAATCAGACGGTTCTTTAGCAAAAATGTATTCCGATTCGTCAGTTGGTCGATCAAGAAACGCTGGTGGGAGTCGAACCCACTTAAACCGGGTTGCAGCCGGTCGCCTAGCCATCTGGCTCCAGCGTTAAGATAGGGATGAGTCTTGAGTTGTGAGTCCTGAGGAAATGGGGTTGAGAAATGCGGGATCATCGGAAACTACGAGCGTTCGAGTTAGCGGATCAGCTTGTTATGTCGGTCTATTCAGTAACGAGGACATTCCCAAAAGACGAAATGTTCGGGCTGACGTCGCAACTTCGTCGAGCTTCCGTTTCAATCGCGTCCAACATCGTCGAAGGCTGTGCTCGACAATCGCAGGCAGACTTCGTTCGATTTCTCGACATGGCATTCGCGTCCGCACGGGAAGTGGAATATCAACTCAGCATCGCTGCGCGGCTCGAATATCTGCCAACCGATCTCGCCACAACGCTCAACGACAAGGTTGTCGAAACGTCAAAGGTCACCTACGGGCTTCTTAAATCGCTTCGCAGCGACTCCTGATCCCTACAGACTAAAGGCTACAGACTATTTACTACGCCAGTAGTCGTCGCGATTGACGCCATCACAGACGCCCCGATCGTAGGCAACAACGTTTGAACCGCTGACCGCTGCCGCATGGGCATAGGTCGTTACGACCGAGCTTTTCCTCGAGTTGCTTGCCTTGGATGATTCGGACTCCGCGTTTGACTTTCGTTTCCGACGGGTATCCTTTACGACGTTTGCTCATCGGCTCGAAAGCATTGGGCGTTGTCGTCGTCATACAGATGTTCGTATCGCATCGTTCTGCTCCGGCTTGAGTGTGAAAACGTTTAATTGTGCAAAGACCAATCGGCGAAGGTACAACTCAGATGGTTCACATTTTCAAGATGTAATCCGAGTCTGCAGTCGATCAGTCAGTGCTCTCGCCAGGAATCGAACCTGGTCTACGACCTTCGCAAAGTCGCGTGCGAATCCGGCACACTCCGAGAACATTTTGAGTAACCCGCCCAGGAATCGAACCTGGTCCGACAGTTTCGAAGACTATCATGCTATCCAGCACACCCGCGAGTCATTTGGTTGTTTTCTTCATTCATAGTCACAAGAGCTGACGACTGGGTTCGCATCAGCATGAGCCGCTTTACAAGAGCGGTGCCTTTCTGCATCGAGCCACGTCGGCTTGGGTTGTCACATCAGTAGCCCGACCAGGAATCGAACCCGGAACTTCTGGTTAGAAGCCAGAGATGATGTCCGTTTCACATTGAGCCGTTTCAAACATGCGGAAGGCGAGGGAGTCGAACCCTCATCACCCGAAGGTGGCACGCGTTAGCAGTGCGGCCCGGCAAACCGTATCCGGCTGCCTTCCGTATTGTCGTGGTTCGCTCCGCGAACCAAACGTTATGATCGCGAGGCGATCAACGACCAAAAGTGATCACGGATGGAATCGAACCATCGGTCTCCTGCTTGTCACGCAGGCGTCTTAGCCGCTGGACCACGCGATCGTTTTGCACAAGTAGTCGAGACAGGAGTCGAACCTGCAAAATCACAAGCCTCTCGTGCTTGCCGCTTTGCCTGTTTGCGTACTCGACCGAATGAAGTAGCGGATCCGGGGGTCGCACCCGACGTGCCTGGCATATGAAACCTGGCTGGGCACTGGCCCATCCGCGTTGTTGTCGCATTGAAGTAGCGGGTTCGGGGGTCGCACCCGACAGTCCAGGCTTATGAGGCCCGGATGAGCCTGGCTCACCCGCAATGAGGTAGCTTGTTAGCTGTTAGCCTTGTAGCAATTAGCTTCCCATGTCAGGAGAAACAAATGAGAGATCACAACAAATTACGTGCTTTTGAATTGGCCGATGAAGTCGCGTTGCTGACGTACAAGTTCACAGCGAACTTTCCGCGTGAAGAGCAGTTTGGCTTGACATCGCAGATGCGGCGTGCCGCAGTGTCGGTCCCATCAAACATCGTTGAAGGATGTGGAAGGCAGACAGAAGCCGAATTTTTACGATTCCTCGATATCGCATACGGTTCGCTACGAGAACTCGAGTATCAAACCTCGCTTGGCGTCCGCCTTGGTTTTGGAGCTGACCACCCGGATTATCAATCCAAGTTGAACAAAACATCGAAAGTCCTAGCCGCCCTGATCCGCTCCATACGGAAGAGCTAACGGCTAATCAGCTAAAAGCTAATCGGCTAATGCCGCGGGAGGGAGTCGAACCCTCAAACACGAACGTTTGAAATTCGCCGCTTTGCCGGTTTGCGTACCACAGCGTCGTAGTCTTTAGTCTGTAGCTGATAGTCTTTAGCAAGGAGCCGAGAATCTTTTTCTAGAGACTATGGACTATTCGCTATCTGCTACCAGAGTACTGAGGGCGGGAGTCGAACCCGCAAGCACTTGTTCCTAAGACAAGCGGCTCGCCGTTGGCCTACCTCAGCATAAAAGTGGAGCACCGGGGAATCGAACCCCGATTTTCTGCGTGCAAAACAGACGTCTTCCCGTTGGACGAGCGCCCCATGAATGAAGTTAGAAGTGTGACGGGTGAATAGTGAAAATGGTTCGCGTCGGATGTCTCAAACTTCACCCTTCACTTTTCAAGCTTCTGTTAGTGCCCAGAGCAGGAGTCGAACCTGCAAACACTCGGGTTTAAGTCGAGCCGCTCGGCCGGTTGGCGTATCTAGGCGATCGGAAGTTTGAAGTAAGATGGGTGAAGTGTGAAAAAAGGTTCGGTCATGTCCTTCGAACTTCTAACTTCACCCTTCCAAACTTCTTTCCGTGTTACGCTCGAAGTCGCGGCGTACTGTCGCCCGTCGATTTGCGGTGATTCTTGATCGCCTTGTGCGAGTCAGGGAGTTGGTCGCCTTCGACGATCTCGTCACCGACGAATTCGACCACCCAACCGTCGACCCAACCTACATTGTCGTCTTTCAACCTCAGCACGCGGCCGACTTTCGCAAACTCTTGCGGAATGTACGATGTCGTTCGCACTGATCCGCCGGCGATGTCGCGTCTCATCGCACATTGCACGTACTTCACATTTCTGGACATCGTCGTTCTCCTTGGTTAATTGCGGGCCAGCGTCACCGTGACGCCAGCAGTAGTCCCGGATGGAATCGAACCATCTTTGGAAGTTAGAAGAGTGAAGGGTGAATAGTGAAAATGGTTCGCGTCAGGTGTTTCAAACTTCACCCTTCACTCTTCACTCTTCAAACTTCGAGACGCCCTGACTAACTGGTTTGGAATCAGCAGTGCTACCGTTACACCAGAGACGTGTGAAATTTCAAAAGTGGGAACGCAAGGAATCGCACCTCTCGCCGACTACCACACAATTAAAGGCAGAAGATTTACAGTCTCCCGTGTGGAAACGCTCCCATGATTCAGTCAACGAAGCGGAAACCCCAAAGTGGATTCTGCACTCGAACACATCGACGGTTTCACCGCAGCTGTTTCCAAGACAGTGTCCTCATCCGGCCGGGTGACTTCCAACTCAGGCTTCAGGTATTAGGCGTCAGCAATCAGGAAAAAAACATCCTGAAGTCAGTTCCCTGGAGTCTGAAGCCTGGACAAGTGACGTGAGCGGGAATCGAACCCGCGGACTCCTGGATGAAAACCAGACGATTCTGCCTTCAGAATCTACCACGCCGAAATAGTTGATAGTCTTTAGCGGATAGTCTGTAGGAATCCAGCTTTTGCTAGAGACTAAAGACTAAGAGCTATGGACTACTGAGCGATGGCAACGGGAGTCGAACCCGCAGCAACTTGATAGACAATCAAGCTTCCTTCCCAGAGGAACTTGCCACCGTTGGTCAGGCTTCAGGGATCAGTCTTCAGGCTCCAGGTTATGCACCTTGAGGTGGCCTGAAGTCTGATGCCTTACTCTAGGTGACCGATCGGAATTGAACCGACATGGGCTTCGTTCACAGCGAAGTTCCTGAAACCAATACAGGACGGCCACAGTCGGGTATCAGTGAGTCGCACACTGTCCATGCGTGGTCCCAAACCACACCGCTTACTCCAAGCTATACCCGAGAAGACAGGAATCAGGCGTCAGGCTTCAGACGTCAGAAAAACTAGTTTCCTTTCCCTGAAGCCTGATAACTGAAGTCTGACGCCTGTCCTAGCACTCCGTCCGGGAATTGAACCCGATCTGCGAGCTTCAAAGGCCCACGTCGCGTCTACGCGCCGGAGAGAATTGCAGTCACGACAAGCTCCGGCGGAAGGACTCGAACCTTCACTCGTCTCCTTAACAGGGAGCCGCCCTACCGATTGGGCCACACCGGAATAGAATCAGACTTCAGGTATCAGGTTTCAGACTTCAGAAAGGAAAAATCATGCGAGACTACAGAAAACTGCGAGCGTTTGAGTTGGCAGACCAACTGGCTATGGCTATCTACAAATGCACATCAACCTTTCCCAAAGAGGAAATGTTTGGGCTAACCTCACAGCTTCGCCGTGCTGCTGTTTCCGGCCCGTCGAATATCGTTGAAGGAAGTGCTAAGTCATCACAGGCAGACTACGTTCGCTTTCTTGAAATCGCTTACGGATCGGTTTGCGAAGTCGAATATCAACTTTCGCTCGCTCAGCGACTGTCCTACCTGGACGAAAAAGCCGCTACCGAAGTGATCGCGATCGCCAACGAGACTGGGCGTGTACTCAACGGCTTGCTTCGTTCTCTGAAGTCTGAAGCCTGACCAAGCGCCCAGTGGGAGTCGAACCCACACTTCCGCCATGGCAAGGCAGCAGGCTACCGCTACATCATGGGCGCAAAAAATGCATCACTACCAAATTATCAAAGATCGGATCAGGCTTCAGGACTCAGTCTTCAGACTCTAGATTTTGTTCTGAAGCCTGACTCCTGATTGCTGAAGTCTGACATAGAGCACCGAGCAGGAATCGAAACCGCATCACCTCGCTCGCGACGGAGGAGTCTTACCGTTAGACCATCAGTGCTTGTTTCATAATGTCTCAAGTGGGATCGGTGAGAATCGAACTCACATCGCTCGGATTAAGAGTCCGATGCATTACCTTGTCTGCCACAATCCCAAAAAATAGTTGTGAGTCTTGAGTTGCGAGTCTTGAGTTTCGGTGCTCAGAACTCATCCCTCAGAACTCGAGTCTCTCGTCAGTCGGCGCCAGCGGGAATTGAACCCGCGACCGTCGCCTTATAAGGACGCCGCTCTCACCCCTGAGCTACACGCCGATGCGTAGCCAATGGGGCCGAAGGGAGTTGAACCCTCACCTACACGACGACCACCGCATCGTGCGTCGGTGCCCGAAGTCCGTCATGCTGCCAGTTACACCACAGCCCCTAAATAGTTTTTAGGTATTAGGCGTTTAGGCTTTAGGTTTGCTGTCTGAATCATCATTTCACTCTTCACCCTTCTCTCTTCAAACTTCCAAAGTGGTAGCCCCGAGGATCGAACTCAGCGCGACCCGCGTATCAGGCGGATTTGGGCGACCAGCCCTCGACTACCGGGACCAGACTTCAGGTGCCAGACTTCAGGCATCAGTACTTTTCCTGGCGACTGAATCCTGAAGTCTGACGCCTGCTTTGAGTGGGCCGGGAGGCGCTCGAATCCTCGTCTGCGGTTCTTCAAACCGCCGCTAGACCTTCTCAGCTACCAGCCCAAATTGGGTTCGTTGTAAGGGTTGCCCGTTCGGTGCGGACACGAAAAAAGGCCCCCCGGTCTGACGCGACCGATGAGCCTGATGTGGGGCCTTCATAAAGAAGGCTTTCGCTAATGAAAGCGAGTGTCACATCAGACGCGGATACGCCGGGGCATTGTCATTCAACGGGCTGTCACTATGGACAGGGGCGCCGAAGATATTGCCTTCGTGTATCTGTTCGAGTCGACTGGATTGGGTTTTCATTTGTAAAAACATCAGAAAGCTCGTTACTCGCTCGTGGCGTGAATGTGACTTGTGTGTTCGGAGAGATAGACGCGTTCGCGTCACAATGGTTCGCGTAAAATCTCGCTTGCACAAAAATAGAGATGCGCTGGCACCGTGTTCTATTTCATTAAACGCCGAGAAACCTGATAAATACTCACAGCAATGGACTTTGGTATCCACCACAGTAATTTCCAAGTGAACCCCGTAGTCGAAACCGAAAGGGTACGGAATCAGATCTTTCCACTCTGGGTTGGATCTCGATGTTTGAACGGCACACGTTTGCTTGGGCACAGTCCACATTGCGGGATCGCTTTCGCCTCGACGAACGTTTGCAGTTCCTCATCACTGGCCGATGCAGGGCATGCCTTGTAGTCGCGAAAAAGTTGCCACGCCGAGATGGTATCGAGTTTCAGTCGTTGTTCCATCAGTGCAAAGTAGGCCAACGCGGGACATTTCCACAAGCGTTCGCGAAACGACTGTGTGCAAGTTTTCTGCATGCAGATGCGGTAGGCAGACTCGGGATTTGACTCGAAAGGCATCGGCTTGCCGTCTTCAACTCGATACTGCCGCATCCAGCCACGATGCGATTGCCGAATCTTGATCTGGATACCGGGGTACTCTTCGCGCCATCGCCAGACGAGATGCTTTACCTCCCTAAACCGTTGCACGTAGGCTTCCTGAGTTCCGTGTTGACTGACTCCGAGGCGGCAATGCGTCTCCAGCAGGACTTCCGGCAAATCATGCTCTCGAGTTGTAAAACCCTATATCACTCGAGTCACTCTCTCCCGCGTGATATCGAATTCGCTTATATCACCCGACTGATCCAGTGATAGTAAGGTAGTTCTGGCATGGAATAAGTTGCGCTATATCAACACACTTTTCATACTGCATTAGCGGCAAAAACATGGGGGGCAAAAAGATGGATTCAGGGTAGAAAGCAGTCGGCGTTTCGATCTCCCGAATCATTTCTTGAAATTTTTGTCCGTTATTTTTTGCCCGCAAGTGTTGCACCTGCGTCCTCGAAATTACTCTACCTGATGGTGGCTCATCCGCTCGGACCAGGTGACCACCAACGTTCTGTCGCTAAAGACGTCGCAGCCCCGAGATCGGCGACGTTATTCCGAGTGAAATTGCTACTGAGTGGAGTTTTGTATGACGTTGATGAACGACGAACGGTTCTGGACCATTATTGCCGAGTCGCGTTCCGAATTCGATCCGAACCGTCGTGATGGAAACATGGACTCACAGGTCGCAAGGCTTCGCGATGCCCTGTCTGAATTGTCCGCTCAAGATGTCGGCTCGTTTGCCAACACGCTCACCAATCTGTTCCACGACGCTTACCAATGGGACTTGTGGGCGGCTGGCTACATAATCGAAGGCGGATGCAGCGACGATGGCTTTTGTGACTTTCGATACTGGCTGATCTCGATGGGCCGCGATGTCTACTGCAATGCGATAACAGATGTCGAATCGCTTGCCGACGTCGCATTCGCGCCCGGCATTGAGGTCACTCGCTTTGAGGAATCCGGCTACATTGCGCATAGTGTTTTGCGTGGCATGAATGCGTCCGAGGATGATGCTGGAATCACGAAATTCAAACATCCAGTTTCACCCGCAGGAGAAGAATGGGAAGAAGAAGAACTGCCCACGCGATTTCCAAAACTGATTGCGGCCGAAGCTCGATACGGGGTATAACCATGACATCCATCGAAGGACGCGAGCCGAGCGTTATGGCAATGGATGATCTTTCGCGCGTCCTCGGTGATACCCGCCGTTCGGCATTAACATCATGAGAACATTCCTAGCAATTTCGGTGCTCGTCGCGTTCTGCGGACAATTGCTCGCTGACGATCCACGTAAACTTGTCGTCTTCCCCGTCGACCGGTCGATTGTCGACGTCGACAATCAGTTCAGTCAAAACAACCCGTTCTACAAGCAACGAGCGGGCGCGTTCTACGAAATTAAGTACGTGGGGCCGTCGGCTGAATCGCTGTTCCGCATTGCAGCTGTACGGCCCGAACAAATGCCGGGGACGCTCGACGCTTTGCGTGCGTTTGTCTATGACTGGCTTGACGCATACGTACGCGGGAACGGAGCCATTGATCCAGCCGATCGCAATACGTGCATTGCACGAATGGATAAACGGTTCGATTCGTTGTTCGACTCTGGGCTACAACGAAAACTGTATAGGGTATGGCGAGACGATGAATCCAACAAACTTCGCTTTCTGATGGCTTCACAGCAGGGGATTCAGAGAACCGCATCCGAACCCTCGCGTTCAGCGGTGCCGGCAGCCGAGCCGGTATCAAGTGGAGAGTCGTCACCGCCGGCCCGGTGACTCTGAGCGTTCGTCAACGCAGAGGCGCTCGCACAATGTCGGTTCATTCGGCGATATAAAAGCAGGGTATGTGGGTCGAATGTCGGGCTGCCCTTTCCACTCACGATCGATTGATTCCGGATTCCGTTGGCGATACAATCCTCCGGCCGGGAGTGCTCGGCTGTGAAACATGGTGCAACGTGTGAGGCGAACAATCACGGTGCCACCCGAGCAACTTAAAAATACTATTTTAACGATGGTCGCTTTTCCGTCTGTGCCGGGTGACCTCCGACGTTCGTGAGGATAGAAATATGGGATTTGCCGTCGCATACCAAACAACAGAACAAGTCTCGCCTGCGTTGCAACGAGAGATGATCGGCGCGGCGAATAACTTGTCCAACGGGCGTACTTGGCTCAGCTGCGAACCGCCCTACTTGATGAATGAGAATGGAACGCTTGTCGGCGCCAGTAAGCCCAACTTCTCTCCTCATCCCGATGACGTTGCTTCCGCGAAATCGGAGGGTCTTCCCGACGGTACGCTCAACGACGTACTTGAAGTCCTGTGCGAACTATCGCGGCGTTTTTTCGTTGACTGGGAGATATCACACGACCATTCTGATGGACCGTTGCCTTCGGCAATGTTCAGCGGAATCGATTGAGCCGCTCGAAGCCATTGGTCGCGGGCGTGGCGATGTAGTCCGCCCAGCGATTTGGAAACGTCAAACGCAGCGGCAACGTAGTCGAGCGAGAGTCGATAAACATCGAGTCGATCATGGATCGAGATAACACTGACACGGATTTACAACGACGGACTATGTTTCCCGTGAACGAGGCTGGCGGTTGAGGCGGAGAAGCCGTATCCGGGCCAAGAGCGAGATAAAACGTGACACGGGCGAGATAAAACGCGACAAGGTCGAGCGTGGGCGACCAGAAGCGGCCAGGAAGCTGGCCACCCTGGGCGAACGGGGCCTCCATCAAAAAAGCGTTTACAACCGGGGGCACCGGACCAGCCGCCTCATTAGGCACAGTTAGTTTTGATTGTCCGAATATGAATTCGGTTAGAATGTCATCGTCGGATGGATAAAGCTGTCCAGTATTGCCAGCGTCGCCTGGACGGTAGTGTTCACTAAACACTCGGCGAGAGCGAGCTTCTGATGCCAGCGTTGCTCGAGAACGTAGAGCAGATCGCAAGCGATTTGGCCGAACTTGGCTTTGAGCCTGGAACCGGCCCCGCATTGCGAATGTTTTAACAATGCGGATTGCCAATTTTGCAAAAGGAAAATGCTACGTGACCAAGTTTTTTGTTGTCGTCGTCATCATTCTGGTCGTTGGCCTCGCAATTCGTCACTTCATGAGGACTGACGCAGGCCAAACGCAAAAGCAACCGGGGTTCAGAGAGTTCGTGAAGAATCCAGAACTTTGGAACGACATGATCGCCGAGCATGAGGAAGTCGACGCGACCGCAAAGCAGGCAGAAGCGTGGAATGCCGAAGAGATTCGAAGCAACGTTGTTAGGTACGTTTTCGCTCCCGAAACGCCACGAGAACTTTGGGGCCTGGGCCGAGCACTCAAATCTTTATCGCCTCGGACGAATGATGCGTTGTTGTCAATCCTAAGGGACAATTCGAAGCAGGAGCGGCTAGCCAGGCTGCAGCAGGGAGATCTTTTAGAGGAGGCCCCCGTTATGCGAGTCTGTGAATTGTTCAAAGGGAACATGCCAGCGGAGGCATTTCCGTTGCTGCAACCATTCCTTGCTCACGAGTCCGACGAGATTCGCAAGAGTTGTATCTTGGCCATCGCCGAAACAGGCTCGGCCGAATCCTTACCTGTCATCGAGCAAGGGCTCAATGACGAAGACGAGTATGTTCGCTCTTACGCCCTGATGGGTATGCAGAGGGCGATAGAAGCCAACAAGCTGTCGCCGACTGTAGCCACAGGCGTGGTACCATCACTCGAGTCTCTAATTCGGCAGGATCGAAATGTTGACGATGCCGCCCGCATCCTGACGCAAGTTAATTTTTCGCGAGCTGAATCGTTCCTTCTATCGGAGGAAATTCTCGATACCGACAAAAGGTATCTTCACGAAATTCTACGGGTGATCAATCAATTCAATCTGCAAATCGAGCGGAATACGGTCAGGTCACTGATTCTGACGTACGCCGACCGAGACATGAAGTACCCCATCAACTACGCTTTGGGCGAGTCGCTCGCATTGCTCGGCAAACACAAGATGGCGGAGGATATCGCTGTCCTGGAGGAGTACAGCAATCACTCCGACGATCATGTGTCCGAAGGGGCTGCCCGAGGGTTGATAGCCAGTCATGACCTGCAAAACTTCGAAGACCGGATTTGGGCAAAAGAGAAATCCAGCGGCTGGGAGTCTCTGAATAAAGAGCAGCAAATGTACTCAGCAGTGTTTTGGCTGGATGCCGAGGTCAATAATGGCGGGCATTCTCAGTACTTTTTCAACTCAGCAGGCAACAACTGGCAAGTCGCTCGCGAAGGTCTGAAGGCGATGGGATCGACGGAGCGGCTACCGACATTTGAGGGCGTCTTGAGCTTGTTCGGGGACGAGAAACCGTTCCCTGATCGAGAGAAGCGACAGGAGCAACTGGCTGCTGTGTACGCGAACAACGAGAAGGCATTCGATGAATACGACTCAAAGTACTACGCAGCAAATGAGAGCGTCGAAGTACTGTCACGACGATTCGTGATTAAAAACGCAGACAAGTTCAAATAGCGATAGCGTCCATCATCAAATTATTTTGGAACGACTGTCATGATTCGAGACGAGACGCCTGACATCGTGAAACTAGCGAATGCGGCAACGGAACTAGCGACCAGCGACGAATCGAGCTACGTAGGCCGTCGAAACATCTAACCAACCATTTATCTAACCAACCACCCACCGAACCCTTTTCATTTCTCTTCTCCTTGTTGAGGGTGATTAGGCGATGTTTGAACGAGGTTCGTGGGGCACTGCAAAACTCAAATGATGAGCGCAATGCCACTGCTGCAATAGAAGCCACTGCTCCCGGTTTAACCGCCCGAGCATCGGATAGGTCTCAACGAATTTGGTGTCGGGCTGCATTAGGGTATCGCAAAGTTCATAAAAGCGATTCGCACAGAATTCTTCATCAAGATGTGCGGACGGCTGAATCTGCTTTGGAGCCTTTCCACGCAATTTCGACGGCTTCCCAACACGCAACGTGCGGCTGAACATCACTCGAAACAGTGGCCGCAAAAGAACAGGGAACGTGAACTCAGCACCGGTGAGCGTCATCTGCAACGAAAGATTCAGGTGGTCGAGAATCTGGGCGAGACTCCATTGCCCAGACAACTCATTGCCAACTTGACGCAAGTGACGAACGTCCTCGCAAGCGGCGTTCAAATTGGGAAAGCACAGATCCATTCGTCTTTGAGGCATTCAGAGTTCTCTCTCGATGTTTTTGTAACAGGTCATTGCAGAATAAAAGCGGTAGAATGGCAGACAAAAACAGTATCCGTCATACCGACCGGATAATACGACCTTGTTAAGTCCCGAGAGTATGTTCGTTGGCAGTCTTCGGTGTCAAGCAAACGGATCGGTACGAGGACACCATCTCCTTCTGAGATCGATGAGCCGATTGTTCGTATCAAAAAGCGGATCAACGATCTTGGTGTTACGTCGAAAGCGAGAAGATCTTTTGAACAAGGCCAAATTTCTGACACTGACGAACTTGTTAGGCTGTCGAAAGCAGAGCTGAATGAGCGCTGGGGCGACCGGCATTGGAATCTCTACAGCGAAACCACACGAATACTGGAGGGACTTGGCTACGACATCAGTGATCGCTCACGGTGGTAGGCACATCGTCATCCGTTAACAACAACTTGCGGGTGGCGCTCCGTCAAGAGCACGCAGTTTCCGTCAGGATCAGCGAGGGTTGCAGATCTGCCCCACTGGGCATCATGTGGTGCTCGTTTGACTGTACCACCCCGTGCTCTAGATGGTCGGATTCATAAAACGCAAAAAACGTAAACACAAGCCGAAGCGGAAAAAGCCGAAATCCATTCGCTGCAGCATTGGCACTGAGGCTGCGACTCAAGACGAGTCGCCGTCGATATTTGAAATCACCGAATCGGAGGTTGACGCATGGTTCTCTTCTCATTGGTTTTGTACGGAGAGGGCAACGTAGCCTGATTCTCCGAGTCGGGCAGTGCGAAGGCCCGACTCGGAGAGTCAGGCTACAAAGCCCCGAAATCTCAGCTGTACAACCTTGGTGAGGATTCTGCTCAGAGCGAAAATGTGGTTGAGTCGTATCCGGAAGTTGCTGAGGATCTTTCGCGCTACTTAGAAAGCGAACGTGCAACCATTCCCAAGACCAAGCCGATTGGCTGGATCAACATCAACGTCAAGAAACGTGGTATGTAGAATTGAGCCTTCTCGAAAGCAGTCGATCGAATTGCCGTAGTGGGATTCGCCAGAATTCCTTTTCCTTGTTGCGTTTTCAACTACAGCGAGGACTTCTGGCGAAGTCCACTACATGAAAGCTAGCGACTTCGGATTTCTGGCGAAATCCACTACACCGAAATCGAAGTTTGACAAAACTCCTATCTATCCTCAGTTGTTAGTTGGGATGGCTAGCACGTTGCAGAGCTTCGATGCTGCCACCGACAATCGCATCGATGTTGGCTTCGATCTTTTCGATGTTGTTGAACGGGTAGGTCGAAAACCCGCTCATGTCGCGATTGGCTGAGCTGGTGATCAGGCGTACGCCGTGTGCGATTTGACAGAACTTGCCGATCCGCAAACGCTCTAATCTGAGCGGTAGCATCAAGATGGTGCCAATATGAAACGGCAACTTCGCCCGAACACCGAATACAATGCCTAATCCCGCCGACTTCTTCACACCCTTTAAAAAAGTTTCCGGCGTATCGACCACTGAGTTTCGAAAGAACAATGACCCAAGCTAATCCAAACGCTCATCTCCCTGCCGTGACAAAATATTGCAGGATTGCGACGCATTGGTTCATGGTTTGATGCGTATTTTTTAGTACGATTAACCGCGTCATCAATATAGGAAGTTTTGAAATGGAATGGCTCCTCTATTTCGATGCCTACACCCGCAAACAATACGAAGGCCTGAAGACTCGAGATTTCGAGAACTGGACCTCCGTCACCGACAAGCTGGTCATGCCCAAGGGTATCCGCCATGGAACTCCGTTTCCCGTTTCGGAGGAGGTTCTCGAACAACTCCTCGCCACAAGCAAAAAGAAATAGTCCTGGAATCGACAATGAAATCCATCCTCACGTTACTGTCGCTGCTTGTTCTGGTCCCACAGGCACGCGTTGCCGCCCAACAGCCCAACATCGTCGTGCTTCTGGCCGATGACTTGGGATGGAACGCAGTTGGCTACCACAATGACGAATTCCAGACGGCCAACATTGATTCGATCGCGTCGAACGGCTTGGAATTAGACCGCTTTTACGTAGCCCCAATGTGCAGTCCGACACGGGCGGGGTTCATGACAGGCCGCTACCCAATCCGTTTCGGTCTAGCGAGAGCGGTGATTCCGCCGCAGCGTGACTTCGGGCTGCCCCCGTCGGAGACCACGATTGGTGAAATGCTCGGGCAATTTGGTTACGAACACCGAGCCGTTTTCGGCAAGTGGCACCTCGGGCATCGAAGAGCAAAGTGGCATCCACTGGCCCAGGGCTTTACCCACTTTCACGGCCACTACAACGGCGCGATCGATTACTTTGAGTTGACTCGTGAGGAGACTCGTGACTGGCACGTTGGCTATGAACCTTCCGACGAACAAGGTTACGCGACGGACCTGATCGCGGATGCCGCCGCCGACTGGATCACTCGGCAGGCCAAAGCCGATTCGCCCTACTTCTGCTACGTGCCATTCAACGCGCCGCATTCACCGTTTCAAGCACCGGATGAAGCAATCGCAAAATACGGAAGTCTAAGTGGCGACGCGTCGAAGAGCGAAGAGTACCGCGAAATCTACAAGGCGATGATTGGGCGGATGGACGAAGGCATCGGTCAAATCCTCGATGCAATCGAGTCATCGGGAGAAGCCGACAACACGATCGTTTGGTTTTTCAGTGACAACGGTGGCGTCAGTAATTTGAAAAATTTGAATACTCCGCTACGTGGCGCAAAGTTGACGGTTTACGACGGTGGGATTCGAGTGCCGGCCTGCGTACGTTGGCCGGCAAAAATCCAACCGGGTCGAAAGAGCGAATTTATTTGTGGGTACATCGACTTGTTACCAACTTTGGTTTCGATAGCCGGTCACAATGCATCCACTATGTCCGCTCAGCCGCTCGATGGGATCGACCTGACCGATCTGTTGACCGGAGAAGCCGACAAGACGAGTGACCGGGCATGGTATTCTTATCACGGTCAAGGCGGCGAAGAAGCGGAGCATCTTGCGGTCATCGAGTCCGGTTGGAAGCTGAAGGTCAATGGTCCCCGACTGACAAGCGTCGATCAGTTGACGGACGACTCACGGCAGATCGAGTTGTTTCAGATCTCCACGGACCCCTTGGAAGAAAACGATGTGAAGGACCACCATCCGGAGATGGTTCGAAAGCTCGGTGAGCTACTCGTTCAACATCGAACCCTACAACCGAAGCGTTCGGTTCCAAGGTATCGAGTCGGAAAAGCCGGTTTCGTACCGCCGAAGAACTGGAAGCTCGACCCTGAGTATCCCAACAAGCTTGTCGGGAGCTCGAAGAAGTGAGGCCACTGTCAAAGCAGTTCAGGGCTGGGTAAAGAACGTTTGGCAGGAAGATGGTGGCAGGAAAATGTTCATGCTCGAATCTTCCTGCCACTATTTTTCTGCCGATACGCAAGATCGATAGCGTTGTATCAACCAAGATTAAGACACATCGCAATTTGGCTATTCACTGCTTGCGTGAGCTTCTCAAGCATCGCGACCGCCGAGCCCAACCGGCCGGATGTGCTTTTCATTACGATTGATCACCTGAACGATTACGTCGCCATTCTCGGTGGGCACCCGGATGTCAGGACACCCAACCTGGATCGACTCGCCGCCTTGTCAGTGAATTTCACTAACGTTCATGCCGCTAGTCCTGTCTGCAACCGTTCGGTACGCAAGTCACCATGCTCGTCAAACCTCGTCGGGATTGAAACCGTCGAATGAGCTTTCTCGATGTCAAAAACAAGGTCTATTATCGTCTTTTGCGGTCGAGTTGATGTCCTTGGTGGCGCGACCGGAGCGACTTTCGTCGTATTGTTCGTGACCTCGATTGGATTAACCTCTGCACCGAAACGGCGATACCGGCGAACGTCGGTGGCCACGCCCGAAGATAAAAACGCCACGGCGAACTGGCGAGCTGCAGACGAGCCGCGTCGCCGCCAGAAAACGCGGAACGCCTGCGGGTAGACCCGCCCGTGTTTTGTTGACGGCCGACTCGGCTTCGGTGACAATGCGTTCCTCATCGCCACCGCGCACCGAGACGTTCTCCCCCCACACAGGAACCCCGCCTTGTCTTTGATTCGCTTTCAATCGCTAAAACCCTTTTCCACCAGATCAACCTGCGCCATCGTGTTCGCCTGCTTACTGACGATCCCAGCGGTCGGCGATGTCGCCGGGGCAGCTGATCGTCCCAACATCCTCTGGATCACTAGCGAGGATAACGGCGTCTCCTGGGTCAGTTGTTACGGAGGCACCAACGCCCAAACCCCGGCGATCGACCAACTGGCCAAAGAAGGATTTCGCTACACACATTGCTTTGACAACGCCGCCGTCTGCGCTCCGACACGTTCCTGCTGGATCACCGGCATGTATGCGATCTCCAACGGCACCCAACCGATGCGCAGCCGGAATGAGATCCCGCACGACAAGATCAAGTACTACCCCGACCTGTTGCGCCAGGCCGGTTATCACACCTCCAATCCCGGCAAGACGGATTACAACATCGGCGGTCGTGGCGACAAAGAGTGCTGGGACTTCAAGGGCGGCAAGGGCAAGTCACAGTACGGTTGGAAACATCGGAGACCGGGACAGCCGTTCTTTGCCGTCGTTAACTTTACGGACAGCCATGAAAGTCGCGCCCACGGCAACGTCGAAAACACCAAGAACGATCCGGCCAAGATGAAACTATTTTCTTACCATCCCGATCTGCCCGTGATCCGCAAGAATTATGCGAAGTACGCCGACGCGGTCGAGAACATGGATCGCAAGGTCCATGACACGCTCGAAGAACTCAAAAAAGACGGGCTCTACGACGACACGATCATCATTTACAACTCCGACCACGGCGGCGTGATGGCGCGGAGCAAACGGTTCCTTTATTCCAGCGGCGTGCATTGCCCGCTGGTCGTCAGAATTCCGGAGAAATGGAAACAGTTTTATCCGGCCGAAAAACCTGGCATGACGGTCGATCGGATCGTCAGTTTTGTCGACATGCCCAAAACCTGGCTCAGCTTGGCCGGTGCCCCCATTCCCGATCAATTCCAAGGCACCATTTTTCTGGGGGGCGGCACCGAACCGGCGCCGAAGTATCACCTCGGTTTCCGTGAACGCGCCGACGAACGACTGGACAATGTGCGTTTGATGCGTGACGAGCGTTTCGCCTATCACAAAAACTACATGCCTTACGCACCTGCCGGACAACACCTGGCGTATCTCTGGAAAGCGCCACTGACGCCGGCCTGGGAACAGCACCATCGCGATGGCAAAACCAACGCCATCACCGGACGATTCTTCCGCCCCCGCGTCTCCGAAGAGTTTTACGACACCGAGGTCGATTTCGATAACGTCCACAACTTGATCGACGCTCCCGAGCATCAACAGAAGATTGCCGAGTTGAAGCAAGCGCTGCGGGCCAAGCAGTTGGAACTGCGTGACTCGGGATTGATGCCCGAAAAGATGCGTGATCGTCGCGCCGCGGCCAACAACATGACACTTTACGCAATGGTGCGGGACGAATCTTTGTACCCGTTGGAAAAATACCTGGACGCCGCCGACGTAGCGCTCGCCCGGGACAAAGGTCGGTTGCAATCGCTTGTCAATCAGATGGCCGATTCAGACGAGGCGATGCGTTGGTGGGCAGTCGTCGGAATCCACCTGCTGGGCGACGACGCCCGTCCCGCCGCGGCCGACTTGGAACGTGCCTTGCAAGACGATGCCCACGAAGTCCGCATGATGGCCGCTTGGACGCTGATCAATCTGGGGCAATCGGACAAAGGGATCGCCTGCCTGGACGAACTGCTGTTCGATGGAACGAACAACGAAACGATGCTCGAAAACGTCATCGACTGGATCGGCGAGCCGGCTCTTCCGCTGGTCAAGAAGTACATTGACCAGGGCAGGACGCGGAAAGGCAAATATGGCATCGGAATCTTCGGCCGCATCGCTGAACTCAATGGCTGGTGAGAGCGCGGGAGAATGGCAGAACAAAGGCGAGCAGAAAAATGGTGTCGCCGGGAAAGTACGAGGGGCAAGACGATGTTGACAATATCGAACTCAGGAAAAGCGGTGAATAAGATTTTCTTAAAAACGATATGCGTAGCGATTCTGATTTGCAGCGGCGCTGCGATTGCCCAAGAGACGTTGCCGCCCCTGGGCGGATCGCCGGCTCCGCAATCCCATCAAGAACTTTGGGCGGCTTTTGATCCTCGCGCCGAACCATTGGACGTTGAAATCCTGAAGGAGTGGGAACAGGAAGGTGTCGTCTTGCAAGTGTTGCGATTCCGCATCGGAATCTTCAACGGAGAAACAGCGATGCTGGCCGGTGTCTATGGATTCCCCAAGGATGGAAAAAATCTTCCGGGACTGCTGCAGATTCACGGGGGTGGGCAATATGCGGATTATCGCGCGCCGCTAGCCAACGCAAAGCGGGGCTATGCCACCATTTCAATCTCCTGGGCGGGCCGCATCAGTGCTCCCGATTACAAGGTATCACCCGCTGTAGTCAAACTGTTTTGGGAGGGAAAAACGGACGATCCGAACTATCACTTGACGACCGACTGGGGTGCAGTGGATGGCTATCATGCGCCATCGCGGAATGCGAACAATAGGTTTCCCAAAATTCCGGAACCGGCTTCCTGGACGCTGGATGAAGTGAAGTCGCCACGGAACAACGGCTGGTTCTTGTGTACTCTTGCCGCACGACGGGCACTTACTTTTTTGGAACAGCAACCACACGTGGATGCCGACCGGCTAGGAGTTTACGGACATTCCATGGGTGGGAAGCTGACTGTGATGACCGCCGGATCCGATGCACGTGTGAAAGCAGCGGTGCCTTCCTGTGGCGGGATCAGCGATCGTGATAACGACGATCCCTTGTTCCGCGCGACACTTGGCGATGACGTCTATCTGAACAATATTCATTGCCCGATCCTGTTTCAAAGTCCAGCCAACGATTTTCACGGACGCATCGATGATTTGCAGACTGCCGTTACCGAGATCCAGACCGATGACTGGCGTGTAACCTGCGCCCCGCATCATAACCATCAGGATACGAAGAACTACGAAGTGGCCTCGCAGCTATGGTTTGACGAGCACTTGAAGGGTTCTTTCGAATGGCCGAAAACACCCGTAACTGAATTGAAACTGGGGAAAATCCCACAATTTACCGTGACGCCTGATCAGTCGAAGCCGGTCTTGGCGGTCGATGTCTTCTATACCCGCCATGGACAGATGGACGGCAAGATGGATGATCGTGAAAACACCAAAGCGCGGTACTGGCATCATGCCAAAGCGGTGAAGCAGGGCGATGTCTGGACGGCAGACCTGCCACTATTTGGAATCGACAAGCCGCTCTGGGTTTACGCCAACGTGCTCTATCCGCTGGATCAACCGGTGAGCGGTGCCGGCTATTACTACCGCGAATACACCACCGACCAGTTCAATCTCTCTTCGAAAATGGAGAGGGTCTCGGTGGAAAAGCTGAAAGTGGCCGGAGTGGAATCAACGCTTGAACCATCGCTAGTGATCGAATCGTTTGACGGCGATTGGCAAAAGGGTTTGTTCTCCTATCGACCGGACCAGTGGGGACGCAATACACACAAGGTCTATGATCCGCGATGGAAGGCCCCCGCAGGTGCGAAGCTGGCTTTTGAAGTAAAAGCAGCCGAAGCAAATACCATGGTGGTCGGAATTGACGAATATGCCACCGAGGTGGAAGTGCAGGGCAACGGGAAGTGGCAGGAAGTGATTTTATCGCTCGCAGACTTTTCCAATGCAGCGGGTGAAGGGCTTGCCGGTTGGGAAGGCATTCGTGAACTGCGGCTCGCGGCCGACGACAGGCTGAAAGAAAAAGTGAACGGCAAAGACGAAACCTTGAACTTGGGAGGAACGTGGAGCGGTGACGATCCCGAGTTCCGCAATCTTCGCTGGATGAATTCCAGATGACACTTCTGCCCTACCTGAAATGATTGCGAAGAGAAAACATGAAAACGATACAGTCGAGTTCACTACCCATTTTGTTTGTCTTGCTGAGTGCAAGTCTTGCGCATGCGGATTCAAACGTGGTGATTGAAACCGCCTTGGCGGCAAGCGGTTTTGTGAAATTGCAGTTGCCTGCTGCATCCCGCCAACCGATCACGACCAATCAGAAGACAAGCAATGACTCATTACGTGTGTTGACCGATGGCAAGCTCGCTGCTGGCTTTGGGCCGATCTTTGGAAATGGGGTTCGAAACGGTGCCTACAAAATGGATCTGGGCGCGGTCAAGCCCGTATCGGCTATCACCAGTTGGTCGCACAACCAAGCGAGCAAACGCAGCACGCAAAAGCTGACGATCTACGGCAGCCGTTCCTCCACCGACCCCGGTTGGGACCTGAGCAAGTTCACCGAGCTTGGCAGGATCGACACCAGCGGCAGTGAGGGCAAGTTTACCGCCGCGTCTCTGCGGGCTACCGACGATGCATCACTGGGAAATTTCCGTTGGATCGTCTGGGCGGTTTCACCGGTGAGCGATTTAGGTGGTGGTGAAAACACCGCCTTTCAAGAGCTTGCTGTCGAGGCCGAATTGACTGAGGCTGAAAAGGCTTTTGCGGCGATCAAGCGGCCCAATATCGTCTTCCTGATGACCGATGACCAGCGTTGGGACACGCTCGGTTGTTACGGCAGAACCGACGTGGTCACTCCGAACATTGACAAGCTCGCTGCGCAAGGCGTGGTCTTTGACAATGCGTATTACGCGGTGGCGATTTGCATGCCCAGTCGTGCGACGATGTTTACCGGACGCTACTTTTCGGATCACCGATCCGGGTTCACGTATCCCTACAATCGAACACTGCCCAAAGAAGAGTTTGCCGAAAGCTATCCTGCCAAGCTGAGACAAGTGGGATATCGCACGGGCTTCGTGGGTAAGTTTGGAATCCGTTTGGAAGACTCACGCAACACGGCCATCGAGCACTTTGACTATTTTGTTGAAGGAAACCGTGTGGCCGTGCCAAGTGACGATCCTGGTTTGAAACAGATCTATCGCGGTGACCGCCCAGCCAATGAGCGCACTCTGAAGAAGGGTGACGCGATGATCCGTTTCTTGGAGACACAACCGAAACAGCAACCTTTCTGTCTGTCTATTAGTTTCGACGCGGTAAAGAACGATCGGGATAGTGACATGTATCCTCCGCACGTGGAAATCTTCAGAGACAAGCAGATGTGGGTACCTGAGAACTGGGTGGAAGGGAAAAGCGAGAGGCTTCCCAAAGTGCTGGACCATTGCCGAGGCACGTATCTGCATGTGGCAAGAACCTCAACACCCGAGTTGTATCAAAGGCTCGCTCGCCGCTTTGCAGTTCAGGGCTATTCCGTCGATCAGCAAGTGGGCCGGTTGATGACGAAGCTCGAAGAGATGGGTGTGTTGGAAAACACCATCGTTATCTACACCAGTGACAATGGTCGCTTCCACGGCTCACAAGGACTGTATGACAAAGCGATTCTCTACGACGAGGCGATGAAAGAGCCGTTGATCGTTTTCGATGGAAGGGCGCCACAATCACAGCGTGGGCGCAGGGTGGATGCGATGGTTTCCTCCGTCGATGTCGCGCCGACGATTCTTTCGCTGGCAGGCGTCGAGGCTCCGGAGATCATGAAAGGGCGTGACTTGAGCGGACTGCTCAGCGGCACGCAGGATATGTCGCAGTGGCGTGATGCGGTTCTGATCGAGAACTTCTTTCTACAAGAAATCTTCTCGTCCGCTAGGAACAAGCATGCTGATATCGCCAAGATCAACGACGAGATCATTGCTGGAAACCGATCTTATCGCACTCGAGGCGTACGGACGGATCGCTACAAATATTTCAGTTATTACGAGCACACCCCGGTGATCGAAGAACTGTACGATCTGGACGCGGATCCTCACGAACAGAACAACCTTGTCTCCAATCCGGAATACGCTGAGCTTCTATCCAAGCTGAGAAAAAAGACGGAGGAACTCTTAGCGGAAGCGACAAGGTAGCGTCGTGTTTGAACGGTAGTGAGATTCGCCAGATTTCCTTAGTCCCGAAGGGACGGCATGCTGTAGCCACGGGTGCCAACCCGTGGATGCGAAAACGAACATGATCACGAAGCCCCGGAGGGGCGACATGCATTGGTGGCGTGATGGTTCCTGTCGTCCCTTCGGGACTATCGGCGCAGCGCGGATTCCGTTTCCATGGGCTGACGCCCATGGCTACATCATATCGCCACTTCGTGGCTGGAACGCCTTGCCTCTTCGTGGGTGTTGGAACGCTCTTCTTGCTCGTCCCATTCTTGACAGTGGTTTCCGTTCCGGCAGCGAATGGAGCACTCTGTTGAATCGTCTCCCAACGAGCCAGAGCGGGAACCCAGAAAACGTTCTCTTCTAGGTAGTAGTCGCGAACTTCGATTTCGTCCGCGAGCACCAGCTCATATTCGGCATCGTCATAGTCGGCCGGATATATGTTGAAGACAACGGAACTGAACATCGCCGTCGGCGTAGCAAAACTTGGTGCTGGGGGGATCATCAGCCTTCCTTTCGATCCTCAGGGGCTTCGTCATCCAACTCAACGTCGCAGCGAGTCTAGGTAAACGTTCGGAAATAGCTTCGGCGTTTTAAATGTTTTTGGATGGACATGGGCCCTACGGTGACGCTTTGGAGGTAGTGGATGAGGTTACGAGTCCCCGCGATTTTGCGAGATGACGGGACTCGTGGCCCTGTCCATTACGGTGAGGATGTGGGTGCGACTCGGTGAGTCTGACCGGTTGGGCTTCGCTAAAAAAATCGTTTGATGTGACCGGAGATGAAGTGAGATGGCGCATGACTTGCTCGAGTCGATGCGTCAAATGGAGAAACTCTTCTTCCCACGTTTAACATGAAAGGTCTGGTATGTTCTATCACGACGGCGGCAAGCTTCAATATCCGGTTCGCGTTGAAAAACCAAGCCCAATCTTTGCCAAAGCGCTCCAGCAAGCGATTGGTGGTATCCAGGGTGAAGTTCGCGTTTGCTTGCAATATCTTTTTCAGGCTTGGGGCGCACGGGGGCCAGCGAAGTATCGAGACATGTTGCTCGAAACGGGTACCGAAGAGATGGCCCATATTGAAATGCTGGCAACCGCGGTGGCATTGAACCTGGAAGGTGCGCCTCTGGAACAAGAGGAAGCAGCGAAAGACCCGCTGGTGATGGCGGCAATGGGTGGCATGAATATTCAACATGCGATCGGCACCTGTATGGCCGCGATGCCGGTCGACAGCGAAGGCGTGCCGTTCAATTGCAGCCACGTGTACGCGAGCGGAAACGTGGCCGCCGACATGTTGGCCAACGCGACTGCGGAATCGACCGGACGCATGCTGGCGGTTCAGTTGTGGAAAATGACCGACGATCCTGGCATGAAAGATATGTTGAGTTACATGATCGCACGCGACACCATGCACCAAAATCAATGGCTCGCGGCTTGGGAAGAGTTAGGTGGTCCGGAGAATCATCCGATCCCGAACTCGTTCCCACAAGAGAAGGAGAACGGTGATTACGCGTACGCGTTCATGTCCTTCGGCATTGGCGATGACTTTAAAACGCCAAGCGGCGAATGGACCAAGGGCAAGTCGTTTGACGGAAAAGGTTCCAACTCGGTGGTCAGAATGCGACCACTGGGTGATAAACCGCAGTTGGGTGCCGCTTCGCCGAAGACGGCGGCTCAGAAAGATCAGATGACGAAGTAGCTGTAAGCTTGAACCCTAGGTCAGTCGATTCGAAGGAGACATGATGAAAAGTGGTATGAAACGACGTGAAGCGGTCGGCACGGTGCTAACCGCTGGCGTCGGTGGTTTAGCAGGCTTTCTGGCAAGCCGTCCAGCGCAAGCTTCCGACAACAGTGCTTCGGTGACGGACGTGTTTTGCTCGGAGCTAACACTTTCCCCGCAAAGTTCGTTGCAGGACAAACGAGCGAATCAGTTGCGTGAATTTGTGCCAACACGCGTTCGTTCTGGACATGTGTTCTGCACACTCACGTCGCAGGATCCGAAGAACCCGGCAATCACCTCCGTGTACGCGGCTCCGTCTGTACGTGACGGCCAGCCTGGAGCAGAGATCACGATTCACTTTTTGGGACAGCCTCAAAGTGACGTACAACTGAGCCTTCTGCACGTAGGCGTGTCTGGCTAAGCCGGGCAGTTCGCCACCGTTTTGCGAAAATTTGGAATCCGCCACGATCGTTTTCGGTCGTGGCGGATTTTTGTAATCATTATTCGACTCTTCCCAAGCATCCTGACGATTGGATGGGACTGGCTTGGATGGTGACTGAATTATCGCATGAGGCGATTGAGAAATCCGCAGGGACGGTTCGCTGTTCCAAGGGTCTCGGAAGTTGCGTCCGACGGGGATGTCATCGTTCGCTACCAAGGTCCTGCTGCTGGCTTCAACGCTTTTAAGAACTCCGCCGCGCAAGTAGCGAATTTGCTTGAATAAGTCGCGCCGGAGTCGGGTGGGGTGGTTGGTAAACCGGGGTTGGGGGCTAACTCTGGGTGCGGCCCGACTCGGAGAGTCGGGCTACGGGTCATTTCGTCTGGAACGATTTGCTTTGAACGAGTGCGTGAATGAACTCGCTGACGGCGAACTCTTTGCTCTTCGCGGAGCTGACAATTTCGTTTGCCAGGTCCTCGTCGGTGAATCCGAACGGGCGGCCTAACGCGTACTCGATCAGGTGTTCGGTGAATCCGCGGGCGAAGTCTTCTTCTCGATCTGCGATCAGGTCGCGTAGTTCGTGGTAGTCGCCGAAGGCTGGTCCGTTGTGGAATGCACCCGAGGCGTCGATGGTCCAGGTCTTTCCTTTCTTCCCTTTTCCTCCGGCATGGTCCGCGGTGCGCCACTTACCGGCAGCGTTCCAGTTCTCCAGCCCGAAACCGATCGGATCGATCTTGCGGTGGCAACTAGCGCACTGGGCTTCTTGCTGATGGGCAAGCAGCCGCTGGCGTGTGGTGAGCACCTGGTCATTCAGCCGTGAAAGTTGCGGGACGTTCGGTGGTGCTGGCGGTGGTGGATCGTTCAAGAGGTGACGCAAGACCCAGGCACCACGTTCGACAGGACTGCTAACGACGCCGTCGCTGCCCATCGCGTGGATGGCGGCCATGCCGAGTAATCCACCTCGCGGCGAGTCGGCGGGCAGTTTGACTTTACGGAACTTGTCACCCGTGACGCCTTCGATGCCGTAGTAGGTGGCGAGCAGGCCGTTGACGAACACATAGTCGCTCTTCAGCAGCTTCCCCAGCCGTCCGGCAGCAGAGTAACGAGTAGCCTGACTCTCCGAGTCGGGCAATTTGCTAGGCCCGACTCGGAGAGTCAGGCTACTGAGTGTCGGGCTACTGGGACTTGGGCTACGCAGCAGGTGGGCGAACGACTGATAAACCTCTTCACGCGTGGCTGCCCTGGTGCTTTCATCAAAATCCCGGTGCAGGTTGACGTCGAACTGAAAGAAATCGAGTCGCTCCATGTCCAACCATTGGTGGACAAAGCCGGCCACGAATTCATCGCTGCGTGGATCAGCAATCAGTCGATCAACCTGCTGACGAAGCGTTTTCGGGAGATGCAGCTTGTTCTGTTCTGCGAGCCGTAGCAGTTCCGCATCCGGCGGTCCACTCCAGAGGAAGTAGGAAAGCCGCACGGCGAGCTCGCGATCATTGAGCTGACGTCGATTGGCTTCGTCACCTGGTTCGTAGAGATAGAGAAAACCGGGCGAAGCAAGAATAACACTGAGCGGCGTTCGAATTGCCACATCAAAAGAATCTCCGGCTTTGCGACGCGATTCATAAATTGCAACAAGCTTGTCGATGAAATCGGACTCTGGCGACACATCCCGAAACGCCGTCTTAGCAAAGTCGGTCAGGATGACGCGAGCACGTTCGGACAACGTCCCAGTACGATAGGCTTCCAAGCCTGTCGATTCAGCACTGGACGGCCTTGAAAGGCCATTGTACGACTCAGTCCGGGCAGCGTGCTCCTCAAGAATCGCCTGCAACGGCGATCGCGTCGTTGAACTATCAAACGGACCTTCCCATTCGACCCAGTCGACCCAAAGAGCAGGAATTGGCCCGATTCCGGTTTCTTTCTTGGCAGCTCTGTAGCGTGCGTTATCCATCTTCGGGTCACGCTTCTCGCGCAAAGCGAATTTGCGTGGGCCGTTACCCGAAAGTTGAACCGGTACTTCGATAATCTGAGGCTTGTCCGTCGACCCCGTGATCTGGAAGGTCGCCAGATGATTGAACTGGTCCTTACCCGGAACGGCACCAAGATCGACAAAGTGACGTTCACTCGGCGTTCCCTCGACGGCACCAATGCGAAATCGCAGCTTGTAGTCACCCGCGGGCAGGGACTCCACAACGTGCCTTGTTTTTCGCCAGCCAGAGGGTTGTTCCGGTGGCAGCGCGATGAACTCTTCTTTGTTGACCGGGGTGATGGTCAGGAACGATCCGGTTTTCGTGAGCGGATCATCGAGGTATCGACGATAGGTTGGCCCGTTTTCATCGAACTGACGTATGCGGAACTTCGCTTCCTGTTCATCAACGATCCCCTTCTGCGGCTTGCCAGTCTCCAGAAACGCTTTCGCTCTGTCATGGCCGCGTTTAAAGTAACCGTTGTACGTGCCACCAACCTTTGCATTGGCATGCAGTTCAACTTCGCGGCGTTGAATCCATTGTTTGCGGGGTGCGGCGTGAGGTCCTTCGAGTTCGACCCAGTCGATCCAGATGGCGGGCGGGTGGCCGTAGCCGTTTTTTTTCTTCCACTTGTTGTGCGCATCCCAGAGGGCTTTGAGGTTGCCGTTGTTGGGCTGTTTCTCCTGCACCGCGAACTCGCGAATCGTATTGGCGGTGACCTCAAGTGGCATTTCGATCGTTTCGGGATTCTCGATGGTTCCGGTGACCTGGTGACTGCTGATCGCCCGGCCTTCGAGTCCCCAGTTTCGGGAAGCGATTTGGCGTTGAGGATGCCCCACCTGGATGAAACGTCGCGAGGCGGGTGTGCCTTCGACCGCGCCCACGCGGACTCGCAAGATGTACTTTCCAAGAGGAAGTTTCTCGGGTGCGACGATGACTCGGCCCGTTCCGTGGGCGAGCTTCAAATAGGCTCCGCGATCACGATGTGGCAGGCTCGCGTATTGCTTGTGATAGGCCAGGTTGCGCCGATCGGCATCGGGATTGCCGGCAGCGGCTTTTTGCGAGTCCCGAAAACCGAACTCTTTCGGATCAGGTGTTCCGTCAAGGCGGTCGGCGTAAGCGTAGAAGCGAGTGGGGTGGTCGATAAACCGATCCGTTTTACGAATCTCCGCGATCCTCGCCTGATTCTCAGCAGTCTTAGCGGCTTCGTCCACTCCCATTTTCCAGCGGGTGAAGCGGGCATATTCGTCTTCAATGTCCGCGATCTGTTTTTCGTTCGCCGGATTAATCGTCGTTTCAGGTTCGACTCGGACGATTATCGATTCCATCGACTCTGATTCCGCCGACTCTGATTTCCGGGCCGCCTGGCGCACGAAGGCTTCATCAACGGCTTGGCGTCCCAGCTTCAGATACTGTTCGAACTGATCACTGGAGATAAATTGCGATGCACCGACGGTATCAAACGTTCCCGATCCACCGTCGCTGGGCAGCGAACCGACATCGACTGTGACGCCGGTCAGATGTTCGATGGTGTTCTGGTACTCGCGCCGGTTGAGTCGACGCATCGTGATCTTGCCGCCTGAATCCGACAGCGTCTGCCGCGCGGTTACCATCGTTCGAGCCAGATCATCAAGGAAATCCGCTTTCTCCGTGTTGTCCGGCTGTTCGGAATCTTCCGGCGGCATTTCGCCAGCGTTCAGTGCGTTGAGAACTTTCTGCCAGAGTTCCGCCTGCTGGAGGGTAGTGATGCGGAATGGCAGTGTTTCCAGATCGACCTGGCCTTCCTGCGTCCCGGAATCGTGACAGTCGAAACAATGTGCTTGGAAGAACGCCTGATGTTTTTCGGGAAGCCGCGCTTCGGGCGGGGCGGATTGCGTTGGGGCAGCAAATAACAGGCAAAGGAACAGAGGTAGAGGGATTTTATTATTCATTGGACTTGAATGATGATGTCGCTCTTCGTCGTAGCCCGACTCTCCGAGTCCGGAGTCGTTTTACAAACC
>NZ_ANOG01000613.1 GCF_000346295.1 Rhodopirellula maiorica SM1 | reverse complement strand
CACGATCGCGCATGGTCGTTTCTTCGAGAGCATCGCAAAGAAGTGAGCCAGTCACCTGAATATCCGTTCCGATGCAACTCGGCCTTGGTTGTTGATGATCATTTCAAGTGGCTCGCTGAGGTCAACGATGATGAGACTGGCAAGTCGCAACACTGGACTTATATCTATTTGATGCGGCTTGCCGAGTTGGTAAAGCCAGCGCACCTCGATGGTTGGCGAAGGGCGAACAACGAGTTGCTTATAGACCACCTTTCCACAATCGTCGCAAATGACACTGGGCATCAAGGGAAATGGGCGACCGCAGAGTCGCAGCTAAAGCCCGATGCGCTCGAAACACTGCTTTCAATTGGCTTTCAGCCAACCAGCGAGTTCATAGAGAGATCAGTGGTCGAGGAGTCAAGTGCATTTGTTGCCAATGACGTCGCAATGTTGTTGGCATGTCTACCAGTTGAAGAGTTGCCACCCGCGTTGCTCGATCTCGTCCGCTCGGGTTATCAGTCCGATAACGAAGGCAATCAGCATCTCTTTCGTCACACAGGATTTATTGCACTTGTTCAATCGAGCCGAAAACGCAACGCATTTGACGCGATTTGCAACTTCGGCTTCGTGTATCATGACGATGTCCTGCTAGCGACAGTTGATGCGATTTCAGAGACGGCGATCGCTCGAATTGAACAGGGCGACAGGGACATACCAGAAACGCTACTCGATTTGGTTATCAATGGCGAGACAAAGCATCAACGTGAAGCGTCGGCATCCGTATTTTGCCGTCTTGTCTGGACAGGTTACGTCCACGGAACCTTGCTCCATCGACTGATCGACATAGTTTACGACGAATCATTAGAGGAGTTCACATGTGGGCAGGCGCTTGAGGCAATTGCTCGGACTCAATTCACCAAGGCAGATGAGTGGAAAGATAAGATTTGGCTATTAACTCAAACACAGCATGAGCCTTTGCATTGGCGAGCAATGGAGGTTTTTATCCGCCGCGGGTGGCTCGATGTAGACAAAGAAACATGGCTGCACGGTAGGCTAGGCCTCTCCATAGAGTCGGAGATCGTGCGACTCGAGCAGCCAGGATCTCTCACTGGATGGCAAGCGTATCTATTGGGTTTGCTGTATGCCCAGAATGTTCTCAAGTATTCTCATGCAATGGTATCCGCAATCGAGGGCGCAAAGGCAGATGTTTTTTATCAATTGATTCGCCAAGTCTCTCAGGCGGGCAAGTCGAACTCAAGAAATGTAGTCCATAGTCTTGCTAAACGCATCTACTCCCTCAACACGGAGTATTCGACGGACACAGGTCTTTTCTCGGTCTTGGCGAAACTCTCACCAAGCTCGTTGCTGGCAATTGTGGCGTCGAACCAGTGGCAGCGCTGGATGGTCGAGGGTAAGGCCGCGTTGTGTGAAGCCACTTCCGTCGCGTTCGCGACTGGCATTGATGACAACCCGAATGAATACTTAATTCCGTTTATGCAAGATGCGGCGTTCCAAGTTCGTCGGTCAGCCTATCGGATTTTGTCACACGTCGACTGCAAACAGTTGTTTTCGATTTGCCAGCTCTGGACAAATACAGGTGACATCGAGTTGGAACGACGGGCAGCGGAAATGGTCGAATGGCTTCCAAGGAATGTATATCCAGATGACTTGGTATGCAAGTTTGGCTTTCAAGGCCACCGAGAGCCAGCCGTTCGAGAGGCGTTCCACAACGTGCTGATTCGTCGACGACAGCGTGCTTGGGCCGACGAATGTCTTGAGCAGTTGTTCGAATCCTGTCGAAGCCAAAAGTCGGAAATGGCTGAATGCTTTCGACTTGTTCGAACGCTTGCCAGAATTGGTGATGATGTTTCGATTCGCCGGATTAAGCAATTTGTGGGTAGTGAGTTGCCGCCGATTTGGATCCGCACGCTACTGAAACGCGCGACGAAGCAGATTGAAAAGCAGTGGAAGCAAACGACCGATAAATGGCCATCCCCTTGGTCGCATGAGGTTGGCGACATCGAAGAAGTCGATGGCAAATTCCTGCTTTCAGACGGATCCCAGATTACCGCTAAAATATCGCTGTGGCGAAAACACCGTTTCGACCAAACCGAAAAATATGCATGGGGAGGCTTGGCTGTCGATCTGTCTGGACGATTCGGATTCTTGCACGATGATCATAATGTAACACTTTCGATTGAGGGACGCGAAAATTCAACAGTGCTTGTCGGCAACGTCCGCTCAAAATCACGGATGGGAACCGAAATCCGATTTAGCGGACAATCGGAGTATCCAAGCAAAAACCAAGTGAATGCTGAGCCTCGGCAATTGTTCGATCAGGTTGTGGCAGTGCTTAGGGACGCAAAGCTTGGGTTGTCAGTTCACGAAGCCGAGCAAATCGTAGAGAAAATCCAGCCTGCTGTTGAGGCCTCGGATCTAGCCTCACTGCTTAAGTCGCCTGTTGATAGCGTTCCGTCTACTCTAAGGACGCAAGAAATTGTGTTGATTGTCCGATTGGTGGCGGAAGCGGTTCGAGATCGTGACGTGCATGGGTTGGGAGTTTGGCAACTTGCTGATCGGCTGTTTATGATGGACGCTCAACGGCTCCGTTTTTTGCCCACAGAGCTAGTGGAATTTTCAAAGCTGGTGTTTGACCCGAGCGAAAATGCCGATGACGAGCTTCTGCTGTGGATGCGTGATCGGCTTTCACCGGTTGCCCGAGCCGAACAAATGCAGCATCAGGAGGAATGAGCCAACTCGCTTACGCTGCTTGTCGCTGAGCGTTTGATGACGAAGTGAGAGCGGCAATGAGGGCTGACTTCTGGACGGTGGCAGTTTGTCCAAAACCAGTCAGGAACTTCGTTGCCAAGGCAGATTGGTTTTCACGCGATAGCCGTGCCATCACCGACTTAAGCTCTTCCGAAGAGAGCCTCGACTTGTGGCTGATATTGATGCCTGCAGATTTGCAAGCACGCGTCATATCGTCGTGATACTCGCAGTACTTGTAAAAAAGTTGGGAACCGTTAAACATGCAAACTCCTATCTTGCGACATGCCCCACAAGTAGGTGATTTGCGACGATGTTGTCCATACCGGTTTTCTTCGATTGTCAGGCGTCTGCGTCTCGCTTTGGGGCTTACAAGACCAGAACACAGAAAAAAAGAAAGTTTTGAGAAGAAGGTGGGCAGGTACCGGTTTTTTTTAACGTGGCTTTTGTTTTGCGGTGCCTTCTAGAAACTGGGAGGTGCTTAGCCGATGGTGTGAACCTAGCGAGCCGAAGAGTCTGGTGCGATTTAACTCATGCTGAACCGACCCATCGGCGGAAAACGGTTTGCATGTATATAGGCGATTTTGAAGCGTCCGAATGAATCCTGCCAAAGACGCTCGATCAAAAGAGAATAAAACTCGATACCTATTGCCTACTGCTGAATTTTGACACTTGGAGTTTCGTCCCGAAATGGACGATGTGGTGAATGGATTCGCACAAAAGTTCGGACTGTCGCGCACATTTGGTTGCGGCCAAATCGAAGCTTGGCGTTTTCGCAGTCTCTGGTTTGGACAGAAGAATTCATGCGACAGAAATGAAAAAGCCCCTCGTCGGCAAAATCATTTCCTGTTTATTCCACAACATGCGGTCACTGCTGCTTGAGTCCCTCCTTAAAGGTCGACTAACTAGAATTCGTTTCGGGCACATAAAACGCGTTCTCTGGTGGATAGCTCGGTCATTGGGCTTGCTGGACACAGAAAGCTGTAGCACTTTTGGATCGTTGTAAGCAGATCCGCAAATCGGGAGAGATTCCCGCTGAAATGATGACGATGGCGGCTCAGGTCACCGATTGCAACGGGGCGTTGTTTGATGCCGCCAATGGGTTCCGCGGCTGCATCGCTGGGATCCACGAGGTATTGCGGCGGCAAGGATTGCTCGAAGGAACATGGTGTTTGAATCCCCACGAAACCGTCAGTCCGGGGCAAGCCGACGAGATCGACCGAGTCTATCGATCGTATCCGCACATGCATGACGACGCCTTCGTCGCCGAGCATCTCGACGAGTGGCTGCGGTAGGATATTTGCAACGCAAAGGGTCTGTAGGGACTGTGGCGTTCGTACTCTAATCATCAAAAACAGCGACGGAAATGAAACGCATACGATCACAAATCTCAATCCGAATCATGCTGTTGCTTACTGCGGTGATCGCGGTAGTCCTGGCGTACTACGCTAACGGGCTTCGCAAAAGAAAAGTTGCGATGCAAACTGTCGTTTCGTTAGGCGGTAGCGGCGATGGTCCACTTGAAGGGTCTGAGTGGCTGCGGTATCTGCTTGATGACGATGACTTCTTTCGAGAGATCTCACGCCTCAGTGTTTCATATGACACCACAAATTACGATGTGAAACGACCAATAGGTGATATCGAACTCGCTGCGGCTATTGACTGCCTACCCAGTCCAAATCGCCTGAACGTCCTCCGGTTGGACGGAAGCGCGGTATCAGATGACGGTCTTTATTGCTTGAAGGTCTTATCCAATCTGGAGTCGCTCAGCCTAAGAAAAACGCTTATTACCGACGCTGGGCTGCAGCGAATCACACACTGTGTGAAACTGAAAGAGCTAAATCTTAGCCAAACAGCGATCGATGGTCGCGGCCTGCGCTCGCTTGCTCGTTTGCAGCAACTCGAGCAGCTCGACCTGAGTCACACACGAGTCACAGAGTATGAGTTGCTTCATCTCCCTGAATTGAAGAATCTTCAAGGTCTAGACCTCGCGGGAACTCCGTTCCTCGGAGGTGGTTTCAGGTTCTTGGTAGCCAAACTTCCAAATCTCGAGAAGTTAGATCTGTACGGCACCGAGATTGGCAAAAACGGGACTGCGGCTCGATATTTTCAGCGATACGCGGAAAAACTGATTTGTTTACGCGAACTCTCGCTTGCACGCACGCAGATCACTGGCGGACCTTCAATATCTACAACATTGTCATTCGCTTGAAACGCTGATCCTGGACAGCACCAATATCACCGATGATGGACTCGTGCATTTGCAGGCCATAACGAAGTTGAAGGAAGTCTCACTGAAAAAGACGGGGGTCACGACAGCAGGTGTTGCGATATTGCAACGCATCTTGCCATCATGCGCGATATCCGCAGAATAAATGGCAAATACAACGTGGCAAATCAAAGGATGCAGGCGGCAATCGGTGCCCGGCAATCGGTGCCAGGCATCAAACGCTCAAGTTTGCTTCCCGTATCGATCACCGACGGTGGAATTTCGTTTTGGCCAGCAGTTGCTAAAAAAGCGATCAAGTCATCAAAAACCTGCAAAGTAAAATCGGGATGCTTCGCAAACGCAGTCAGCAAGCCATTCATGTTGGACATTATCAACTTCTCGTGACGAGATTCAATGACTCCCTCGCGAGACATCGCCGCGAAGCACTCGCGTTGAACCGTGAGGGAAAAGAGTGTGCCAGCCACCCTTGATCACGGTTCGATTCACGCTCAATGCCGTCTGTTTTGTTGGCGGCGCGGAGTCTGCTCCTGCAGACGTTCACGCTGGCGGTTCAAGGCTTCTCGCGTCGATGTTTCCGCGACACACACCGCTACGAACAGGTGTGTATGATAGACGCTTCACCAATTTCGGCGAGATCGCTGAGGTGATGAACGGCCCCAACAGAGTGCTTCGGTCCAGGTGCTCTCGCTCGGTGCACATTCCTAGGGCCGTTTTGATTAACCATCGAAAAATTGGCAACATTGCATGATGCGTGTACTTCTTATTTCACTTGTCTTAGTCGGTGCTAGCGCGATCCAGGCAGACGAGCCGCCTTCGAATTTGGTGACCAATCCTGAGTTCTCGCTTGCTGATGAGGATTTTCCAAAAGGTTGGCGATTGGGGCAGAAGCAACAGGTTGTGAGCGTCGATCCGCAAGACAAACCACCGGGAGCAACACGCAGTTTGCATGTTGAAATCAATATCGAGGTCGGATCCCAATTGGGTGAAATTGGACAGACGATCACAGTCAAACCCAACACGCTATACCGCGTTTCCGGATGGATGAAAGGATCACGCTCGGGAATCGCGTTCTATCAAATCAAACGCCGAAAGGGACGCAAGGAACTCGAGCGAATCGGAACGAAGAAAAACGGTACCGATTGGCAACGCGTCGAAGTTCGATTCAACAGCGGAGATGCCGACAATGTCCAACTACTATGCCGTTGGGCTCATGGGGCGAAACAGGTTGGCACCCAAGTTCGGTTTTCTCAAACCGAGTTAATCGAAGCAACTGGATTACCACGCGAAGGCGAGCACGATCCGATCGCCGTTGCGACCTTTGAATCCATTGGACTCTATTGGAAGCCTCGTGAAGGGAGTGCCGACAATGTTTGTCAGGTCGCTTACAAGCCCTGGGTTCCAAGACGTGGCGGCGAGGTCATGATCTTTGGTTCGATCCGAATCAGCACAGTGGGCGACCGCAGAACAGTGAAGAGTATCGTGGCAGTTTGGTGCACCTTCAGCCGGGCACCGAGTATGACATTCGTCTGCGATTAGCGAAAACGAAAACGGAAATTGACCTCACGGCAAAAACTTGGGACGAGTCGCTGAAGGTTAAAAAGACAGTGCACTTGCCTGAAAAGTGGGAGGAAACGCTGGAAATCACCGAGGGTGGCTCCGAGGCGGATGGCTATGTGGTCTATGCACCTGAACCGGGCAAAAGATCGGTCGGAGATGCCGCAGGACGGATGCCGGCGAATATTCGTGTTGCTGCGAGTTACGTGATCGTGCGAGGTCTCGAATTGCGAAACGCCGCCACCAATGGCATCGAGCTGAAGCACGTGCATGACGTCGTGATCGAAGATTGTGACATTAGCGGCTGGGGACGTGTGTCAGACGATGGTTTCGGTGACAACGGGGATGCCGCCGTTTACGGGAACTCAAAGGAACTCGAATCGATCATCGTTCAGCGGTGCGATTTACATCATCCACGTAGTCACAGCAATTCATGGCTCGAAGAACGCACGCTAAAGGATGGTCGCAAAACACATCATCCGATGGGCGCTCAAGGCGTGATGTTGCGAAAAGGGAAAGGACGCTATGTGATCCGAGACAATCGCATCCGATCCGACATGACCCATATGTTCAATGATGGAATGGGAGAATTTTCCAACTTCAGCTTCGCTGGGTTTCCCAATCGCGATAGTGACATCTATCGAAACTTCGTATCGCATTGCCGTGACGATGGACTGGAGATCGAAGGTGCCAATATGAACGTCCGGGTTTGGAACAATTGCACCGACGTCTGCATGATGTCGTTGGCGGGGGCGTCCACGTCGTTGGGGCCAGTCTATTTTTGGCGGAATATTGCCTTGGGATCCCGTTATGGATCAAAGAGTGACTGGGATGGATCCAAGGGGGGCGGGTTTTTAAAGTTGGGGAACGAATCGGTGGCGATGACCAAGGGCCGAATGTATGTCTATCACAACACGATTTATCAACCTAAACCGTGGCCCGGTCGAAGCGATTCGTCGGGATGCCGATCAGGATTGATCTGCACTGGCAAGACAAAACGTCAGCAGAATATTGTCTCACGTAACAACATCCTTCACCTTCGCCGCGAAAAAGAGATTGCGATTCGTGATCCCTTCCAATTTCCCACCAATGATTTCGACTTCGATTTCATTTTGGGAACCGTCTCGGCGAGCGAGGAAAGTGAAACGCAAGCGATCCGCGGAATCCCTGTGTATGAACCTGCGAACGGGAAACCACTGGGATTGCAACCGGGGTCGCCTGGGCATGATGCCGCGGTCCGACTGCCAAATTTCAACGACAACTACCACGGCGAAGGGCCGGACATGGGGGCGATCGAAACGGGGCAAGACTTCGTCGTGCCGCCGACGTGGCCCCCGTTCCCCGAACTTTTTTCATCGGCATCGGAACCGTGATCCGTTCGGTGTCGTCGCGACGTTGGGAATCGTTCCTCGGCGGCATAGGAGGTCGTGCCGTTTTTCCAAAGGCAGTGTGCGTCCGCTTGACGAAGCAACGATCTTGGCAACCACCACGCCGGTTCAAGAGATCGTCGCTCAATTGAACACGCAGCCGTTTGTGCTGGTGTCGACGTTAGGACAACCGGTTGGCGTGATCACGCGAGGTGATCTAGAAAAGCCACCTATGCGAATGTGGCTGTTCGGCATGATCACGCTCCTACACGGAAGAAAATTAGGATGCGATGATGCGACTTTCCGAGGCCCTCGATGGGCTGCTCGAGATTCCATCGGAATACGTCGTGGTCAACAGTTTGCAACCTCATCCGCGGTGCGAAAACCAGTGAAACGACAAAGCCTCAGTTGAAAACCAACTGCGGCTGGCAAAACATTGCCCGATGAACAAAACCGGCTCGTGAACCTTTCAATCCTGCTTGTCTACTTGCTTTGCAGGGCCTTGACGATGCTTGGCAGCGGAGTGACCAGGATGGGACAGCTCTCTTCGTGATCAGAATGACAAGCAAAGAAGCCTTGCGGAAACTCTTGGCCAAAGGAACGAGCGACTATTTCAATCCCATCGCTTTGTTGTGCATTTTCGATTGCAAAGCGATAGGTGCTGCTGCCACCGACCAACGGCAACACGTGAATCGTGCTTGAACCTTGGTCCGAGACGGTCAGGTATCGAACTTTGTTGTCGTCGTAATGTAGCGCCACACCCTCAAGGTCGCCACGAATTCCGTTTTCACCCACTTCCAGCATCAGCGTTCCCTGCTTCCCAGCCCCTGGCTCCGCCGCAAACCGCCAAATTCCCTCGTCTTCGGCCGCAACATAGAGCATGCCAAGTTGATCGTCGGCGACGGCTCCTTCGCATTTCCCGACATCCAAGTGTCGAACTTTCTTTCCCGTATAGAATCCGTTCTCGTTGATGCTGAGTTCAATTTGTTCGCAGCCATCCTGTTTCGAAGTGGTGAAGAAGTAGAGGCGGTCATCGAGTGAGGATCGATACAGACAACCGCCGTAGTTGGGGCCGGTTTCGATTCCACCGTGATCGATCGCTACCAACTCACGCGATTCACGATCCAAGCGATACAAACGCAACTTAAATCCTTCTGCTCGCTGGTTGACGGCCACCAAGTCGATTTGCTGGTTCCCAAAGGGGACGTCATAGCGAAGATCGATGTTTCCTGGCATGGGGACTTCGACCGATTGGATCAACTTGCCTTTCAAGTCATAGACGAACAAACGATTGGCCGACTTGTCCGAGGCAATGATCAGGCTTCGATCCGGCGATTGATTGTCTCGCCAAACACACAGGTCATCTTGGTCCTGAGCGAGAGGGTTCGTCAAACGAAGCGTTGGCGTGATGATGGGAACTTGATCCGACTCGCGTCTTTTGATTTTGACGGAAGTTACCTCATCCGTGTCCTCCTCTTGTGGACGAACTCGCTCGGGTGTATCGGGGATGGTCTCGACCAATTTGTTTGGTTTGCCGGCTTGTTTGGTAAGCGTGAAACCATCGTAAGGTCGTCCAATGGCCGTGCGAGCAACATAACGCAGTTCATCGCCGTCGACCGTGATGATCTGATAGAGCTGAGTGTCTTCGGCGACACGTTGCATATACGGTTCACGTCCTAAGTCATACATCTTTGGGCCGCTAACCGAAACAACGTAAACGGTTCCGGATACATCGCTTTTCGCACGAACCCCTGCGGGCACGTTTTGCTCACTCTTGTGCGCCATCAATCTCGTCCGTGCGTATGTATGATCGTGACCATTCAGGACCAGATCAACCTTGTATTTGTCGAAGATTGGCTGCCACAAGTCTCGAAGTTCGAGGTTGTCTCGGCCACGTTTGGACGAATAGATCGGATGGTGGAACGTGATGACGGTCCATTTCTGGGGATTGTTGCTCAACACATCGTCCAACCAAACGGCCTGCTCTTCGATTTGCCCCGTTGAATTGAGTCCAACGATTCGAACACCTTGGTAATCCATAAAGTAAACGGCTTCGCGCGAGCCCTCGGGGCCATTCTTGGGAAACTCGAAAACTCGTTCCCAGTGGTCCGTTAATCGGCGAGTGACTTCACCTGTCTGCTCGTTTTGAACCTTTGATTGTTCATGGTTTCCAGGTACAGCGACACAGGGAGTGCTGCGGGGAATAAAGCCTTGGGCATAGAACCATTCGCCCCAATCGCCGTCACTATTACCACGATTCACCAAGTCGCCTGCGTGAAGAAGGAACGCGGCTCGCGGTGCATCGGCATAGGCTTGCCGGACAAGCCGTGACCAGTGTGACTTGATGTTGTTCTGAGCGTCCCCAACATAGACAAAACTGAACGGTTCCGCTTGCTCGCTTGCGGTAACGAAGTGAGCCCATTCGCTCCAGTTGACTCCATCGCCAACGCGATAGACGTACTTTGTGCTCGGCTTCAGCTCGGTCAACGTGACGCTGTGGTACTGTGCTAAACCCAAGTCCGTTTTTAGCGATTCCGACTTCGCATCCGTCTGCTGAGTTTTGTTGACAAACAGCGGACCATCCTCCGCGATCGCAAATTCGAGCACGGCCTTTTTGACGCTCATATCGGTACGCCAAGTGACCGATTGAGTTGTTGTTGGATCGCCAGCCCAAGTCAAAACGATCCGATCCGGCACTGCGGAGGGCGCAAAAGTCACTCCAGCGGGGACCTCTACAGGAGCCGCATGCGGGTGCTCGCCATCGTGAGCCCAGCCGACGGAGGCAGGAAGGCTGAAGGCAAACAATGTAATGCCGAGTCTCGTCCAGTAGGACATCTTTTTTCCTTGATAGTATTGAGTGAACATGGGGACGGGAGAGGGGTTTGGGGGTGATGGTTCGCCAAGTTGGGTTGGTTGCAGCCGTTTAAGTGTCGAAGTGAGTTGCTTAATGAGTCGCAGCTTGAGCGGACTTCGTTGATTCGCCGACCAAGGTGGATTCCTTCGACGCCATGATACCAGGACTGTTCGGGATTGGTTTCGTTTGGCTCATGACCAGCATTTGTGGAGGCAGATCGAGGTCCAGCTGACTTTCCCACTGCTCCAGCGGGTAATGCCACGCCTCGTGTCGATAGGGTTCGTACAAGTCGACAATCCAATCCGGATAGCGGAGGTTGCGAGGTTGTTTTGCTAAGTCTACCGTCGGGTCGATCATCGGTTGTGGTTTTCGGCCATTGAGTGCCACCAAAGCAAGCGCACGGAGTTCGACGTTCGGATGCCCCTTGCTTGCAAGATCCTCCGAAATGAACAGGCATAGCTGATGAATCATGCGAGGATCTCGACCCACCACTGCGAGTTGGCGTTGGGTTAGATACGGACGCAAATCGATGACACCCGAACGCCCGCTCTCCGGGTCGGTTGCGTAAACACGAACGCCGCTCACTTTCGCGCGAAGCAGCATGTGCCATGAAAAATGATGCGCGTATTCCGACCAACTTGGGTTGCCTGGTGAAACGAACACCCGCAACGGGACCAACGTTTGAACCGCGATCCACAGACAAACGCTGCTTACCGCAAAACGCTGCTTCCAGCTGAAGCTCGAGATCCGCACTGAGTCGGGTTGCTTCGGAGTCTTGATCAATCTAAGCCGGTGCAGAATTTGTCGCGGCCATCCCGGATCAAAAAAGACGGTTGTCGCCGCGATCATCAGCCAGGGAAAAATTCCGATGTTCCAAAGATGATGGTTGCTGATATGGAATACGCAAGTCAGGAAAAAGCCTAACAGCCGCGTCTTGCGAAACAACAAAAGCGGAACGATGGAGAGGTCAAATATCAATCCGCCCCAGCAGACAAGTTGCACTAGGTACTCTTGATCAAAGGGGAATCGAGAGATCCAGGGGTGGTCGGTCATGTAAGAGAGCGTGGTCCTCATGGGTTGACCTCGCAGCCAATCAAAATTGAGTTTTGCGATCCCTCCGAAAAAATAAGGCACCCCGATCTGAAAGCGAAGCAACCACAAACACCAAGCCGGCGTGGTGTCACTCCGTTTGTCTGGATGGATCCAAGCGCCGACTGAACATGCACGTTCGGCTGGGAAAAACGGCATCATCAAACTGAGCAGCATGCATAGGTAGTAGTGGTTCAGGTAGTAGGCTTTGTCCAACATGAACCAGTACGTAAAGCCGACGGCAAATAGCACGGTGACCAAGCGATACCAGAGACCCAACGCAATGCAGATCGCCAGACCGGCAAATACCATGTACAGCAGTGACATGCCGTCGACAGCGACCCCGCCGATCGTGAGGCTGAGTTCAAGCGGTTTTACCCAGTCAAATCCATAGTAGGTGAAATGGAGCGGTGGTGCGGTGTAGTTGTGGTAGGGGATGCCGTTGCGAAGGCTGCTGATCGCCCACCAGCACATGACCATGCCAAAGGCAATGCGAAAAACCACCAGAAAGTCGATGGGGACGTTTTGTATTAGCCGATTGCTGATCCGGCCGATTGCCGAATCCGATTTCTGTGTCATGAGAGACTCGGTTGAGTTGATTGTGAACAACTTGGTCAGACGATTCAGATGCATCTCAGGGACAAGGGCTAGTGACGTTGAGATGCATTCTTGAGAGAACACTTCGGTGCATCAGCGTGATTCACGTCGCGACCAGGACATTTCTGTCCTGGTCGTTCGCTAACAATGAGTTAACACGACTTGCGCCCGAAGAGCATCATCTCAGTCTTCTTCATCATCATCCTCGTCCGCCTCGGCTTGCTCGGCACGGACGTCTCTGCGAGTTTTTTCTGGAAGGACAATTTCGAATGAATTGTCCTCTCCCGCAGTCACTTCGACTTGCATCAGTTCGCGATCGGCATTCATCGCACAGTCGCAACCGGGACCGCTGCCTCGATCGACCTTGACGATGTGAGTCCCCACGACCGCGCCGTCACCGTTGCCGTAAGTGGAAATCGTAAATTGACCTTGTGCGTCAATCACACCGAGTCCGATTTTGCCGACGACCGCCGATTTGCCGGTTTGTTTTGGCTGGAAATAGACAGTGCCACCACCGACCGCATTTCCATTGCATTTGACCATCCCCGTTACGGGGCGACGTCAAACCCATTGCCACCGCATCCTGGGAAGAGAACGGTTGCGACGCAAACGCCTAACAGGGCAAGCCATTTTTGCGAGAGATTTTTCATTAGGTTTGAAAATGTCATGGGTATCGTTTTGCAGGTGTATCTGTAGAGAGGGTAGAGGAAAAAAGGAAAATGTGACTTGATTAAAAGTGTCCTGAATCGTTGATGGAAAAGCTCTCTTCGCGATGGGGCCGCAAAGAGAGCGGTCATTGATTTCTTTTGCGGTGTCCGCGTGAATCGAAGAACTAAAACTCGCCGACCACTTCGCCGTCGTTCATTCCGGCCAGTGCTTGGTAGGTCTCCATCGAAACGCTGTCGGTAATGAACCGAACAGAACCATCAGCAAAGTTGAACTGGGCACCTCCTTGGTGGAAGCTAAACGCACAGTCATCATCAATCGCTTGGTACATGTTGCCCACCGAGGTGTATGCATTGATTGGAGAAGACGTACGAGCCGTGAATCGCAGCGATTCATCGGTTCGTGGCATTCCGATCCACACGGGCCAATCTTCGAGTGAACTGGGGCTTTCGCCATCGACTGGCGGTTTGCTGACGCCGCTGGCACGAACGTAGGTCGATTCCCCAACGGCGATGGTATTGGACAGTCCATCGATCACATCGCGAAACAGTCGCGGTGGTCCTTCGGCTCGTTTCACGAAGAGGCCGTTGTCACCCAAGTGATTTCCTGCACAACCCTTGTAGCTAGAGGTGGCCAAACCGGTTGTTTGGTCTGCATTGAACGCGGGGTTCACGTCGAGCGTGCCAACGCCAAAATCACCCGAACCATAGATGCTCCACGTTAGTGGGGCGTTGACGGGCATGGCGGATGTTGGGCAGAGATAGGTTTGTACGGGCGTCGTCGCGGCTTCCCAACGTCGTTGGATACGTTCGGTCGGCGAACCGCCTGCGATTGCTTCGACCATATGTTCAATCGGTCGCCCGGTGATTCCATCGGGTTCTTCCCAATATCCGTTTGGATCCACTTGCTCGTAAAGCGCGCTCTGCTCGATGTAGGGAAGCAGGAAGCATAGGAATCCGTAACCATCGTCATCTTTGGTTCCACCAAATCCAGAATCGTCAACCCAACTGAGTCCTCCTGGTGGCAAGACTTTGAAAGTGGATTCGTAATTGTGCAAAGCCAAACCAATTTGTTTCAAGTTGTTTTGGCACTGCATTCGTCTGGCGGCTTCGCGTGCCGCCTGAACCGCAGGCAATAGCAGTCCAACAAGAACGCCGATAATGGCGATCACCACCAACAATTCAACCAGCGTGAAAGCCTTACTTCTGGGATGTTTCTTCATTTCTTTTCTATCATACGAAAGTAGGTGGGCACGCATCTGCCAAACCATTTGGAAGAACAACGCGTCCAAAGTTCTGATGTGCAACGCAGCGGTTCGGTACAGTGAGTCAATTCGCTAGATGAGTTCGTCTGCCCATGGTCCTGTGATTGCGAACGTGACGCCGGGCGTTTGATTGTTGACAAACAGCCATTTTCCATCAGGACTGAACGTCGCCCCCGCCCATTCCTGGTCACGGAAATCGCCTTTGATTCCTTTGATTTCGCCATTTAACACGATGTTGTTGGCGGCGAAGGGAAACAGGTCGCCACCGGGAGTCAGTCCATGTAATCGTTGTGGACGCTGGTCGCCATCTTCACACAACACCAAGCCGCCACGGGGGCTAACCGTGATATTGTCAGGGTTCTCCAGAACCTTCGGACTGGGGGATTCGAACAGCAGTCGCAGTTGCTCCTGTGCGGGGATGTATTCCCAAACTTGACCGACGCCTGCGTCGCCTCCGTTGGTTGAAACAATGTAAATCCCATCGCGTCCTGCCCAACATCCTTCGAGACGAGCGAAGGTGACACCGCCCCGCTGCTTGCCTTGCGAATAAACCCCGAGGGCATCCTTCGTCCCCGGCGAGTGCGCTTGTAGTGGATCGTCAATATCAACCCACTGGACATCGAATACTTGATCCACTCGTACGCCTGACCGCACATCTTTCCGCTGCGGCAGTTTCATCATCTGGAGTTTTCCTCCGTTGACGAGCTTCCCGGGAGTGTTCGGCGTGAAGCGATAAAAGCCCGCGGTTTGGCGATCTTCGGTTTCGTAGACGATGCCGGTCGCGGGGTCGATCGCGACTGCCTCGTGGACAAATCGCCCCATTTCTTTTAAGGGCACCGGCCGCGAGATACCCTCTGCAGGCACTTCGAAAATCCATCCATGCGGATCCTGGAAATTGATGCGGTCGCCTTTATGGTCATCTCCCGGGCCAAGCACGGTTTCCTCACAACTTAGCCATGTGCCCCAAGGTGTCGGCCCGCCTGCACAGTTGTTGGCGGTGCCAGAAAGACTGCACCAACTCCGTTGCAGTTGTCCTTCGTCAGCATCGAAAAGCAAGTTGGTACAACCGCCCGGCGCGTTCTTATCAAAGCTAAGCTTGTCGCTGGCGATGGAGCGGCCATTCCCGTTACGCTCATGGTTTCTACATAACACAATCTTTCCGGGCGAGATTTCAGCAACCACCGCCATCCCATCATGGTTGCCCGGTGTCAGATTGCCGTCGTTCATCGGGTCACCCGTCCAACCGAACGTACTGTATTGAAAACCTTCGGGAAGCTTCAGCAACTCAAGCCCTGTCGAGTTGTCCTTTACCGGTCGCAATTCACCGAACCCGGCGGACGCGCGATGTTCGGGAGCCGCCGCCAACAGGGATTGAAAAGGTGTCGTGATCGCGAGTGAACCGAGGCTCAGCGTCGCTTGCTGAATAAAGCGTCGACGTTCGTGAGAACGAGCGTCTTGCGAATCAAAGTCATTCTGCATGTCATCGAATCCTGAGTCGTGTATTCTTGTGCAGTTGCTCAGCCTGAGTCGAAGTCGGACTCTGTTAAAGAACGCCAGCAACGTTGTCCCGCTTTAGGTGGCGGAAGTATTCCAGACCTTTGTGAAGCTAGCGGTCGCACAAAACTAAGAATGGATGAAAGAAGGCGTTTTCTTGCTGATCGATCGAAACCGCGGGCATCCAAGAATTGGTAACGTTCAAATCGTGACCGCTAGGAACTACCGATTTACAAGTTTGGATAGTCTGTCTCACGTTGCTTCTGCAAGTTGAAAATCATCAGTCCCGAAGGGACGGCAAGATGTAGCCACGGGCGAAGCCCGATGTCATCTACTTTCGTACTAAACGGGTGGCATTTGTAGCGGTGCGGCGCAAGCCGCCCGGTCTAAACCGAACGTTTTACTCGCCTCAACCGGACGGCTCGCGCCGTGCCATCTACTTTCGTAGTGGGACTCGCCAAAGTTCCTGGTGTTTCAACAGCAAAGATGGGAATTCTGGCGAACTGGGCCCGTGCCGTAACGCAGACGAATCAGGCAAATGGTTTGGCTCGCAATTTGCGTGTAGCAATTCGCATGCAATAGGGGCATGCGTCCTCGACGTTGCAAACGATTTTGATTCTCGTTGTATGGTGCTTGCTAAATGACATTTCGATCGCTGCTTTGGCCGCTGCTGCTGGTCGCATTGATCTTCGCAGTGGCGGATCTGTTTATTCCTACCGTCAGCGTGTTGTTGGTGGTGTTCGCTGGACTTTTGTTTGGCGTTTTCATCAACGGTCTGGCAGGCTTTGCTGATCGCCACGCGCCGCTGTCGTACCGAATGAGCTTTATGCTCGTCGTTACGGTGATATTGTTGTTGTTTGCAGGTGGCGTGTACTACTTGGGCGCCCAAGTGGTTCAGCGTACCGACGAACTGTGGAGTCAACTGCAAACTGCCAGCGAAGACGCGACACAGCGGTTGAAACAGTACGAGTTTTCGAAACAGTATTTGCCTGATTCGGAACAGATGCAGTCGATGGTGCGCCAACAAGGCGACTCGGCTGTCTCGGGGGTGTTAGGCGGTTTAAGATCGGTTGGATGGGCAATGACCGGTGCCATCGTGATCTTTTTCGTTGGTGCCTATGCAGCGTATGACCCCAGACTCTACCGCAAAGGGCTCGTCAAGTTGTTTCCAACCCAGCGGCGTGAGCGCGTGTTGGAGGTGTTGGATCAAATGCGTTCTGCCCTGGGACGCTGGATTGTCGGCCGCGTGATGTCGATGACGCTCGTTGGAGTTTTGACTGCGATCGGACTGTGGTTTTTGAATGTCCCCTTGCCGATCACGTTGGGCGTTGTCGCGGCACTTTTGACATTTATTCCTAATATCGGACCGTTGTTGGCAGCGGTACCGCAAGTGCTGTTGGCCTTGAATGTAGGAACCGACACCGCAATCTACGTGCTGGTATTTAATGTCGCATTGCAGGGGATCGAGAGCTATTTGATCACGCCGATGATCCAGCGACACGAGGTGACACTGCCTCCGATCCTAACCATCGCCGCTCAGTTGTGGATGGGGATTACCGTGGGAATCATCGGCGTGATGATGGCCGCTCCGTTGACAGTCGTCGTAATGGTGCTGATCCAGATGCTATACATCCACGATCGCCTGGGCGATCCCAACCCAGGCGAATTGACAACGGACTAAGCAGGCGTCCACAACGAGGAAAATGACGCTGCGAACGGAAACACGTCGTTACTTCGCTGATGCGACCGCTGTTTGATTGACGTGC
>NZ_ANOG01000612.1 GCF_000346295.1 Rhodopirellula maiorica SM1 | reverse complement strand
CCTGTGTGCCTTGATCTCCGAATCGACTGTCGCCCGATAATTCTCGAACATGGTCATTACGCGACCGGTTGAGCTCGTAGGGTCAGAGAAGTTCTTATCCGCAGTGAGGATCAAAACTTTATTCTCGTGTTCGAGCCGGGCTTGCACCTCATCAAGTTCATTCATGCGGCCAAACCGTTCCTTGGTATCGACCAGGATCGCATCGATTCGGATCTGCCCCGTTCTGATGTCGTTGAGCATTTGCAGAAACCCTTTTCGGTTCCGCGTCATGCGGCCCGTCAAACCGTCATCACGGTAGACTTTGACGATTCTGACGTTTAGGCCGGATCGCTTGATCCGTGAGCGAATCATCTTCTCCTGTTGCTCAGGGCTTAACGGATTCTGTTTGTCGTCGCTCATCCGAAGGTAGAGAACAACGGTCAATAGCTTGGTTAGATCAAACTGACGTCTTAACATAGGTCTTTACTCCATGTGCTCGGCAGCGAAATTCTTCGCAATTGCCAGAGCAAGAAACTGGACCAATCGTTGGCGACGCAAGCGATGAACCTCGTCCAGCAGCGGCTCTAATCGGTCTGGCGGCCAGTCCGTGGGAATGGCGGTGCAACCAGACGCGATGAGTGCCGCGTGAGTTGATTGTTCGTAGCTGCTGTCGTCTGAATTGGTCGCTTGGGGTGTTTGGCTTTGCATCTTGTGCTCCTAGAAACACGCAGACGCCTAGCCGGACGGCAACACGCCGTACCGCTACTAGGCACTTGCGCGCTTGGTCTGTATGTGGGATCACCGCTCGCCATCACAAGTTAGGCGAGAAGCAATCAGGGCAAAGAAAAAGCCGTGACATTGAATGACACGGCTAATGAAAATTAAGATTCGCCCAACCGAGAAACCGGGCTAAACCTTGCGTCTGGAAGAGTTGTAAGTCGCTCGTTCTTCCTCGTACTGGTAGATCGAGACCAAAGCTGCGTTGAAAAACCGCTCTTGTGCCGCGATGTCATTGGTTTCCGCGACGGCGTCACCAATCAGTTCTCGGCCAGTCGGTGTTGAGATGAGCAGACTGAAAGCTGGATGGAGTCCGAGAACGAGCCCATGCAAAAGGTGAAGTTCCTGGCGGTTACCTGGAATGGGCACCCTCTGATCCAAGTGCCAAAGACCGTGGAAGTTCGCGAATAACTCAGGGTGAACCGCCTCACTCGCTAAGCGAGTGAGGACGGTGGTCCATGCAGTGGAATAGCACTGGTGAAACGCTGCTTTGCTTTCAAACGACAGCACATTCAACACCGTTTTCTGCAAGTGGCTGTTACTCCGGCGGCCGAAACGCTTCCTCCAAACTGCCCAACGCTCCTTTAGGTCTGAGACCGCCTCGGCCAAGTCATGGCGCCAAACGTCTTCAAGTCCTTCAAACAGTTCTACTGCCCAACCGCGGTAGAGAGACTCTTCTTCTGAGGAAAGCACCGGAAATCCAACGGCGTTGCGACTTTGTTCGTGAAATTCAAACAGCGTCGATCGTTCGTCTCGCGACGTGCGAAGCATCTGATCAAGTTGTTCGAGAAGCTCTTTCTGATACCCGGCCGATCTCCTTTTCAGACTAGCATCGGGGAAAATCAATTGTGCGGCGTCGTACCGGACCTCCGGCCACAAGGTCGCCAAGAGATGTGTCTCCATAGCTTCTCTGTTTTCCCCAGCAAGCTGATGAGCCTGGTGGTTGAAGTGATCGAGAATGGGCTGGAAATTCTTTCCGAACGTCCCGTTGCGAGCAACCAAAGTACGCTTATCGACCCAATACTGAGTTAGCGTATGCTCAGCGAGGAACAATTCACGCGAGCGAAGTTCGAGCCTTACATGTTCGTCAAGATCAATGGTCGTCGTCGCCAATGGTGAGCCGACCGGTCGTGCTGTCCTTAAGCCTATCGTTACCATCTTCGCCAACAGAACATCCTACAGCTTCCGAGCTTTCTTCAATCGACAGTGGCATCGTATTCTCCATTAGCAATTTGATTTTAAGCTTGGCACACTGTGCCAAGAACCATGACTACGGGTGAGTACACGTGACAACAGGTGATAACAAACTGAGAGACGCAAGCCATTACTCAATCGAGCTTTACGCACAAAAGTGCTTGACTCACAACGGTTTGCGTCACCTCAATCGGAGAGTCCCGTGTCCTCCGCTATTTAGCCACTTGCCGCAACGCGGGAAGTGGCTATTTTTATTGGAATTCACGTCGTTTCTGCGTCTTCTTCGGGCGAGCGAGATCGTCTCGAAGAAGCGTTGTTCCGATAAATGTTCCGATAAGAAGCCAGTCTGGGACCCCAATGTTCCGATAAGACCGGCAGGAGTGCCGTCAAGAT
>NZ_ANOG01000611.1 GCF_000346295.1 Rhodopirellula maiorica SM1 | reverse complement strand
GAACCTACGATTTATGAGTTGCTAAAAGTCTGGCTCCACTCGCTTCCGCCGGGCTTGCCCCGGTCGGTGCGACAACTGGCTGCTACCTGGCAAGCCGCCCGGTCGAGCTTGCACGTCAAATCTAGCGTCGACCGGACGGCTCGCGCCGAACCGCTAGAATCGGATGAGTGTTTATCGCGGTGCGGCGCAAGCCCAATGCCATCTACTTTGGCAACCATTAGGGGATGCTCAAGTAGTGGGATTCGCCAGAATTCCCATCTTTGCTGTTGAAACACCAGGAACTCTGGCGAGTCCCACTACCAAAGTAGATGGCATTGGGGGCAAGCCCGGCGGAAATACGTGACTTCCGCAACTTGTAAATCGCAAGTCCTAAGCGAAAGGTGACTATGAACCGTTTTCGGACAGAGCCTAGCGAACGGGCCGGCTATTCGATGCAGCGTCTTGGTTTCGTCGCTCGTACCCTTGCCACCCACATTGAGTACCACTGGCAAGTGGTGGAGCACGCTTCGTGATAAACTTCACAAAGGGGCGGAATTTCGCTTTGTTTGAATGTGGCGGAAAAATAGTTGCCTTTGGTGGCTCTGTAACGTAAGATCAATTGTAAGCAATCCGAAGCGACTACGGCTCGGTTATCGGTTTCGGATTACTTATCACGGCCGCCCACTTCGTGTTCGCATTCAAATGATCGCGTCGAGGGACCACATCGAGGGACAGAGTACCTGTTCGGCTGTGACGTCTTTTCATCTGAGTGAATTTATTTGGCTGGCCCCGAGCCGACAGCCGCAACTGCGGTCGGCTTTGAGAGTGCCGTCAAACGCCCTTCTCTGGCCGACTTCGATCGGAGCGGTTTGACTCGTCGAAGCAAACGCCGAGCATCTCGCACTTAACTCATGGAAGATTGAGTTCGCCACAGCGGCTTCTATTAGGGAGTTTCAGCCATGGGCCACATGCTGCAAGGGAATCGAGCGTATCCTGATCCGGATGATCGTTTGGGATCCATCGAGGCACGTCTAGATGCAAGTGTCCTTCGCATTGCCGAAGAATCTTTGCCCGGCGTCGATCAATCCGACACGTCATCGGAGATCCCCAGCGGGATCGAGCACTACAGCGGTGTTCCCGCGTTTGGTTTACTACGGCATGCAGCGGACGTGGTCCCGGATTGCACCGCGGTGATCTATGGCAACATGACTTGGACGTACCAGGCGCTCAATCATGACGCGGTACGCGCGGCGGCTCTGTTGCAGCATCTTGGCATCAAAAAAGGGGATCGCGTGGGCGTGCTGCTGCCCAACGTGCCCGAGTTCATCATCGCCGTCAACGGCATTTGGCGTGCCGGGGGAATTGCGGTCGCGCTCAGCCCACTGATGGTCGAAGACGAGGTCGCTGAAATTGTTCGCAGCACCGAGTGCAAGGTGGTGATTACCTTGGACATGTTGGCGCAGATGTTGGTCGATTGCGAATCCGAATTGACAAAGACTTTGTACGTTTCGATTCGAGAGCATCTGCCGTCGCTAAAACAGCTCGGGTATTTGTGGGCGCGTCATCAACGCACCGGCCAATGGTCGTTGCCCAGCAACGAATCGCATGCTTGGTTTTGGGAAGAATTGAAGGGACTGCGTCGCGAATGGAAACCGGTTGAGATCAGCACTGAAACAGATCCGGCTTACATCTTGCCGACCGGAGGAACGACGGGGACGTCAAAATCGGTCACACTTAGCCATCAAAACATGGTCGCCAACGCGTGGCAGCAATATGAATGGACCCATCGATCGTTTGCGGCCGAGACGATGATCGCGGTGTTGCCGTTTTTCCACAGTTACGGCGTATCAGCAATGGTGCTCGGCGGGGCGGCAATGGGAGCCACATTGGTGCTGCACCATCGCTTCAATGCTCGTCAAGTGATTCATTTGATCGAGACGAAACGGCCTACGGTGTTGCACGCGGTGCCAACGATGTTGGTGGCACTAAATGACCGCCTGAGTGAGTATCCTGCGGATTTGAGCTCGATTCGTTGGGTGATCTCCGGAGGCGCGCCGTTGGATGCGACCGTCGGTGAAACGTTTAGCAAACACAGCGGGGCCTTGGTCGTCGAAGGCTTTGGGCTGTCCGAAGCCTCGCCGGTAACGCATGTTGGCGATCTGTTCGCCGATCCAAAATATGGAACGATCGGATTGCCGCTGCCTGAAACCGAATGTCGCATTGTCGATCCCGACGGCGGAATCGATGACATCGGAGATG
>NZ_ANOG01000610.1 GCF_000346295.1 Rhodopirellula maiorica SM1 | reverse complement strand
AACCCGCCACCGATGATGGCCGTGGTTGGCATGGCAACAAAACTCACAAGGAAAGGAGGGGACATGATCCGTGCCGAGGACACGCATCCAGATGGCAGTTTTTTTACTAAGGGGGGACAGGGAACCAATCTCTGTTACAATGATTCGAAATCAAATACATCAGATCTTGATTCGCGAATATCTTATCGATAAAGTATTGGTGCGTCAACTGATTTCGGTCCTTCACCCGCCTCTACGAATCTCTCCCCTCGGCTGTCTTCGATGAACGACCTTTCCAAAGAACTCCACCGCTGCCAACCTTTCGCGAGCGTTGACCAAGAGGCTGTCGTCAGCTTGGTGCGCACCGGTGACCAACTCGACAATCATTTGGCACGATTCTTTCGCCAACACGACATGACTTTTTCGCAATACAACCTGCTTCGAATCTTGGACATGGAGAACCGTCCTTTGACGTGCAGCGAAATCGGCGAGCGTTTGGTTCAAGTCGTTCCGGCCGTCACGGCACTGGTCGATCGACTGCTGAAACGTGAACTTGTCACCCGAGAGCGGAGTGAAACGGATCGCCGCGCCGTTTACGTCACGATCACCAAAGAAGGTCGCAAGTTGGTCGCCCCGATCGTAGAACACCTACGCATACTCGAACGCGAAGTCATGAGCGATTTAAAACGCAGCGAGCAAAAGGAATTGATTCGGTTGCTGCAGTTGGTGCGAACCAGCATGAACAAAGCGGTCGATCGTCGCGCCAGTGAATCGTTTTCAAGTTCGGGTTTGTAACTCGAATTTCTTGTTGTCCTGTTCCCGTCTCCGTTCCCATCTTGCATTTCCCTTTCCCACCCTCCTACCCACGAATCCCGCCGATGACCTCTCGATCGTCTTCCTCTGTTACACCTCACAATGAATCACCCGATGTCCAATCGGTCGATGGTGAATCCACGATCGCCACGCCACCCCCACGACCGAGTCTATGGAAGGACATGTCGACCAACGAAGATTGGTGGGCGATTTGGTGTGCCGGCTTGTTGCTAATTGTTGCCTTTGCGGCCGTCTGGTTTGGCCAAGGCGAAAACTTGAGCCAGCGCATTGCCGCTGGCGAATCGGTCAGTGTCACCAGTCCGCTGAAACCGTATATCGCAAAACCGGGCAAGTGGACTGACAACCCGCTCGATGCCATCGCGTCCAGTTGGCAAGGCATCCTCGGTGCTTTTTTGATTATCGCGTCGCTGTTTGCAGTCGCCAATCAGATGCGGGGCAAATCCGCGTCGGCTTTCTTGGCCGCTTTCCCCGTCGTGTTTTTGCTGGCGACGCTGGCCTATTGGATGTCGGGGCAAAGCGTGGTCAAAGCCTATAACCTCGAGTATGCGTTGTGGGCGTTGTTGGTGGGATTGATCATCAGCAACACGGTCGGCACACCCAACTTTCTGCGTCCGGCAATCTCGACCGAGTTCTTCATCAAGACCGGCTTGGTTCTGCTAGGAGCGGAAGTGCTGATGAGCCGGCTGCTGGCCTTGGGTTTGCCAGGCGTGTTTGTCGCATGGTTGGTCACGCCCGTGGTCTTGATCACGACATATTGGTTTGGCCAAAAGGTTTTGAAGATCAAATCCAAATCGCTCAACATGGTGATCTCCGCTGACATGTCCGTGTGTGGTGTTTCGGCCGCGATCGCAACTGCGGCGGCGTGCAAAGCCAAGAAAGAGGAACTGTCACTTTCGATCGGTTTGTCATTGGGATTCACCGTCATCATGATGGCAGTGATGCCCGCGGTGATCATCGGCTTTGGGAATGGATCCCATCTTGGGTGGTGCGTGGCTGGGCGGAACGATCGATGCTACCGGCGCGGTAGCTGCTGCCGGTGCGGTGCTGGGCGACGAAGCCCTCGAAGTTGCTGCGACGGTGAAGATGATCCAAAACATTTTGATCGGGGTGACCGCGTTCTGCGTGGCGATCTATTGGGTGACTTTTGTCGAACGAGATCCAGCGGGCCCCAAGATCGGAATCTCCGAAATCTGGTATCGTTTTCCAAAATTTGTGCTTGGCTTCGTCTCGATGTCGATTCTGTTTTCGGTGCTATATTCCTCGTTGTCTGGTGGACCGGAACTGATCAACGCGATGATCGGCGGGTCGACCAAAACGCTTCGCGGATGGTTCTTCTGTCTGGCGTTTGTCAGCATCGGACTGGAAACCAACTTCCGCCAACTGCTGCCCCAGCTCAAAGGCGGCAAGCCACTTGTGCTGTACGTGTGCGGCCAATCGCTGAACATCATCTTGACGTTGGTGATGGCTTACTTGATGTTCAAAGTCGTCTTTGCTGATGCGGTGACACCATGATCCCACGTGGACGCATATACCGCGCCGGTTTGCTGGCGGGATCGATCGCCGTGCTAGGGATCATTTGGATGGTGATCCTGCCCGCGTACGCTCGCCAGCCCCAGATGCGTCAGCATTTGAAGTGGCTGGACGATCAGGGCATCGACCCCAGCGCGATGTACTACACCGAGTTAGCGGTGATGGAAGAGATTCTGGCGAAGCAGCGACAAGCCGAGCTCCGCCGCACCCGCCACCCAGACAACTGATAGTCTGGGCAACCGATAGCCCAGACAATTGATAGTCTGGACGGCTGAAAAAAAATTGGCGGCTTGCTGGCTCCAAGTCAGACCTCGCCGTCATGTTTCGATTCCCGGCCATGTTTCAACTCACGGCCGTTTTTCGATTCGCGGCCGTCTTTCGACTCGCAGCACTGCTCGCTGATTTTTTATCTTTTTCTAACCTATCTCTTTTCGCGCTGTGTCGTCTCCGACGTCACACGACCGTCTCAGTGCAGTCGCGGTTGAGATCCCGATCACAAACATGCCGACTACCGAGACCTAGAAATAGGTTAAAAAGTATTCTGTCGATCAAACGAAACGAAATTGCTGGCGGCGAAGACCCTGGAAATGGCTATTTCCAAAATGGAACCCCCTGCTTGTTTTGCCTTGATGCAAAACCATGCGTGTCATCCTTGCAAGCTAGTCGTAGCACTGCCTGCGAATCATCCCCACACTCTGATCCGAGGATCAAACTATGTCATTTCGTGCCCTTGTCGTTGAAAAGAACGGCGACGCCGACGTGTCGGCCAGCCTCCAGAATATAGGCGAAGACCAATTGCCCCAGGGCGATGTGACCGTGGCGATCGATTACACCACAGTCAATTACAAAGATGGGTTGTGCATGCAAGCTAACAGCCCGTTGGTTCGCGACTATCCTCATGTAGCGGGTATTGATTTTGCAGGAACGGTCGAATCGTCAGATGACCCGCGATACTTTCGCGGTGACAAAGTCGTATTGACTGGTTGGCATGTTGGCGAGACGCATTGGGGCGGCTACTCGCAAAAGGCTCGCGTCAACGGCGATTGGCTCGTCCCGCTGCCAGCCGGGCTGTCGCCAAAGCAAGCGATGGCGGTGGGAACAGCCGGCTTTGCTGCGGCTCTGGCGGTGATGGCGCTGGAGGACCATGGCTTAAAACCCGATCAAGGCGAAGTGCTGGTGACCGGTGCAGCCGGAGGGGTCGGATCGATCGCAACCGCGATGCTGGGCAAACTTGGCTACGATGTTGCAGCCGTGACGGGACGTCCCGAAACCGCAGACTACTTGAAATCACTCGGTGCCAATCGCATCGTCGCTCGCGATGAGATCGATACGGCAATCAATAAACCTCTGGAACGTCCTGTATGGGCCGGCTGTGTCGACGCGGTGGGCGGCGAGATGTTGGCTCGTGTGCTCGGTCAGTTGAAATATGGCAGTTCGGTTGCCGCAGTGGGACTGGCCGGCGGAGCCAAACTGCCCGCGTCGGTGATGCCGTTTCTGCTGCGTGGAATCAACTTGCTCGGCATCGACTCGGTACTGCAACCGTTCGAGAAACGCGTTACTGCTTGGCAACGGATTGCCACCGATCTGCCGCTGGAAAAACTGGATGCGATGATTCGTCCTGCGACCTTGGCCGAAGTACCAATGCTGGCCTCTGAAATTCTGAAAGGCCAGATCAAAGGCCGAATCGTTGTGGATGTGAACGCCTAGCAGAATGGTCGTCGATCTTTCTTCCCTTTTCAAGCAAAACAAAGCAGCCCATGAAACGCAGAGTCGCGATTGTCGGTCAAGGGTTGATGGGGCTTACGTCCGCCCACCGGCTACTCGAAGCCGGTTTCGCGGTGACGCTGTTCAGCAAGGAACCGTTCGACCAGACGACATCGATGTCCGCGGGGGCCTATTGGTGGCCGCACCGAACCTATCCTGTCGACCGCGTCGCTGCGTGGGCAAAGACCACCTACGACGAATACACCAAGCAAAGCAAGGATCCCAATGCAGGCGTCTTTTTCGAGCAACATCTTCGCTTCTGTCTCGATCCCGATGACAGCACGTACGTATTAGACATCGTCGACCAATGGGAACGGGTCGATGGTGCGGATTATGGGATTCGGTGTGCCGAGGCGTTCCGCGTGACAGTGCCGGTGATCGATGTTCCCATCTTTATGACGAACTTAAAGCGTCGCCTTGAATCCGCCCATGCCGAGTTTGTGACGCAATCGATTGCATCAGCAGGTTCCTTGTTTCCCGAGTTTGAACTTGTCGTGAATTGTACGGGGGTGGATGCGCGAGACTTTGCCCGCGACGAACATGTCTTTCCAATTCGTGGTCAAGTTGTCCGGGTCGGCCGTCCCGAGGGGCTTCATCACTCGACGCGGATCTATCAACACGACGATCGGTTCACGCTGGTGCTGCCTCGCACCCACGACGTGATTCTCGGCGGCACGGCGCAAGAAGGGGATTGGGATCGCCGCGAGCGGTCCGCCGATACCGCCGCGATCCTGCAGCGGTGCGGCGAAGTCGTTCCCGAGATCCAAAATGCGCCGCTACTGGGCACCGCCGTCGGGCTTCGTCCCGGTCGACACGCCGTCCGGCTCGAATTGGATACGGCGTCCCCAGGCCAACCGATGGTGCACAACTATGGCCATGGAGGCGGCGGATACACCGTCGCCTGGGGATGCGCCGATGAAGTGGTAGCGTTGGTGAAAAACGCATTGTCGTGATCCCGTTGTCGCTAGTGAGCGACGTCGAACAGCCGGTAACGCTGTTGGCGCCACCGCGACGTTTACTAGAATCGATTTCGCTACGCCCGGACGAGACGCGCCGTACCCGGTCAAGACAAGACGACGCACTTACGATTTTTCGTCCCGTAGGAGCATCGTCATGAAGCCGTGGATCATTTTGTTGGTTGCCGGGTTGTTAGAAACCGCTTGGGCGGTGGGATTAAAATACACCGACGCGTTCACTCGGTTTTGGCCGAGTTTGATCACCGCCATCGCTCTTGTTCTGAGCATGCTGTTGCTTGCGATCGCCGTTCGTGAACTTCCGATCGGCACCGCCTATCCCGTGTGGGTGGGGATCGGCGCGGTCGGCGCCGCGACCTATGGCATGCTATTTCTGAGTGAGCCGGTCTCGTTGCCCCGGATTTTCTTTCTCGCTTTGCTGCTACTCGCGATTATCGGGTTGAAGATGACATCGGTCTCGACTTGACGGATCCTTTGCGACGTTCCCTAACACGCTGAAATCAATAGGGTTATGGTAACCAAAGATCATCGCCCCTACCCTCCTCTTTCCCCCAGCACGTGACCGAGCGAATGATTGATTTTGAATTGATTCCCGGTCCGTTTGATGTCCCGATCTATTTTCAGCGGTTACCGGTCAACACCGTGTCCATGAACTGGTTGGTTTTTGTCGGCAGCGCGGATGATGATCAAGCCGGCGGTCACGGTATCTATCATTGGTTTGAACATCTGCCGTCGCGAGGCACCAAGAAGTTTCCGGGGGGTTATCGCGATACCGAAGCTCGGTTGGTACGGCACGGCGGCGGTAGCGATGCGGAAACCGGATCCACCCACACCTCGTTCAGCGCCGCCAGCCCCAAACGCGTGTGGGCCGAGTCGCTCGAGATTCTCGCCGATATGGTTGGCCAACCGTTGCTGCGAGTCCGCGATATCGAAGCCGAACGCGAAATCATCCTGCAAGAAATCAACGAATGGCATTCCGATCCCTACCATCACTCGCTGTGCCGATTGCCAGCGGTGCTGTGGCCCGGTCATCCGCTAGGACATGATCAGCTCGGTACCGCGAAACAGTTAAAGGCGATTGACGCTCGGCAACTGCGACATGCCCATGCCGCGGGCTACTCTCGCAATCGGTCTGCGTTGTTTGTCGCCGGCGATATCGAGCAGAGTCAACTGATCGACGTGGTGCACTCTTGTTTGGAACCGATGCCCGACACGCCCTTAAGCCCACGAAAACATCCCGCTCACTACGGCCCATTACCGGCTTGGCAGGCGGATCGAGTGACAACGATCGACTCCCCTCACGCCGATTCGATCGTCTACTTGCTGTTCCCCATTCCCCCGACGACCGACGGCATCGAAGCTCACTTGCAGTGGGATTTTTTGGAAGAGGTGTTTTCGGCGGGCGAGTTGGGGTCTCCGCTAAATCGCTTGGTCCGCGAAGATTCACGACTCGCCTACTCGCCCGAATTCATCAGTACCACTTATCCAGACGGTGGCTATGCCGGATTGGTCGCGCAAACGAGTGTGCAGCCAGAATTGGTTCTCGATGCGTTTTGGCGGTTGATTAAAAGTCCCGAGCTTCGTTCGGCCACCTGGCTTGACTATGTCCGCGACACCATCCGCGGCGGGATCGAAATGCATGACCCGAACGCGTGTGAATACACCGACGAAGGCTGTGCAACGCTGGTTCATTATGGCCGCTGCTTGAGCGACCACGAGTACTCGACCAAGATGCTCAGCTACAGCGACCGCGAAGTTGCCGAGTGGATGCAGCGGTTAGTGCCATCCGCTTCACACGCGATTGTTTTTCGCGGCCACGGCGAACACGAATAAGTCATCACGATCGAAGCGGGTCAACGTGAACGTCCATACGAAAAAAGGCTGCCGATACCGAAGTTTCGACAGCCGATCGTGATTTCAGGATTCACTGGGAAGCGAGCTCGATTTACTTCTTGCCCTTTTTCCCTTTACCTTTTTTCCCCTTTTTGCCGCCGCCCTTCTTGCCCTTCTTGCCCTTTAGCGCTTTGGCTTTGTCACTCTTCTTACCCTTCTTGCTCTTGTTCTTCTTGCCTTTTTTTCCAGCCACTTTGCTTCTCCTCTAAAAAAATTGCCGCAGGCATGCTGCTCGCGGACACTGCGTGTATCGGTAAGACCGCCTCACCGATGTTATCGTGATCATCGAGTCGTTAACTCGACGATTCCTCCTTCTTCGCCATTTGCCGACGAGCTTCGCGAACCAACACGCGTCTCGCCCAATTGCTCAACGTGCGGTCATCCAGCTCGGACACCTTCTCAAGCAACGCCAATTCCTTTTCCGTCACTCGCAGGTTGATTCGCTCGCTCAGCTTGTTCTGATCGGATTTCTGTTTCTTAGGTTTAGCCATAATCTTGGTGTTGGCATCCGTCTTCGTTTTTGCCGTCCCTCTTTTGAGCGACGTCTCACATCAACATACGCTGTATGACAAAGTGTGTCATTGTCAGTTATCGTGAAAATCATCATTTTCATTAGATTTCCCGCGATCGGACCGCTCCCGTCACTTGCGGAGCGTCCGGATTAGCGAAACGATAACCCGATGAGCGATTGTGCCAGCTGGACACGGGTGGGCTGGATCACGCAAATGGCGTCGGCGCCGGATCGTCCAGCACGAAGATCCTCGGCACAACAACGTTACACGAGCGTGGTGATGGCCTCGGAAACGACCCGCTTTTGAGCCGATCGGCCGCTTTGAGCCAAGCTTTCAAAACTATTTTTTCCGTGGATAACTTGTTGATTCCCGGTCTGTGCTTGGTGGGCGGTTGTCATCGCGGTCTGTTTGTCCTTTTGTGGTGGTGTTGGCCAGTGTTGGCCTTTCCCCCGGTTATCAACCATTTCCACACCGTGCTTTCACGCTTTTTCCACATCCCTACCAAAACCGCAACTCTATTTATATAAATAGGTTATGATCCGGATTCGGGACTTACCAACAACGGAAGAGCTCGAATTAAGACTACGACGATTTATATATTCTTTAAGCCTTTGAGAGGCACCCAGTGAATGTTCTGCTGTCCAAGGGTTTCACCACTACACACATCCGCCCATGAACCGGTACAACATGGCTACGAAATCTTCTTTCTCTCTGTAAGTCCATGGTTCCATGAAGATCACTTGCCAACGCGAATCGCTCACCGCTGCTTTTGCACTTGCCGCCAGCATCGCTCCGACTCGTTCGCCCAAAGAGATTCTTCAAAATGTGAAGGTGACCGCCTCAGGTTCGCGGATCACTTTGACCGCGACTGACTTGGACGTAGGGATTCGCTTGGACCTCGAGGACGGGGTCGAGGTGGAAACCGAAGGCACGGCGTTGTTGCCGGTCCAACGAACGATGGCGATTCTGCGAGAAAGCAATGACGAAACGCTGTCGATCGAAACCGATGAAGCCGGGATTCGGATTACCGGCAGCCGCAGTAAATTCCGTCTTCCGGGCAACAATCCTGATGAATTCCCCAGCGTTGCGGAATTCACCGAAGACAAATACCACGTGTTGCCGACCCGGTTGTTCCGTGAAATGGTCAAGCGAACGGTGTTTGCCACGGATGCCGAGAGCAGTCGTTACGCACTGGGCGGGGTACTGCTTGAAATGGAAGGCACCTCGGTGGTCGCGGTCGGTACCGACGGTCGCCGCTTGGCAAAAATGGAAGGGACGGGCGAATCCCAAGGTGGCCATCAAACGACGGGAACCAGCACGATTGTTCCGACGCGAGCGATCCAGTTGATGGAACGTGCCGTCAGCGACAAGGATGACACCGTCGACGTGGCGGCCCGGTCCAACGATTTGCTGATTCGCACCCCGCGAGCGGTCATCTATTCGCGATTGGTCGAAGGCCGCTACCCGAATTGGCGACAAGTGTTCCCGAAACGTGAATCGGCCGAACAGATCGACATGGCGGTTGGACCTTTGTTTGCTGCCCTTCGTCAAGCGGCAATTGTGACCGATCACGAGAGCCGAGGTATCGATTTTACCTTTGGTGATGGCACGCTGAAGCTGGAAGCCAGCACGGCTGACATTGGTGAGTCGCAGATCGAATTGCCGATACCCTACGATGGCGAAGCCATCACGTTGACGATGGACCATCGATACGTCGCCGATTTCTGCAAGGTGTTGGATAACGAAACAAATTTCATCATGGAAATCGAATCGTCATCCAAACCTGCTCTATTGACCACCGATGATGGTTTCAGTTACGTGATCATGCCGATGGCCCGAGACCGTTAATGGCCCGTGACCGCTAACGCTCTATCGTGGCGGAGCAACGTCGTGTAACGATGCACCTTTCTCGGGACTGATCACCAGGATGGCAAAACGGGTCGCACCTTTGGCATCATCCGCACTGACGCTCGCGTAATCGAACCGGCCGCGTGAATCGGTGTAACCGTCTTTGTAAAAGCGAACGTCGCCATCGGAATACTTTGCATACACCTTGACGTAGGCAGTATCGATAGGATGGTGAGATTTGGCATCACTGGCCTGCAATTGCCCGTAGCTTTCGGAAACATAGGTCGTCATCTCGCCACCAAAATAGAGAGCCGTGTTTCGCGACGCTCCGGCAACCACTTCGACCAACAACGTTTGTCGACGGCGGTTTTCATCGAGTTCATACCGGGCCACGCCACTAGGCTGATCAAAATCAAGCGTCTCACTTCGCATCGGTTTGACCATCGCCATCCGCTGCAAATCCTCGCGAACAAACGGGGCTTTGCTAAACAGCAACTCGAGATCGACACCGTACAGATTAAGCGTTGCCGACTTAGTTTGACGATGATCGATTCGTAGCGAGTCTCCTTCGACACGCACCAGTACCTCGGGTTGTTCCTCCGCAGCGGAGGCTTGTTTCTGCTCGCGATCTAATACGGACAAATCGCCACGACCCTGCTCGACTGCTTTGGGTTCGCCGCTATTGGGATCTTTCGAAACCAATTGCTCGGTCATCCGCAAATCCCGACGCTGCCTTAATTGGTTGGCAAGTTCAGCAAAGCGAGATTGCCAACGTGGTACCGATTCCTTGCTGCGGTTGTTGGCGATCTGTTCGGCTCGATCATATTGGCCCTGATGCATCGCTAGATAGGCATCCATGTAATCATATTGCAACTGCGTAGCGATCGAATCACGTTTGATTTTGGCAAACGTTTCGATCGCTTCTTCGATGCGGTTCTGGATCAACAGATAGTAGGTCAAGGCAAGTCGTTGGTTTTGCGGGATCTCGTTTTGGAACCCTAGTACACGGACAAAGTCACGATATTGCTCTAAGAACGTCGAGTTCAGAATCTCATTTTCGGCCTTCAAACGATGAATCCGAGCCCGTACAAGCGGAGCGTACTCGAGCATCTCGAAGATCCGCCGCTCCATTGCATCGACATTCAACAGTGGGCTGTCCAGTTCCGGTCCAACTCGTTCGACCAAGTCGTCGACCAGCGACAAATAGGTGTGAATCGCCGGTTCATCACGATACTTTAACGAATAAGCCCAGAGTTCCGTTTCGGGGATATTGGCACTCCGCAACACCTTGATGACGGCTTGATAGACGTCTGGCTGTCGCATGCGATGAGCGACCAACATCCAATCGAGATCGTAAAGGTTCGCAGTGGCCAAGAATTCGGTAATCTCCGCCGCGGTGCCGCTACGGGCAACTTTCTCCCACGTTTGCTTAGATGATTCGGTAGGCTGATCGACGACGTTAAACGAGCGAGGATTGGCTTTGGCGAGCAGTTCGCCCTCACTAGCGACAGTCGCCGGATAGTGCGGAAAATCGCCTGGGCTGGGAAAGTAGAACTGATACTCGACCGCTTGGACCGCAAACGGATCCAACGAGATGGTCTTGCTGTCGGTCACTTGGCTGCCGTTTAGCGGCAAACTGCCCTCGGGGATTTGCCAAAACACGTCGACGATTTGCTGATCGCCGGTGGGATTCGAGATGACCGTTTGCCCCTTGTAGGCGACTCCCGTTAGAAACTCTTTGGGTTCCTCGGATCGGCGGTACTGGTTCGGTGGCGGCGCGGTGGCCGACGAGAACCGCTGTCCCACCAAAATACTGCTTTGATTTTCATCATTGGTCTGCAGCGAACGCAAACGTTTCATCACGACAGCCACCGGATGCTCCGGAGCATAAGGTTGGTCTTGGTCGTTGGGCAAACCAATCTCACCCGGTTTCAGTGGCAACCCACACATAGCGATCGCCACCAAGGCAGCATGACGGTTACTAACCGGGTGTAGCAGATGCGATGAAACCGGTGGATGTTCGCTGTCGGAGAGCGCTAAATCGGCCCAAAACGGATCGACTTCGATTAGCAAGTCTGGGTACGCTTCGCCCACGGTGCGGACTTGATCCCACTGGCTCTCGGCCCATTGTTTGGTCGAATCCAGGTCACGAAAGAAGGCGAGTTCCGCATCTTCAGAGCGGCGAGAGAACCGTCCCAAGCTGCGCGATTCGTTTTCGTGTGGGACATTTTTTTCGCTCAACTTTTTAAAGTCTTTTAGTTCAAGCGATCGTCGTTTTCGAGCAGGAGCGGCTTTTGCTTTACCGCTTTGTGGCATCGCACCACCACCGAAACCGAAGCCGCCGCCTCCCATTCCACCGCCACTGCCGCCGAATTCTTCGTTTTCCGCGATGGCTCCGAACAACATATCGCCAGCAAAATCATCAAACATAGCATCGGCTTTCAGCGCACTTTCAATATTGATGCGGACTTGCTGGTAATTGGTGTCCTGCCGCTCAACTCGCTCTTTGAGTTCGCGGCGAATAGCATCGCGGACTTCCGGGACGCGGATCGCCAACAATGCCCGCTCGGCGAAATTGAGTTGGTTGTACTGCCACAGCGAGGTGTAGGGTTTTAGATCGTCCTCGAGCAGCCAATGATCGACAAACTGCTTTTCCTTCTTGTTGGCGAGATAGGGCCGGATGACCTCGTCAAAGAAGTTGCGATCGTGTGCCCACAAAAACAGATGCAGCTCGTGGCTGGCCAGCCGTGAATAGGCTTCGAGTTTGGCGGTCGTGTCGAGGTGATCCCAGGCGGCAAGCGTGTCGAATTCATCAAGACGATCGTCGTGAACCAAGGTGCGATACAGTTTCAACAATGCACCCACACTTCCATAGACTTGCAATTGAGCCGAACCGAGTTGTTGGATATCGAGCGGTTTGTCTTCGGAGACAACCGTCACGGCTCGCTCGAACGAGACCGCTTTGTCGGCATCGATCGCGTTGGCGAGTCGCAAATCAAGAGTTTCCACCTCTTCAAGCGGTGCGGTGAGTGTTCGCTGGATCACGGTCGATGGATCGCTGACGATGATTTGAAGGATCGGTAATCCATCGATCAGTTTGGCAGGCACAGTGACGCGGCCGTCCGCATCAGGCCGCAGATTCGTGATCGTGACGCCGCAATCGGCCAGGAAGTCATAATCGGAAGTCGCGGATTGTTCAGTACCGGCTTCGCGATCCGCTTCGGATCTCATTCGCGAGGACGGTTGCGCCGAGGCACTTGGCATCGGTTCATCGCCCGCCGTCGCGGTTTGGCTGGTGTTTTGGGTCTCTTCGGTTTCCCAAGGATTCAAGATCACGCTGGGCTGTGGCAACATCACACCGGGATACTTGGCCGCATAGCGGCGATTCAGCACGTATTGGTATTCGTCGCCGAGTCGCAAGTCGCTGATGTAACCGCATTTGGGTAACGACACGCTCCGTCCTTGTAGTGGCGGCGTAGGCAGGTTCAGTTGATCGGCCGCGTTGACCACGTCGAAATAGCGTGATGCGATCACGTGAACACGAGCCAGATCGGTGTCACCGGACAGTTGGATTTGCAATCCCTCAGCATCCTTTGCGATCGATGCCACCCCAACAGGCACGGTGGATGCTATTTGTCGATGCCGAACGACTCCCACGGCAACATCGTCGATCACCGGCCCGCTGACGACCGCGATAGCGGTTTTTGCCGCGGTTTGACGATCGATCAATCGATAATCTCCCGCATCGAGATCTTTGATGCGAAGCAAACCGTTTTCGATCAGCAATTTGTCACTCAAATCGGCGTCGTTGACACCTGCGCGTAGTTGGATCAAGCGGTAGCGATCCGCAGCGGCATCGGGCGCTACGACGACTGGCAATTCGATGCCGATATCGGTCGTGGTGTGAATGGTGTTGGGCCAAAAGACTTGGTCAAGTTGCAAGTCACGGGTATGACGCGGCCCTGAACCGGCGGCAAAGCTAATTTGTTTGACGTAGGGCAGCGACGACAAACGCACTCGACCATTTTCATCAGTTTGTAACGTTTGTTTGATCTCGGAACTTCGCACCTCGGTCGATAATGAAACCGAAACCGTTGCCCCGACAATCGCTTCACCGGATCGACCACGAACCTCGATGACGTATTCGTCACCATCACGCGTCAAAAAGGCATCGTGAGTCGAATTGGTTTGCCGAATGGTAGCGATTTGCCACTGTTCGTCGGTATACAGCGTGTGCAGTTGGTTCGTCGACAGAGAGCGGATCTTACCACTCAGCGTCACATAGACTTGTTGTAAGCGAGCAGGGGCTCGAAACGGTACGACCAGATCGCCATGAGAATCCAACGTGATGTCGTCGATTGTTTTCGTCGTTGCAATGCCATCCAGATCGATCGCTTCGATCCGAACGCTCAGATCAGTCAACGCAGACGGATCCAGCGGGGTGCTTCCCATTGTCACGCGAGGACGAATCAACAGCGAACTGCTATCACCCGATTGCACTTGAGTGTGATCAAGATACATCCCTGCTGACAATGAGTAGTCTTCGATGAGATGCGAAAATTTGATTTTTTCGGCAAGTTCACCATCGGTGATGATGGCGTCGCGGTGGGTGGCTTCGGACACCGGCGGTAAAGAAACGGATCCCGAATCATCCGCCAAGAATTCGCGTCCCGCCACAATCATGCGGGCATTTGCGATCGGTTTACGATTTTCGTCGATGATCGTGAATTTCATTCCATCGGCGGTAATCGCGTCGACGTGATGCAGTTCGCCGCGGCGAATCATCGCCCGAGCACGGACGCCTTTGCCGACCAAATCCACCACCCAGACGCCTCGGCCGTGGATTTCGTCGAGTTCTAAAATTTCCCGATGACGCTGAACCGCAGGCTGGTTGTAGCTGATTTTTCGCTCGTGCGTGGCGACCAATCCATCAAGATCAATGTCGGTGTCCAGCGGTTCTTGGTGCGTTCGCAAGAAGGCAAGTGAGTTGATCTCATAGATGCGAAGCACAAGTTCGTCAACGTTTTTGACGTCGACAATCAACTGTGCCGGATCATCGCTCGCAAATCGCGGTTTGTTTTGGGGAGCGAGTCGCAACTGTACCGAATCACGGATCGCTTGCCGCTCGGCAGGCGAAAGCAGACGATACCATTGTTGTTCGTCGCCAATGCCGAACATCAGTTTTGTCTCGGCGAAGACGCGGCGAAGGTAATCGGGCTGGATCAGTTCCGCGAACACATCGGAGTTGGCCGCGTCTTTCAAGAAATGTTCGAGATACACACGGACCAGCGAGATTTCGTCACCAATCGGTGGCAACAGTGCCATCGGCATAAAGTTTTCGCCCAAATTTGCTTTTGTCGCCGGACGTTTTGCCCATTCGGGATGCACAATCGGACTGTGACGCGGCAACGCGAGATAACGCAAAAAGAGGTCAAGATCGTAGTCACCGGCTGCCAAATTGGCCTCGAGCAAGCGAAATGTCGCCGAGGCCTTTAGCGAGTTGTAACTTGGCGGCAGCGTGCGGACATACGCATCGACTCGTTTCAAATAGGCAAGTCGCTCATCGGCTTGCTGAGACAAATCGACATCGTCACTCGGACGCAGTCGCAATAACTTGGCCGAAACAAACGGGTTGTCGTCGGCGATTTCGGGAACGGCCGCGGCAACGCGATCAAGTTCCGCGAGCGTCAGCACTTGATGAGCCGCCAGATCGCCGAAGCGAACGTCTTGTTTACGTCGCGATTGCAGTTCGCGGATGACCAGCTCGTCAAGGTTTGGGATCGTCGCATGATCGACTCGGGCGAGAAAGTCATGCAGATTCAGTTTCAGTCCCGCAGTTTCACCGCTGCGATACTTTTCCGCCAATCGCTGCATTCCGATCGGCAGTAGCGTGTCATCCTGCTGCACCGCTTCTCGTACCAAACGATCGAGGTCCAGCAGCGCGACATCAAACTGGCTCGGGTAGCGTCGTTCACCTTTGACCGGCGGTGCAGGATGATGCAATTGGACACCGAGTCGTTTGACCAAATGATCAATCGTTCGCTCGGGGGTTTGCGAATAGGTCAGCAAGCGTTGCCGATCGATCATGCCACGAATGACCGCGGTTTCACGTCCTTTGTTCTCGGCCAACCAATCGTTCAGGACGACTTCGGCGCGGTCCAATTGGCCCGAGGTTTGGTAGTGCAAACAGTGAAAAAAGTAATAGTCGTCACTGCCCGGGATCAGCTCTTCGAGAAACGCCTCGCGATCGTCGGACAAAGCGTATCGTTCCATGATGCCGATGGGTTCAGCCATGACATTTCCTAAGGCGAGTGAAAAGACAAGAACGAAACCGAATAGGGCCCGGTGGGGCGAAGTCGCAAGCATGACAGCAGGTTCCAGGTGCAGAAGGAGATGGCCAACGCCATTATAGATCGCGTGAACGGCATAGTCACAACGATTCGCCGCATCCTGTTATTAGTGCGAAAAAGACAAATACGCACGAAAATACGCGGAAAACTGGGAAAGAAGCCCAGCATTTCAAGAGCCGAGGGCAAGTGGGCCTCAGAACCGCTTCGCTCTACCTAAGTAGTCTTGGAGACTACATTTCACCGTCGGTCATCAGTTGACTTCGCAGATCGACCCGTTCTTGCGAATGGATCTGTAGCAAGCGAATCGTCGTCGATATGCTGTCGAGCTTGAATGTGCTCAACGTGAAAAGAGAAGAAGCTAGCGGCAGACTGAGGAAGATGGCAGTACTCACACTGATTTCCAGCTCGGTCTAAAACAATTCGTCGAATTTATTTAACTTGGTTTCAGTACAACAATTTGCTTGGCAGACATCGTTTCGGGTTGTTGTTTTGTTGGTGTTTCATTGGCAAAACAGGCGTATTTGACGCCTTCGTTTTCGAACCAGAACAGGGGTTCCGCCAGCAAAGTGCCATCGTCGTCGGTGATCGGTTCTTGACGAATGTCAAAACGCGTCCATAGATCGGCTATCCATTTGCGGTGCTCTCGTCCAATGACTTCTAAAATGTCGTTTTGATCTTCTTGGGCGCTGGTAGATGTCTCGATCTCCGGCGTCGCGTTCATCGCTTTCACACAGTGTTCAATCGTTCGGCACAACCGCCCCGAAGCCGTCGACCCGGTTCGGGTGCAGTACAACGCCAACAACGACCGGGCCCGTGTCATCGCGACATACAAATTGCGAGCGAGAATGTCGCCGTTACCCGTGACAAATTGGTCGACACAGGGAACCATCACGACCTCGGATTCATACCCTTTGTAAGAATGTGATGTCGTCACGATCAACGTGTTGGCATGACGTTCGAATGGACGATTGGTTTGAACCGATAACTCGACATCGATTTCGGCTAACTTGGGTGCTAGTTTTTCTTGCAGCAACGAAACGACGGACTTGCCGTTGTACAGTAAACAGATGTCGTTGGGTGAGATCCCTTCCTGTTGGATCAAATACTTCAAATGAGTCGCGATTGCCTCGATCTCAGCCGTGCGGTGATCGAAGCAGTGCAAGATCGGCTTGGGGCCTTCGATCTGGTTAAACCGAACGTTTAGCCATTCGAGCCCGTTGCGTTTGGTTCGTTCCAACAACCCCATGCTCAATAGCTCGTTCTGGTCATGACGTTGATCCCGAGGTGTTAACCGCTGTAACACGTTGACGGCGAGCTCGGCGATCGGAGCGGTCGAACGAAAACTTTCTCGCATGATCGTACTGCGACCCCGCATGTCGAGTCCAAAATCAGACCATTTCGGCGTCTTGCGGCCGTAAATGTTTTGCGCATTGTCATAGAAGATATGGGCGGATCGGCTGTTGGAATCTTCTGCGTCCGTTTGCTCGACGACGGACAACAACAGTTTCAATACCGAAGGCCCCATGTCTTGGGCTTCGTCAATAAACAGTGCAGAACATCGTGGCAGCAACTCCGATGCATCCTGACGACTCAGGAACTGTTCAGCCGCACGGTCATAATCAAAATCAAAACTTTCCATCGACAACGCGACGTTGGGAAGCATTCCTGACAGCACGTCTTTGACATGCAACAGATGCACTTTGTCCCAGGGAAACGGTTGCTGTGGAAACAGTTCTCCCTCAGAGAGGCTTTCCCACGCTGATTCGATTGATTCGCGAAGCAGTTTGTGTAGCGAGCGATTGGCATAGACCGCCCAAATGCGAAGATCGCTACTGCCTTCGAATCGCTTGACAGTCTTGGCGAGCCAGTTGCATAGGACGATCGATTTCCCGCTGCCTGCCACACCGCGAACCAATCTCGGTTTCCCGTCAAGAATCAAATTGGTCAGCCGCTGTTGCTCTTCGGAAAGCACCATTTTCATTCCTTTGCGATTGGCAACCTGCAATCCCATACTGCGATTGCCCACGGGCGACGTTTGATAATGTGAACGGGCCTCGGCAACGTTTGAACCCTTGCCCATCGGATGAAAACCCTTGCCCCTTCGGCTGACCGTTTCCCAGCGAAACAAATCGCCCTGTGGTTTCAGCGCGCTGGGCGTCAGATGGTGTTTCAATGGTTTTAGATACGGTTCTTCCATTTCATTGCGACTGGTCAACACGATGACCGCTTCGCGAGCCCGACTGAGTGCCACGTTGACGAGCCGTTTCCATTCGTCGTAGGGCCAATTGTAGCTGCCGGCATTGACTGTATCGAAAATCACAATGTCCGCTTCGGAACCCTGTTGGCTGTGAACCGTCGAGGACTCCCAATTCGCCAAATCCCACTCGGCAAACAATTTTCCAACCACTTGAGCCTGAGCTTTGTAGGGCGAAATGAACAGACCGTTGGCGGCCCGCATCTCAGGGTCGACAAACATTTTTTGAAGTACTCGTGGCGTGATCGAGCGTATCCAACTCTTGTTGCCCGGTCCTCGCTGGGCTCGGATCGCCGCTAGGTCGGTGGGCTCTTCATCCAGTACGTACCAGATCGCTCGCGAATGATCGCCGAGAGTCGGCGGAATTTGCGAACGCCGATTTTTGGTTTCCGCGGCCGTGCTCAGTAATCCTTGGTACTGATACTCCGATACGACACGACAAACATCTGGATGCATTCGTCGCTGTTCGGCCAGCACGTGAACCGCTTCGCTAGTGTCTGAAAATTGTTCGAGATGACTGAGTCCGCTGCTGGCCAACCAAGTCTGTTGACGAGTGGGCAGGATTCGCGAGATACGGCTGATCGGTGCAAGCTGTTTCGAGTCACCGACGACGACAACGCGTCGTGAAGCCAGCAGCGACAACGCCGCGATCGCGGTTCGTGAAATCAGCCCCGCTTCGTCAATAAAGATGGTCGTAAACGGAGCGTCGCCATCCTCCAAAATCTTGCTGACCGTTTCGTCCCGCAGAAAGCTGGTGGCTTTGAATGCCGTCGCAATCACCACCCGGACATCGGGATCGACAAAGAGACGTCGGCTTTGACCATTTCCCTTGGCCTTCAATTCACCGATCTGTTTGCGAGTCAACGCCTTGTCTTCCCAACTGTCGAATTGCCGGAGCTGGTTGGCGAGGTCATCGATCTTATGAAGCACTTCTGACTCGGTGCCTTGCAGCATCGATTGTAGCTCCGCCGCAGCAAACGATCTCAGCGAGGCTCCCTTACCAATACGTAGCAACTGTCCCTCGGCCAAGGCATCATTTGAACGGTTGCGTGTGGCATTGCCGATCGATAACGCTACCGCATCGGAGGCACGATTGGTCGTTGAAACGACAAGGATCCGCTCGCTGTCATCATCAAGCACCGCGGCAATCTGTTGCCCGGTCGTATAGGTCTTGCCCGTGCCCGGCGGTCCCCACAGAATCGACCAGGCACGTTGCCACCATTCTTGCAGTTCCGCCAAACCGACATTTGCTGGGGTTGCGATTACCGGATGAACGTTGCCTTGCGTGGCATTCAAACGTTCCGGCTAGTTTTTTACGGATTTCAGCGTACTCGGCCGCATTGTAGACGGCATCTAGTACCGAAAGAAACTCGAACGGCCGGACGAAAAAGGATCCGGTGCTGGGGATCGATTCGGGGTTGTCCAGACTGACGAACAGACAACCGTTGCGTTCATCGACCTCCAAGATTTCGCCAGACCAATCGACGCCGTCATCCACGTCGGCTTGCTCATAAGCGAAATCCGAGGCGTCCTCATCAAACATCTTTGGACGAAACGCCTTGGCGCCTTCCCAAGTCCAATCAAACTCGACCGAGCTGCCCAGATGGATCACGCATACGACGCCGCGATCCCGTTCGGCAAAGATGCTGACACGACGACACCGCAGTCGTTTCCATTTCGAGCAGTCGCGGAATTCCTGGCGAATCGCGGTTGCTGCATCCTTCAACAGTAATTCGTCGCCGGAGGGCAAGTCGAATTCGGACACAAAGCGAGCGGGACGAAACAGATCATCCTGTGTCGCTGTATCGTCCGACTCGGCCTCCTGAAACGCTTCTTCCATCCGACTTGTGTATCCCTTTGCCCCAAAGTATCGTCGCCAACCATTGTATCGGTGGTATGACGTCTCGTCAGGGTCGCACATACCATCCGCACCACCGGATTCGGATGGTGCGGGGCGGGCGAAAGTGACACGTTTGTTGTCGCCAGACTTACTGGCGACGCGGCCGCGTGGCGGAGGCCAACGTCATCGTGACTAGCATCGTTCCGGCCAACGTGCTCAGTGCGACTCGCAGGCTGACCCATTCGGATAGCAAGCCGATCAGAGGTGGGCCAAGCAGAAATCCGAAGTAACCGATCGTGGAAACCGTCGCCAACGCGACTCCAGGTGAACTGCCTGGCAACTTGCCGCAGGCGCTGAAGACCGCTGGAACAATCGTGGCCAAACCGGCTCCGATCAGTGTGAATCCGATCATTGCCGTGACCACGTGATAGGAAGTGACTACGATCAAAACGCCGATCATTGCAACAAACGCACACACGCGAACCTGCTTGACCGGACCCAACCACGCAGAGAAACGGTCTCCGGCAAATCGACCCATCGCCATCGCGATCGCGAAAGTCGCGTACCCCATCGCGGCGACACCTTCGCCGATTCCGAGCACCTGATGCAGCAGCACGGCACTCCAATCGGCCATCGCTCCTTCACCCGCCATCACGCAAAACGCAATCACACCTAGCACCAGTGTCGTGTGTCGTGGGGCGCGATCGTGGGCCGGCAAATCAGCTACCACGCTTGCCGCATTCCGATTTTGTCGGCTGAGAGTTTGATCGCGCGATGCACGCTTGTCTTCGACTCGGTCGTGCAACAATCGAGCAATGATCGGAACCGTGGCCGTGGTAAACACCGCGGCCACCAGGATGAAATGCCAACGAACGTTTAAACCGCCCATCGCAATCAGACTGCCCGCTAACGCACCGACCAATCCACCGATACTCCACAAAGCATGGATTGACGAATTGATCTGCTGGTTCATGCGGCGCTCGACTTCGAGCGCTTGCACATTCATGGAAACATCCAACATCCCATGACCGACACCGAATAGAAACAACGCAGCGATCAGCATGGCCAAACTGGGCATCAGCGAGATCGTGGGCAGCCCGATCAGATAAAACGCTAAACTGATCGCTGCAATCCGCCGACTGCCCAATCGCGAACAAAGCCAGCCCGCGCAGGGCATCGCGACCACGGCACCGGCGGCCACCACCATCAGTGCTAGCCCCAACGTTCCATTGGAAAGTTGGAACTGGGACTGAATCGCAGGAATTCGCGTTGCCCAGGTCGCATACAGAAAACCGTTCAAACAGAACAGCGCACGCACTGCCCATAGCGATGCGTTTATCGGCATCGCCGCAGGTGGACAAATCAATTCGTGAGGATGGATGACGTTCGCCATGATCAAATGCAGACTGCTTTGGTGGGGGAAGACGGATCAAACGTCCGCTGGGATGACCATGGATCAAACCATGCAACCCAGCGGAACCGTCATCTAGAAAAAGGGGACACACCGCGTAAGAGTCGAAGCGTGTTTAGACGGCATTGAGCGGTACGTCCGCAGTATCGTTCTCGGTAGCGGCGATCGCCAGCCGATCGACTTGGGTCTTTTCCCAGCCCTGAACGTCGAGTCCGTGTTGTTCGAACAGCTCGCGAATCTGCGATCGATCGGTCCATCCGATGACATCTTCGAGGATCGGAATCAGCACACTAAACGCGTTGTCGCTCAATACAGTGCGACGAGCGATCGGCGCCAGGTGGGTGTTTTCCGATACCGCGATCGTGTACCCCTCACAGCGGTTCAGGTGCAGCATGACGTGAACATCCGAGCTGCCGTCGCCAAGGTAGACAATCCGATCCCATGGAATACCAAGTTGTTCTTGCAACTGGTCCAACACAGTGACCTTTCCGTATCCAGCCGTCAATTTTGACACCGACGTGATCTCACCCGTTTCAGGATGGAAATTCAGCCGCGTTCCAAAAATACGTTCTGGTGGGACGATGCCTTCGAGTGCCGAACATACGACCTCTTCGGGCGATGCCGATACCACGTAAAACGTGAAACGATGGCCATCAATTCCCTGCTGCAGCAGTTCCATGAGCGGAGCCAAGTTCTTTTTCAAACGAATCCGTTTACCCGCTTCCCACAAATGTTCGCGGCGGACTTGGCGATAGTCAGGGTCGTGCAGCAACAGGTACGTCAATTCTCCACCCTGCTGGACCAAATGTGAATTCGCCAAACCGTTCACTTTCGCTTCGAAGTCCGATAGCCCCAGCATCGCGCTGAGTTCAACTCCGGTGTCATTGAAGCTAAGTGTTTGATCAAAGTCGCTGGCGATCAGATAGTGCTTCCGACGCGAGGACGATTTTGGTTCCAACAAATCCTCGAAGATTGAATGTGAGTTGACCGAACGTTCAACCGGAATGGTCTGGTGCATGTTCGTCTTCCTATTGCCCTATGAGTTTCATTTCAGATGGAATTCACGTGAACCCGGCGACGCTGCGATGCAGGCCGCCTTCGCCGTGCTCTTCGTCGTCAATCCTACGGAGATGCCAACAAATGGTATAGACAAATAGGGTCAGAACGCCAAAATAGCTGTTAGGTTTTAATCGCAACCTGTTAGTGACAATCCGCTGATAGCAGTCTTGGGAAAAATGGTGTCCATTGACGGATTTCAACTACTTAATTTCTTCATGTTTGAAAAAGCTAATGGAAAATGGCAGATCCAAAATACAAGCAAATAGCCCAGGAATTAATGGCTGAAATCACAGCCGGTAAGTATCAACCAACGGGGCGGTTGCCAAGCGAAGCGCAGCTTGTCAAGCGTTTTGATGTGTCGCGACCTACAGCGGCGTTGGCGCTCCGTCAGCTGCAAGATCAAGGCTTGGTGGTTCGTCGCGCCGGCTCGGGCAGCTTCGTACGGCACCACCCAGGTAAGATGGAATCGGGACAGCAACAAATTGGGCTGCTTGTCCCAGAGATCAACGAGACCGAGATTCTCGAAGTGATTTGTGGCGATTTAGCCAGACTGTCGAGATTGCATGACTTTAGTCTGTTGTGGTCCGCAGGCGTTGATGATGATTCGGAAGACATTGCGCGAACGCTGTGCAAGCCGTTTCTGGATCAGAATGTCAGCGGAGTGTTTTTTGCGCCATTCGAGCTGCACGAGCAGAGTCTTGAACTGAACCAGAGGATTACCCGTCAATTGCGGCAGGCAGGGGTTTCGGTGGTCCTACTGGATCGTGACATTCACCCGTTTCCATCCCGCAGCGAATTCGACTTGGTGGGCATCGACAATTTCGCCAGCGGGTACCTTGCCGCGTCACACTTATTGAAACTGGGGTGTCGACGATTGTTCTTTCTCGGGCCTCCCTTGGCGGCACCAACGATTCTGCATCGAATCGCCGGAGCTCGCGAGGCCGCACTGACGTATCAGGGGCCGCGGGAACAAGACATTCAGTTCGACGTCCAGCGTCTGCAGGCGGACGACGACAAAACGGTCAAAGAAATCGCGGCGAAATCGGACGCGATTATCTGCTCGAACGACCGGTTGGCAGCGACGCTCATGCAAACGCTGGCGCGACTCGGAATCGCGGTGCCGTCGGATATCCGCTTGGTCGGTTTTGATGACGTGAAATACGCACAACTGCTAACCGTTCCGCTAACCACCATCCATCAACCGTGCCGAGACATAGCGATGGTGGCATTTCGAGCGATGTTAGACAGCATCGAAAAGGTGGTCGTTCCTCCGAGACATTGTCTGCTGCCGGGCCAATTGATCATTCGTGAATCATGCGGCGCCTACCTGAATCACTGAACGCGATTCATCAAACAGAGCATGTGTTCTTCCACCATCACGACACCCAGCGGCCAATCGCCATCTACTTTGGCGACCATTGGGGGATG
>NZ_ANOG01000609.1 GCF_000346295.1 Rhodopirellula maiorica SM1 | reverse complement strand
AGAGCAACCTTTCGACTCAAATGCAAGCCGAACAAGCACAACAAACCCAACAGGCTTGCGACGAAGACGCCACCGACGCGACCGATTCAAGAGCCGTCTATGACGAGGCATCCAATCACCAAAACGCACCGGAGAGCTGCGATGAGACGCAAAACGATCAGCTCACCGCCTGGATTGACTGGGACAAACTGTACACCACGATTGGAAACAACCCTCCGCTGATTGCCGAATTGTTTAAAGCATTTGCTGAAGAAAGCGAAACGCTAATTGAGCAAATTGACAAAGCCATCACCGATCGCGACGCTGATTTGCTGAAAAGCTCCACGCACACACTCAAAGGAGCTTCGATGGCGATCGGCGCTACCCAGTTGTCCGAATGCACCCTGGAAATCGAAAAGGCGGCGAAGAGCAACCAATTCGACAACGTCAGTCCCGATCATGAACGACTACACCAATTGCTCCGCAACACACTCGGCGAAACCAATGAGTTTCTCGGCAACGCCGCAAAGTAGTATATTGCCGGGGTTGAAAACAAAGACGACGTCTCATCAAAACCTCTTGCTTGGACACGTTTGGGATTCTTGATTGCTGTCTATCTTGTCGCTTGTTGTCCCTTTACAATTTCCAATGCTGCGGCGGTAAGTCTAACACCCCGACAAAGCCCTTAATTATGGAAAGCACGATGTCGCGTGTTCTATTAGCAGAAGACAGTCCCACTCAAGTCATCATGCTGCGTGCTCTTCTCGAAGAAGACTCACACGAAGTCCAAGTGGCTACCGACGGTGCAAAGGCGCTCGCGATAATGAGCGAGCAACTTCCTGACATCGTCGTCACCGACATGCAAATGCCCAATATGAATGGACTGGAATTGGTTCAAGCCATTCGCAGTAAACATGCATCGGTACCTGTGATCCTGATTACGGGCCAAGGCAGCGAAGAACTCGCAGCCCAAGCATTACTCGACGGCGCTGCGGCTTATCTGCCCAAGTCCGTTGTCGACGAACAATTGCTGGGATCCATCGAACATGTGCTGGGACTATTGGACACGCCAATGAGCTACCAGCATCTAATTGATCGTCTGGACTACAATCAATTTCAATTCACACTCGAGAATAACCCAGATTTGGTTCCCCCGCTGGTCAATCTGATGCAGCAAATGGTCGGCGGTATCCATCTTTGCGACGAAGTGGCTCGCGCTCGGATCGGCATGGCAATTGAACAAGCGTTACTGAACGCGATGATCCGGGGCAATCTGGAAATCAGCCATCAAGAGCAGCTCGAAGACGAAGAGTTGCACGTCGCTGAGGAGTTGACCTTGATTGAGAAACGACGATCGGAGTCACCCTACGGCGATCGCCGCGTGATTTTCCGCGCGCATCTGGGCCGCGAACAACTCGTCTTTATTGTCAACGATGAAGGAAAGGGGTTTGATACCGAAGCGCATTTAGAACCCGAGGCTCACGATGTCGTGGATGCCGAAGAGGGACGCGGGCTGGTTTTGATCCACTCGTTCATGGACGAGGTTCGTTTTAACGATTCCGGGAACGAGATCGTCATGGTCAAAAACACCTAAACAAGTGACCGCCGCCCCTCGTCGGCGAACGTATCCTGCGCGTAACAATCAGATCATCAGCTCGACGTGCTTGGGCATCGACGACGCGTCAGAGGAATCGTCTGCCGATTTCCGCCACGTCTTCCATGATCGCAGCGGATGCAGAACAATCCCCGGTGCGACGGTGATCGCCATCATCAACCACGTCAACCCCATGACCACGCCCGCCAACGAGCGGCGGTAGACGTTGCGGCCGAAAACATCGCCTTGTCCCACCGCCGGATGGACCACTGGTGCGATCGGCATCGCGTATCGCTCGGCAATCGATTTGGCATCGACCACATTAATCACAGGCACGTTCGTGGCCAACATTCGAGCCGCAATGCAGTTCGGTAGCGGTTCATCGCCAGGGACCTCAGTGTGCACACCGGGGGCAAAACACGAGTTGCCTTCACTGCCACCAATCGATGCCGATCCGCCTCCGATGTTCACGTAGGCGGCATAGGAATCGGATTGAATTTCCGACTCATAAAGTGTCATCCGCTCATCGATCAAATCTCGCAAACCGGTGGATGAAAGCATCCGCACACCGTTCCGGTCCATTGCGTCGGCCAGTAATTGACGCGTTTGCTCGTGCATTCCGGATGCACGATCATACAATCCGCCATAGGTTCCCGCGGTTGCCCGAAACGAGATCAGGCCGGCATCGTGCAAATGTTTTTCCATGTCGACCCACATCATTTCCGGACGATTCGCACCATACTGGCTCGATGCTGCCGATAGAATGATCGTCGGCTTCAACTGTAACGTCTCGGCAGCCATGTAAACCGCAATATTTAGCGCAGGCCACGAACCACTTGCGCCAATCGCCACCCGGTCGCCCGGCTTCACCCCAGCCTCTTCGAACCATTTCACCACCACGGCGGCGAAATTGGGATTGATCGAAGTCTGTTTTGACTCGAGCGAACCTAGCTTGCTGGTGACAAGCGACATCGAAGGACCAATCAAATGTGAATCAAGCGGGTCCAACTTCGCCACCGAGCGGAGTCCTTGCTTTTGATGGACGTTGGCGATCACTTGCATCGCCGATTCGGCTTTTGTCGCCGCAGCAATCAATTGTTCGTGATGTTCGGGAGAAACTTTTGCCGGCCAAAAATGCACCAGCGCCATTCCTGAGAGCGACATGATCATGCCGGCCCACAATCCGGCGCGTGATAGCCGTTTTGGACGCCAATACATCACTTGAAAAGGAGATTTGCGTGCATCCCCATTGCTACTGAGCTCGTTCATCCAATGACCTCCACGCCGACAAGAATCAAGGTCAAACGCACCAGGACCGCCGACGACATCATCGGCGACAACGTTTCGATAAATCCTTGACGTTCAAACCACAATGCAATTAAACCGGGAATGATAAAACCAATCATCACGATCGGACTGACAACATCATCCGCCGCGTTGGCCACCGCTGCGACGGACACTGCGTTGGCGGCTAAGCGAATTCCCATCCCCACTGCAAAACCAATCATCACGGTCAGCACCACGCGTCGGCGACCAAACAAGATCGCCCAGTGGGACACCAATCGCACCAGTCCCCATGTGATCATCGCCGCGACGATTGTCAGCAGAACGGCGACCGGTTGGTGCAACGACAAAGCGATGTACCCCGGTACGATCATCCCGCCCACGCTTAGCCCGAGTAATTCGGTGACCACCAAACTGATCAACAGTCCAATCGCAATCGCAAGCAACGTGATGTCGACATCCATTAAACTCATTAGGCCGCTCCTACAGGAATGTGATCCGCAAACTGAAGGCGTTGCATTTGATCCGCCTTGCGAAAATAGTCCAACAAATCCATCCCAGGACCGGCGATGTTCCCCATCCCCATCACCATCGATGAACGTCCCGATTGGCCTCGCAGCAAGTTGACCAACTGCGTTGCCGGTTGTGATTCAGCACACGTCAACCGGTCTCGCGACAAACCGCTCTGGATGACACGGCGTGCGAACACTTCGGTCCCCGTGCCGGACAACACATAGTGATCCGCCGGATGCCATCGCATGCACGCTTCGGCCAATTGCAACGAACGATCCACGCGGTCTTCGCGACAATTGAACAACGCGATACGACGTTCGACCCCCTCATAACGCTGGACCAACGTGTTCCAGCTGTGCCCAGTTGACTCGGGGT
>NZ_ANOG01000608.1 GCF_000346295.1 Rhodopirellula maiorica SM1 | reverse complement strand
CCGGTGCTGAAGTGCAACGCAAATCGAAGCCATCCGTACTGCGCGACTTGGTTCTTCAGCAGCAATTCAATCAACAACACCGGCATGATCAATAAGGCGATCCAAATCATGGGCAGACTAAAGTACCGCTCCAGTCGCCGTCGCAATCGAGCATCCGCCGTACGCCATCCCATTGTCGGTAGCCAAATGCGGTTGCCCATCTCGACACTGCGTGCACACATTCGCAATGACGGACACACGCAGAACATCAGCGAATAGAAATGGGTCCAGCGGTGCTCGGTGTCCCAGGGTCGGGTGTACCAATGGTAAATCGATTCGGCGATCACGATCGGCCAAATCAACAACATCACCGCGATCGCCGCCACCTCGGTACGGCTAATCGGCGGCAACGTGTACGCAATCACCGTTTCGTCGGTGACCGGATCGCGAACCAGCGTTTCCTCTAAATTAGGTACATCGACCCACAGCACTACGAGAACCGATTGGCAAACCAAAAATACCAGCGAAATCCAGAACATCGCAGGCGCAGAATGAGCTGCGATCCGGTGAGCGAGGTTGTGGTGTCGGTGAGGCATAATTTGAAATTTGAAAATTGAGTCTCGATTTGCTCCACCATCCTAAGGCATCAGCGGATGAGTTTCAGGGCGCGACGGCCCCGAAGGGCCATCGTACTCGCAATAACGCGACATCCCCGGAAGGGCCGTCGTGCTCGTAATAACGCGACATCTCCGGAAGGGCCGTCGCACTCGTAATA
>NZ_ANOG01000607.1 GCF_000346295.1 Rhodopirellula maiorica SM1 | reverse complement strand
TCTGCGACTTTCGCTACGGTAAATTCGCGTATTCCTTACAGGAAAAATGTTTCACAGCGTTGCGGTTGTTTCCGGCCTTCTCCACGCGTGGTGAATCAGCCATCCACCGGTTACCCTAGGTCTATAGCCAACGGCACCAGGCGTCCAACGTACATGGTCGGTGGGAACCGGCCCGACATCGCTTCGATTGATTGTTTCTTACCGACAAGAGAGCAGGTAAACGTGCCAAAAGTTTGTGTGTTGCTTCTAACTCATGAATCGAAACCTTCGATCATTAAACAATTTGATTCGATGGAAGTACCCGCCGGATGGAGCAAGTATCTGCTCGTCGACGAAGATTCGTGTGCGGTCAGTGAGTTCGGTAATCGCAATGTTGTCGGGTTTCGTCACGAACGTCTGGTGAAGGTCGGCTATCGTCCGATCGCGGCGACTCTGATCCCAGGAAGTGCCCACTTTCCCGTGATCGAATTTGCATCCACCCACAAGTACGACTACGTCTGGGCAATCGAATTTGATGTGCACTGGACAGCAAGTTGGCTACGTTTCTTTAACCAGTTTGATCATCATGCCGATTTTTTGACTACTCAATTGCGGCGGTATGATTCGGATCCCGATTGGTGCTGGTGGGAATCGATGCAATCTCCCCCCGGAACCATTTTCCCGTGGCGCCACCCGCATGCGTCACTCGCGTCCTTCAATCCAATTTACCGGCTATCGGCTGCCGCGGTATCGGCATTGCGAAGGCGATTTTTGTGGGGTTGGACTGGCCACAATGAGGTTACGATCGCGACATTGCTGGAACAGGACGGGTTCGTCGTGGCGGACATGGACGGGACAAGCGAGTTCGCTCTGGCAACACCACGTGAACGTATCTATTCAATGGAAACGATGCGGTGGAGACCGGAATTCAGCCTTCAGGACGTCTCGACCTTTGAAACCAATCGGCTTTACCACCCCGTGAAACATTGAATTTGCAGAGAATCGCGTGATATACAAGTCGTCATCAAAGCGTGCTATCTTCGGATCATGATTCCGATTGCGAATCGTCCGGCGGAGCGTTGTCCAAAGCATCGCCGAGTTGCGTCATGAAGAAATTCATTTCGTCACGGTTCTGACGAGACTGCTCGATCCACTGTTCTTCGGTGAGTTCAAACGCTTGCTCGCCGATCCGTTCGACTTCAAGACGCGTGCTCTGGACGACAACGCGGCCGTTGTGGTTGCTGAACCATTCCAAGTACAAACACTTGCGCAACGTGAACGGCGGCTTCTCACCACTCATCAACCGCCGAGCCAATTCCGAGTTTGACATTTCGTGTTGTTTGATCATTTGATCGGCGGTGATGTCACCGACGTGTCCCGATTGATCAACACTGATGCCGGTGTAGTCTGGCGGGTCGTCGTCATCGAAATCTTCTTCAGGCTCTGGTGAGACGCGGTGGATGCGAAACTTCCAGCCAGCCAGGTCGGGGTGGCAATTGCCCACCAGTTTTAATTGCAAGCGGTCGGCGACGCCATCGAGTTGTAGCCAACCAACCGTCCAGCCGAGTTTTCTGTTATCAAGCTCTCCGGATTGCACGAGGTGTACGGGTCGCCATGCCATATCCGTTTCTTCACATCGGAGTCATAAACTTTTCTTTGACGGTGATTCCTCATCATAGCAACAATTGAACATCGTTTCTTGGGTGTAGTGGGATTCGCCAGAATTCCTGTCTTCGCGGTTGAAGCACTGGGAACTCTGGCGAGTCCCACTACGAAAACGACTTGTCATCTACTTTGGGTAGCGGTGCGGCGCGAGCCGCCCGGTTGCGGCGAATAAGACGTTCGAAATTAACCGGGCGGCTCGCGCCGCTAACGCAACAATTCCACAACGCTTTTTTGGGATGTAGTGGGATTCGCCAGAATTCCTGTATGTCCGGCTCAAGCACTGGGAACTCTGGCGAGTCCCACTACAAAAACGCCTTTGGGTAGCGGTGCGGCGCAAGCCGCCCGGTTGCGGCGAATAAAGCGTTCGAAATTGACCGGGCGGCTTGCGCCGCTCCGCTATAAAAATCACTCGGTCGAAGCGAAAATAAACGGCATTGCGTTTAAGAATCAGCCGAAGGCGTACTCGCATCCGCTATGCGTACGCCTATCGGCTAACGGTTAAACGAATCATTCTAAAAGCCCATTCGCAACGCCTGCTTGTCGTCAGACGACGTTGCCCGTTCCTCACAAAAGGAAGTCGCATCGATCGTTCGTGGTGGCGATGAGTCTTGCCACCCGAGTTGACAACCGGCTGTAAATCTCCAAACGCCCGAATCGAAATTGGCCATCGCTGGACATCAATGAACTGATTACCGCGGCGAACAAACACGGAACGAAATTGTCACTCGACCTTCTTCACGAAGTCGTCGCGACGAATGAGAAAAAACGGTTTGCCCTGAGCGACGACGGCCTTCGCATTCGTGCGAACCAAGGACATTCGGTAACGGGTGTCGACTTGAAGCTCGAGGAGCAGACGCCGCCTTGCACCCTTTACCACGGCACGGTTGCCGCGTTCATCGAAAGCATCCGAGCCAGTGGCTTGGACAAACGGTCTCGTCACCATGTGCATCTTTCGGTCAATGAGACGACGGCAACCAAAGTAGGTGCGCGGCGAGGTAAACCCATCATCCTTTGCGTCGACGCCTCGGCGATGCACCAAGCCGGACATCGTTTCTATCGTTCCGCCAATGGCGTTTGGTTGGTCGACGCGGTTCCTGTGGAATATCTGAAATTCCCCCAGCCCGAAAAGAGATGACTCACGGCTTCCGTTGCATCTTGTTACAGTATCCACTGCTACGTCAACGATCTCTCTTGGAGCCAATCGAGTGAACCGCAACGCCATCATTGGATGCATTTTGGGAACGGCCGTGGGTGACGCACTCGGATTGCCGTACGAAGGCGTCTCACCCTCTCGAGCACCGCAATTGCTCGGCCCGCCGGATCGCTATCGGTTCGTGTTTAGGCGAGGCATGATCTTGGACAACACCGAACACACTTGCGTGGTTGCCCAGTCGCTGATCGAGGCTCTGTCAAAGTCAGATGACCGAAATGAAGTCCAGCTGTTCACAAAGCGATTTGCGAGGCGGCTGCGATGGTGGATCTTGGCACTGCCTGCGGGAGTGGGAAAGGCGACCGCACGGGCGAGTGTGAAACTTTGGTTCGGTGCGACGCCACAAAACGCCGGCGTTTTCTCGGCAGGCAACGGACCCGCGATGCGAGCGGCGATCTTCGGAGCGGCAATCGACGACGTGTCGCTGATGCTAGAATTAGTCCGCGTATCGTCGCGTATCACCCATCGCGATCCGAAGGCAGAATTTGGCGAGATTGCCGTAGCACTGGCCACTAGGCATGCTCGCGATCACGCGTCGCCAGATGCGAACCTTTGGCTCGAACAAGTTGTCGATACACTCGGTGAGGACGCATCGGAATTCACCAAACTGCTTCGTCAAGCGATCGAAAGTGTTGACGCAGGTCATTCGACGGGGGCTTTTGCGCAGTCGCTTGGGCTTGATCGCGGAGTCACTGGCTACACCTATCACACCGTGCCGGTGGCCATTCATGCTTGGTTGTCGCACCCCGATGACTTTCGCAGTGCAGTCACGACGATCATCCAGTGCGGAGGCGACGCTGACACGACGGCGGCAATCGTAGGCGGAATCGTCGGTGCCGGGGTCGGGCGAGATGGAATTCCACAACGGTGGATCGAGGGAATCGCGGAGTATCCACGCAGCGTTTCATGGATGCAGGATCTCGGCGATGCACTCGCTGATACAATCGTTGGCAAAACCGTGGCGGTTCCCACCGTCAACCCCATCGCTGTCCTGATTCGCAACTGCCTCTTCCTATTCATTGTCCTCTTCCACGGTTTCCGCCGACTTGCGCCGCCCTATTGATGAATATCGACCGCGAACAAATCGAAGCAAACTTACGCCTGCATGTCGATCGACTGGCAGGACTGATCGGTCCACGTACGCTGAAAAAGCCCAAAACGATTCAGGCGACGATCGGATACATCGAGGGCCAGTGGAAAGAGATGGGCTATGCGAATGAACGCGAAACCTATGACGCGATTGGTGACGAAGCGACGAACCTGATTGTCGAGCAACCAGGCACGAAGCGTGGCGATGAGATTGTACTTCTCGGCGCCCACTACGACACCGTGTTCTGCACGCCGGGCGCCGACGATAACGCATCCGCCGTCGCGGTTATGTTGGAAGTCGGCCGCCTGCTTCGCGACTACCGCGGCCGGCGAACCGCTCGTTACGTCGCGTTCGCATGTGAAGAGCCTCCCTATTTCATGATCGCCATGGGCAGCCAACATCACGCACGCGAGTCACGAAATCGCGGTGACAATATCGTCAGCATGCTCTGTTTGGAAATGGTGGGCTACTACAGTCTCACAAACGGTTCCCAATCCATCCCGCCAGGAATTCCCAAGTGGATGCAGCGGTTCTTTCCTAAGCGAGGCAATTTTCTGGCCGCCGTCGGCAACATGCCATCGTGGAAATTATGTTGGCGGTTCCGCCGCGGTTTTAAACGCGGAACACGACGGATGCCGCTGTTTTCGATTTGTCTGCCCGAGAAAATTCAAGAGATTCGGCTCAGTGACAACAGCTCGTTCTGGGACCAAGGCTATCCAGCACTGATGCTGACGGACACCAGCTTTCTTCGCAATCCGAATTATCATCAATCCACTGACACTCCCGAGACACTCGACTACCCCCGCATGACCGAAGTCACGCTGGGCGTGGCCGCGGCAATGCGAAAGCTACTGCGTTGAGCTTAATCGTGCGCCGAGGGACATTCTTGTGATTTGAGTGCGTTCAGTGCAATGAAGCCTTTCCAAGTATCCGGCACGTCGTCCTCATAGAAGATCGCCTCAGCAGGGCATTCCGGCACACAGGCTCCGCAGTCGATGCACTCGTCAGGGTCAATGTATACCATCGCCTCGTCCTCGTGAAAACATTCGACCGGACAAACCGGTAGGCAGGACTTGTCTTTGCATCCGATGCAGGGCTGGGTTACCACCATTGTCATTGCATCACCTTTCGTGTGAAGTTTGTTGGTCTGTAGTAGTGGACAAGGCGACGAGTCCTTGAACGCGACGAGGACTCGTGGCCTCGTTCACTAGGGAAGTGAGAAAACAATTTGAAACCGGACACTTGCGGTGAAGAGAATTCTGAAAATGTCTTAGCGATCACCGATCGCTCCGATGGATGGCTGCTGCGCGAGTGGAAATCGGGCGATGAACGAGCCGCCGAGGTCTTGTTCGACCGCTATGCCATCCGCTTGGTCGCTTTGGTCGCGAGCCGCCTGAATCGCCGGTATCGAAGCACAATCGTGCCCGACGAGGTCGTTCAGTCGGCGTTGGGCAGCTTCTTTGACGCCGCCAAGCACAGCCGCATTCACATCAGCGGTAATGTTTCGCTTTGGCGGTTGCTGGCGACCTTCGCACGCCGAAAGATGGCTCGGTCGATCGAGCGTCAGACGGCTGTCAAACGGGTTGGAGACCAAATGAGAATTTCGCTGGATGAAGTCCAATTGGTAGCGAGCGACCACCCAAACGAGGCCGATGAATACGAAGCCGATCAGTTTTTACGGACGCTAAGAGCCGAACTTCCCGAAAATCTGCGAGTTGTCGTCGAAGGCTTGCTGGCGGGGCGAACCCAGCGAGAGGTTGCGGATTCGCTTGGAATCGATGAGCGAACGGTGCGTCGACGACTGTCGCGAGTTCGCGAGCTGCTCGCCTCGGAGTGGGAGGATCAAACCAATCAAAACCATACAGCGAGCGTGCAATCGACGCTGCCGCGAGTGAGCTACCACGAGTTCGTGCTCGGAAAATTGATCGGAAGCGGTGGCTTCGGAAAGGTCTACAGGGCTTCGATGCAGTCCGATGGCAGCATCGTCGCGGTCAAGTTCCTGCGTAAAGCTTTCTGGCAGAATGATCCCGCAAGGCAAACCTTTCTTCGCGAAATCGACACCGCGTCACAAATCAACCATCCAGGCGTGATTCGTTACCACGGTTACGGAGAATCTCCGCATGGCGGCCCGTACGTCCTGAGCGAATGGGTCGACGCAAAGCCGCTTCAGTGCATCCCGCATGCAACGGTCCAGCAAATTAAAGCGTTTATTCTGCAAATCTGCGATGCTCTCGAAGCCGTCCACGCGGCCGGCTTGGTTCACGGTGATCTGACGCCCAGCAATATCCTGGTCGACAAGAACGGTCAAATCACCATCACCGATTTTGGATTCTCACAAGCTTCTGCAGCGGGCTCGAACTCGATCCTTGGCGGGACTCTCGGGTTCGCTGCTCCGGAACAGATCGATCCGTCATTTGGCAATATCAGTCCTCAAACCGACATCTATGCCATCGGCGGATTGGTTCATTGGTTTCTATACAAACAACCGCCCAACAATGGAAACAAAATCGGCGAAATCATTGCCCAAACAATGACGGATCCAG
>NZ_ANOG01000606.1 GCF_000346295.1 Rhodopirellula maiorica SM1 | reverse complement strand
GTCGCTGCAGAACACGACCAGCGTGTTCTCGGCTAACCCAAGTCGGTCAAGTGTTTTCGTCAACTCGCCGACGCACCAGTCCAGTTCGATGATACTGTCACCGCGAAGCCCGAGTGAGGTTTTACCTTGGAATCGTTCGTGCGGAATGCGTGGTACGTGGATGTCATGGGCAGCAAAAAACAAAAAGAAGTTTTCGTCTTTATTTTGCTCGATAAACTCGACCGATTTTTCCACCCATTTGTCAGCGAGGTCTTCGTCACGAAATCGAGCTGCGTGTCCGCCGGTGTAAAAGCCGATGCGGCTGATGCCGTTATGGATCGTGGCATTGTGACCGTGCGACCAATCCATTTTCAATGTGTCACGATGCGTGATGCCGGTGGGATGCTCGGGGCTCGGCTTTTTATTGCCAACCCATAACGGGTCTGCGGGGTCGAGGTTTTCGACATGATGATCGTGCACATAGACCTGCGGTACGCGATCGTTAGTGGTTGGCAACAAGAAACAGGTATCGAAACCGATTTCCAGTGGTCCCGGTTTCAGTTCACCATTCCAATCAGGGCCATCCTCACCGCCCAAGCCCAGATGCCATTTTCCAATGACCGCAGTCTTGTAGCCAGCACCTTGCAGCAGCGACGCCACCGTTTCGGTGCCTGGTTTGATGATCGCCGGTGCGTTTGGCGGAGCGATCCCGGTGCCTTGCTCACGAAACGCGTAGGTACCGGTCAACATCGAATAACGCGTCGGTGTGCACGTGGATGCCGAACAGTACCCGCTTGTAAATCGCACCCCTTCGCTTGCCAGTTTGTCGATATTGGGAGTTTCTAACGATGTCGCTCCGTAACAAGAAACGTCACCATAACCAAGGTCATCGGCCATGATGACGATGACGTTAGGGGTTTCGGCCACCACACCAGCGGTTGGGATAAGCAGTAAAAGGACGAATAAAGCGGGCAAGCGGATTTTCAAGAGGGACACTCCTACGAAGGCAACTTCAAACTAGACGCATGGGGCGGGATGGGCGCGAACGCAGATACCCGAACCAGTCTACCATACACCGAAGTACCCTCGATGGGGATTGGCATTATGCCGGCGACTTTTCGAGCCTACGGGCGGACCGGTTTAGAAGTGGATACGGCCGCGCGCCAAGCGGACGTCAAGATTCTGTAAACGCAGCGTCCGACGATTTTGCACCAACAGCCGCACGAAGCCGTTGGGCGAAGCATGTCGCTGGATCAGGAAGTCAATCGGATATTGGCGGTCGATCACGTCACCAACTTGATAGCCGTTTACGGTGATGATCCGGTCACCCGGTTCGAGTCCTGCTCGAGACGCGGGGGTGTTCGGAAACACTTGCGTCAACAAGTGTCCGGTCGTTGTGTAATGACCAAACACTCCCAAGTGCCATCCACCGATGTGGTCGCGACCGGGATGTTGAGGTTCCACAAACGGATCAAAACCGTTTCCGAATTGCGGTTGTACTTCCGCAGGGACTTCCGCCTGTGCCTTCAACGCGTCGTCCGCTTGAACTCGAAGACCAGAGTGGATGTGTGGTACCCATGCCATGAAAACCACCACCGCAACAAATCGAAGCCGGTGTTGTGATCGATTGATCATCGCCCATTTCCTTCGTTCAACGAGATACATTTGCATTCGCCTATTTCAATTTTAGATGTATGTCCGGTGTGAGTTAAGGAATCACAGCTCGAAACGGACACCGAATTCTGGACACGCACAACGCCGCGTCCTACTTCTCTTGGCCGCTGGCGAGCGTGTTTGTCACGCGGCAAAACCGATCGAAATTTGCTTCGGGCCGGCCGCTGCCTTAGACTGACCTCCTCCCCCACCCACGTTTCCCACCCCCGCATGATCCTGACATGTTCCGGTTGCAACCTTTGCTGATACGGATGTTCCGATGGCGACGTCACTCGATAGCCCTGTCCGCTCTTGTTTTGGCAAAACTGATCGGGTCAACGTCAGCCCTGCACGCTGTCGATTTTGGCGACGAGATCGAGCCGATTCTGCAGACGCATTGTCATCACTGTCATGGCCCCGACGACGCGAATGGTCAATTGCGTTTGGATCGGTTGGCTAACATGTTGCGAGGTGGTAATTCGGGAGAACCGGCGATCGTTCCGGGTGACCCCGACGGCAGCTTTCTAATGAAGTTGATCACACACCAGGAAGCCGGACTTGAAATGCCACCTGACGACGCTTTGTCGCCCGATGAGATCCGTTTGATCGAAATGTGGATCGCCGAAGGTGCGAAGACGCCGGATCATTATGGTCCACCAACCGAAACGGTCTCGCTAGAGCATTGGTCGTTTCGCCCAGTCAAGCGACCCTCGTCCGCGAATTCGATTGACGGTTTTGTTCATACACGATTGGCGTCTGTCGGATTAGAACCATCACCGCCATCGGATCGACGCGTTCTGATTCGGCGTCTGTTTTTGGTGATGCATGGGTTGCCACCGACCCCCGAACAAGTCGACGACTTTGTCAACGACCAATCCCCCGATGCTTGGCAAGGCCTTGTCGACGAGGTGCTCGCCAGTGATCGGTATGGCGAGCGTTGGGCGAGTCACTGGTTGGATATCGTTCGCTTTGCTGAGACGAATGGATTTGAAACCAACCGTGAACGGCCGACGGCATGGAGATACCGTGATTGGGTGATCGATTCACTCAACGCCGACAAACCGTACGATGAATTCGTCCGCCAACAGATTGCCGGCGATGCGTTGGACGAGCCAATTGGAACGGGGTTTCTCGTTGCAGGGCCCATGGATTTGGTCAAAGGCAAAGATCCCAAGCTGACTCAAATGCAGCGTCAGAACGAACTGGATGACATCATCAATACATGTGGAACCGCATTCCTTGGGCTGACCACCGGTTGTGCACGCTGCCACAATCACAAATTCGATCCGATCACCCAAAAAGACTACTATGCGATGCAAGCCGTGTTTGCCGGTGTCCAGCATGGCGAAGCCACGCTGCCGCTGAGCGAACAAACTCAGCGGCGAATCGAGGCGATCAAGCTCGAGGCGAATCAAATTCGGCAGCGACTTGCGAAATATCTTTCGACAAATGCAGACATGTCGAATAAGAAGCCCAATCAGTCCGCCACGTTGCGTGATCGCGTGACAGCAAAGCATAACGTCGAGTCGTTTGCACCGCGTGAAGCTAAGTTCGTGCGTTTTACGATCGAAGCCACCAACGCAGGGGAGCCCTGTATTGATGAGCTCGAGATCTATTCAGGCGACAACAATGTGGCACTGGCTAGCCTCGGAGCCAAAGCGACTTCGTCGGGCGATTTCCAGCACCCCAAACACAAATTGCCTCATATCAATGATGGGAAATATGGCAACTCGCACAGCTGGATCGCATCCACACGCACGGGTGGCTGGATTCAGATCGAGTTGCCTGAGTTAACCCTAATCGACCGCATCGAGTGGGCGCGTGATCGCAATGGCGAATTCGCAGATCGTGTGGCAACGCAGTACCGGATCGAGTGGGCTAGCGAACCATCGCAGTGGCATCTCGTCGCGTCGTCCGCAGACCGTTTGCCGCCAGAGAAGTTGTTGCCAGACAGCAAATCGCAACCGGCCCGGTATGTGTTTACTTCGATCCCTGTGGACGAAGCCGAGCAAGGTCGAGCGTGGTTGTCCCGACTGAATCAAATCGAAGCGGAACAAAAGCGAATTCAGCAACGGCCGCGAGCGTGGATCGGCACGTTTCGTCAACCCGGTGCCACCTATCGACTGTACCGAGGCGAACCGGATGCCAAACGCGAGCGAGTATCTCCTGATGCAATCGACGCGTTCACCTCACTCGATTTGGAGCAGGATGCCCCTGAACGACTGCGTCGACTCGCGTTCGCGAATTGGATCGCCGCCAAAGAAAACCCGTTGACCGCTCGCGTGATTGTCAATCGATTGTGGCAATTTCATTTTGGCATTGGTATCGTCGACACACCAAGTGACTTTGGTCGCAACGGGACTCCGCCATCGCACCCCGAACTACTCGATTGGTTGGCGTGCGAATTGGTGGACAACGGCTGGTCGCTCAAACACATCCATCGGTTGATCCTGGGATCCGCAACGTGGCAGCGATCCAGCCGCCCGACGCCGGCGGGAACAAAGGTCGATGCGAATACACGAATGTTGTGGCGATTTCCTTCGCGACGACTCGAGGCCGAAGCGATACGTGATTCCGTACTTGCTGTTAGTGGCGTATTAGATCTCGCGACGCTCGGTGGACCAGGTTTCAGTGCGTTCGAAGTCCAACTCGAAAATGTACGCCACTACCACCCTAAACAAGAATATGGCCCCTCGGATTGGCGGCGGATGATTTATATGACTAAGGTGCGTCAAGAAAAGGATCACGTTTTTGGTGCGTTTGATTGCCCGGATGCGAGCATGGTGATGCCAAAACGCAGCCGCTCGACCACCCCGCAGCAAGCACTGAACCTACTGAACAGCCGGTTTGTGATGCAGCAAGCCGAGATCCTTGCAAAGCGAATTCAAAGCGAAGCGAAAACCGAGCGAAAACAAGTTATTCGTGCATGGCAGCTGTGTTTCCAACGCTCGCCAAGTGAACAAGAAATCGCCGACAGCGAACGATTCATTGAGCAGGAAGGCATGGTTCAGTTCACACGTGCGATCCTGAACGCCAACGAGTTTGTGTTCATACCATAAGTGGACCGCGTCGCTACACGATCCGACACGTTAGTAAGGGAATCTCAACCTCAACGCGGCCCGCCACTGACATTGCGGGTTTTTAATTGCTCTGCCGCTCGCCCGCCGCATTACTCCGCCACTTTCGACCTGCCCCTAGAAAGCCATGAACTCCTTCCTTGCGCGACGCAAATTTTTAACCGATGCGGCAACCGGTCTCGGCGGAATCGCATTGGCGAGTCTCTTAAACGATCAAAATCTGCTCGCAGCTGCACCCAAGCCGTTGCGACCACAGATCGATCCCGCCCATCCGTTCGCGTCCCGCCCGCCGCATCACAAGGCGGCCGCCAAGAATGTCTTGGTGATCTTTTGCGCGGGGGCGTGTAGCCAAGTTGATACTTTCGACTACAAACCCGATTTGATCAAACGCGACGGACAGCCGCTGCCGGGAGCGGAAAAATTGGTGACGTTCCAAGGCGAACAGGGGATGCTGACCAAGAGCCCTTGGACATTCCGCCCACGCGGCGAATCGGGAAAGATGGTTTCCGATCTGCTGCCCGAACTAGGCGAACTTGCGGACGACATGTGTTTCATCCATTCATTGACCGGCAAAACCAATACCCACGGACCAGGCGAGAACTTCATGTCAACCGGCAACACGCTCGATGGATTTCCAAGCATGGGGGCGTGGACGACGTGGGCATTGGGGACCGAGAACGAGAACCTGCCTGCTTATGTTGCGATTTCGGACCCTCGCGGCACGCCTCAATCGAGCGTCAACAATTGGGGCCCCGGCTTCTTACCCGCCGCGTTCCAAGGCACCGAGTTCAACGCCACCAAGCCACTGAACAACTTGCAAATTCCTGCGGGGATCTCGGCAAAAAAGGATCAAGCGACACGTCAGTATCTGCGACGTCTAAACCAGCGTCACCTTGAGCAGTTTCCGGGGGATAGCGAATTGGCCGCCCGGATCTCGAGTTATGAACTTGCTGCGCGAATGCAGTTGAGCGTTCCGCAAGTTACGGATTTGACAACGGAATCGAAAAGTACAATCCGGGCCTACGGGGCCGATGACGCGACCAATCCGCTAAAGGCCAAATTTGCTAACAACTGTATCTTGGCGCGACGCTTGATCGAACAAGGCGTGCGTTTTGTCCAGTTGTTCAATGGGGCCTATCAAACCGGTGGCGAAGGGGTGAGCAATTGGGATGGGCACAAAAAGATCGTTGATCAATACAACCAACATGGTCCGGTGTTGGACCAACCCTGTGCAGCGTTACTGCGTGACATGAAGCAGCGGGGACTACTCGAAGAAACGCTGGTCGTTTGGGTGACCGAGTTTGGACGAATGCCAACCTTTCAAAAGGGAGCCAGCGGTCGTGACCACAACCCCGAGGGCTTTACGGCTTGGATGATGGGCGCCGGCGTCAAGGCTCCGTTCACTTATGGGGCGACCGATGAATTCAGCTATCGAGCAATCGAAGACGTTGCAACCGTTTACGATTTACATGCCACGATCCTCCATTTGCTCGGGCTGAATCACGAGCGACTTACGTACTACTACAACGGTTTCGAGCGACGGTTGACCGATGTTCATGGACATGTGATCAAGGACATCTTGAGCTGAACGCCGCCTCGGCATGTCGATTTCACTGGTCTTCGGACGTGCGGTAATTAAGTTGCGCAATGCCATCTACTTTCGTAGTGGGACTCGCCAGAGTTCCTGGTGTTTCAACAGCAAAGATGGGAATTCTGGCGAATCCCACTACTTGAGCATCCCCCAATGGTTGCCAAAGAGATGGCATTGCCCACCACCAGCATGCTGGCGGTTTCGAGCGGCAATCCACGAGAAATCTGTGCGGCTGGCGCCCGCAATGGTTACCTAACCGGGTAAAATAGGCGAGGAAACCGACATTGCCCTAAATCACGCTCTCTCCTAGGATCACATCACGACCCTAGCCAGACGTCTAAGGTGAAGACAGCGGTTCCCTATCGATCGCGTCTGCGCTGCTTATTTCCCGCAGCGCAGCACCGTTTACGACGCTTTCGCAAGTCGAAACACGCCAAAGAAAACTTCCTCAGGAAACCACTATGGATTGCCGTTTATCTACCGCCAACCGTACTCTGAGCGATCCCAACGCCTTGAGTGCCTCTCGAACTCGCGCCAACGATCCGAATGCTGCTGCACGGCAGAGCTCGCCACGATCACACCGGATGATGACGTGGTCCCGGCCGTTGTTTGCGGTTCTGTTTGCCGTCTTGGTTGCGGAAGTATCGCTGGCACAGAACGAGCAAGCCACGATCGACCGACCGGGCACTCAACAGGTGATTGGCAACGCGGTGCAACGCGACCTGGGCCCCGCGAAACTGGCAACCCCCGGCCCCAAAGATCCGCTCGTGGCGCGTTTGATCGCAACACTGATGCCACGCAATCATGTTTCCAGCCAACAATTAAACGACACCGTCAGCCAGCGCGCCCTCAATTTGTTTTTGAAATCGCTGGATCCAATGAAGCTGTATTTTCTGCAAAGCGACATTGATCAATTTCAACGCAACAGCACTCGCATCGACGATATGGTGCAAGCAGGCGATTTGTCGTTTGCCTATGAGGTGTTTGGACGATTCGTGCAACGAGTCGACGAACGCGTTTCGGTTGCACTGCAATTGTTAGACGGTGAATTCGATTTCACGATTGACGAACAAATCATCACCGATCCTGAGGCAACCGTTTACGCCAAAGACGCGAACGAAGCAAACGACCGCTGGCGTCGTCAGATCAAATACGCCCTGCTGGACTTGAAGGACGAAGGCAAAGAAGGGGCTGAAGCTCGCGATTTGCTTCGCCGACGTTACCTCCGCTACGACCGTCGATGGCGAGACACCGACAGCGATGCGTTGTTGGAAATGTACTTGACCGCGGTCACCATGGCCTACGACCCACACTCGACGTATATGTCGCCCGATTCGCTTGACGAATTCGACATGATCATGCGATTGAGTCTCGATGGAATCGGAGCCCAGTTGCGTGAAAAAGATGGCAACACCGTCGTTTCGCGTGTCATTCCTGGTGGAGCGGCTGCTAAACATGGCAAACTGAAAACCGACGATGTGATCGTTTCGGTTGGCCAAGACGAAGAAGGCCCGATGGTCGATATCGTCGAGATGCCGCTGAACGACGTGGTGGGTTTGATCCGCGGGAAAGCGGGAACGATCGTCCGTTTGGGCGTCAAACCGGGCGGTGCGGGCGAAGTGGAAATCCACCGCATCGTTCGTGCTCGTATCGAGCTGGACGAATCCGCCGCGCGTGGCAAGATCATCGAACATTCCTTGCCCGACAATCCCGGACAAACGAAGAAGATTGGCTACATCAACCTGCCCAGTTTTTACATGGACATGGAAGGTGCCAAGAACAACAAACGAGATTTCCGCAGCAGCACACGCGACGTCCTGCGAATCATCGAAGATTTCAAGACAAAGGGGATCGACGGCATCGTGCTCGACCTCAGCACCAACGGCGGCGGAAGTTTGACCGAAGCGATCAACTTGACCGGGTTGTTCATCGACCACGGCCCTGTGGTGCAAGTCAAGAATGCCGATGGTTCGGTCCAGCAGTATGACGACGATGACCGTGGCACCGCATGGGATGGCCCGTTGGTGGTCATGACCAGCAAATTCAGTGCAAGTGCCAGCGAAATTTTCGCCGGTGCGATTAAGGATTATCGTCGCGGCATCGTTGTCGGCGACCCAACCAGCCACGGCAAGGGAACCGTGCAAACGCTGATGGATCTTGGCCAACAGTTGTTCCGAAACAACCGAGCCAACTACGGCGCATTGAAGGTCACCCTTCAACAGTTCTATCTGCCCGACGGCGAGAGCACTCAATTGGCTGGAGTTTCGGCCGACATCGTACTGCCCTCGATTACCGCGAAGATGGACGTGTCCGAAAGCGATTTGAAGTTTGCTCTGCCTAACGATCGTGTCAAACCCGCCAAGCACGAGAATTACAACATGGTGCCCGCGGAGTTGATTGGCCAATTGCGTAACGATTCGATGGGCCGGATCAGCCAAGAAAAAGAGTTCACCGAACTACTGAAGCGAATCGAATTGTATGTTCAACAAAAAGAGCAAGCATCGATCTCGCTAAATGAAGGCGAGTTCATGGCACGCCGAAAAGAACTGGATGCTCAGAAAGAAGAAGAAGAGAAAGAACTCGAGGCCGAAGTCGGAGCCCAAGAGGTCTATCGCGACTACTTCTATAACCGTGAAGTACTGAACATCGCCCATCAATACATCGATGGTCTGAAGAAACAGAACCTAGCGGTCGCTCGCTAAAACGATGCGAGACGCAGAATCAGAAAAAGGCGGAGTGCTTCACGAGCACTTCGCCTTTTTTCATTTAATACGGTGTCAAGGAAATAGCAAACGCTAGTGTTCCGACCATTCTTAAATGGTTGCGTTCAGGGTAGTGGAATTCGCCAGAATTCCTCACGATCCAAAATTCCTCACGATCCAAAATTCCTCACGATCCAGGATTTCTGGCGATCCGGGATTTCTGGCGACCCAGGATTTTTTGGCGATCCGGGGTTTTTGGCGACCCGGGATTTCTGGCGAAATCCACTACCCTAGCGGGCGTCGGTCCGGTTTCCACCGGACCATCATCACCCGACGGGTCAGGTTTGTTCTGCGTATTTCGGGCAAAGGCCTAGCAATTTACCTAGCCCGGTCCAACGGGCCGGGGAATCTAGCTTGCCAACATCCCTTTTGCCACGTCGGCGATCTTTGCGATCTGCTCGGCACTCAAATCACTTAGCATCGGCAACAGTGGGCCGGTCTCGCAGATCCCTGCTCCGGCAACCGCGTGATGCAGTACGCGAATCGGGTTGATGTCGTTGCGAAGATCTTCGAGCGGCTCGAACCACTTGCGAATCGCTTCGGCGGTTTCAAAATCGCCTCGATGAATCGCATGCATCATCTCCATCGACTTTGCCGGAGCGACACAGACGCAACCGCTGGTGAATCCCGTCACGCCAAAGTCGCGGAGATGGACGATAGCTGGTTGTTCGCCGATCCCGCTGACGATTCGCTCGGCCGGAAACACCTCCATCACTTCTTTTAAATAGTCATCTTGCGAGGGATCTTCGCGAACGACCGCGTACTTGATCCACGAGATGGCACCGT
>NZ_ANOG01000605.1 GCF_000346295.1 Rhodopirellula maiorica SM1 | reverse complement strand
CCTCGTACTGTCCTTTCGTTAGAATTTCATTTGGTATACTGACTCCATGAAAGAAACCGGAACTAAGTACAGGGGACTGACTTTTTGGAATGAGGGCACCCCACAAGATCACGCCCATGCTGGGCGTACTGCAACGGAGGACCGGTGGCTAGTTTTCACGAATGGATACTCAACTCCCGGTCCCCGCTGATCCGGGTCGTTCGCCGAAGTGAAATGGATGTATGCCGCAATGCTTCCCATGCAACGCCGTGCCGGTGTGACGTTAATTGAACTTCTCGTTGTGTTCGTCATCATTGCAATTTGCATCGCACTTTCACTGCCCGCAGTGCAGTCCGCCAGAGCTTCCGCACGCAGGACCCAGTGTGCTAGTAATTTGCGTGGGTTCCATTTTTCTCACGCACTGTCTTCCAAACGCATTCACTGCCCCGACTCGACCGATGGCTTTGGCTATTTTCGCAATCTTGAAACGGAAAATGCCCCCTTGGTGTTCATCGAAACCCATTCGACAATAGAATGGTTGGAGCACAATGGCGGCCCTCTTTTGGTTGATCCGGCATCTCCACCGGACATGAATCCGGAGACATGGTTCACAACGGCGAATATCAACGCCGGATTGGTACCGTCAATCGTAGACAAGTATGTTGCTCGCAGTCGCCACATAGGCGACACCGCAAACTACCTTTTTTTGGACGGCCACATCGAGATTATCGAGTCAAAGGTAATCGAAGGCTGGGCGGAATCAGGTTTCAATTTCACGAAGGCAGGAGCAGGGCTTCCGCCACATTGATTACGTGAAGGAAAAGCCCGGCGCACCAGACGCTGCACTTGAGTCGCCGAGTTGAGTTTATTGAAGTGGAAGATCTCTCGCGGCGACCGGGTGATCTGTACCGTTCTGCCATCAAACATCGACTGGAATCTCATGGTACACAAAACAGCAATCCATACCTTTTGGGTATTGTTCGCTGCAGTTGCCTTCGCTGGTTGCGAAAGTCCCGACGATCAGAGCGTGATGTCCGACGTCGCCACAGGCACAGAGGCGGTACCGACTGCGGCAATCTTGGGAAGTTGGAAAGCGACAGATACCGAAGACGGTACAGTTTGGCTATTTACGGAAAACGGCAAAGTCAAGGCAACGCCAGAACCCGGTCTTACTGGCACGTTTACACATCCTCAAAATGATGTGCTAGTAATCGCATGGGACGACCCGGAGGCGGGGACAATAACCTTCGACGTAAGAATCACCGAAAACGAAATGGAACGTCGAGTCATTTCAATCGATTTGGGTGATGGACCACTTCCAGCTGACGGGCCAGTTACAATCATGAATCGTACGGGCGAGTAGTTTCCGTTCGTTTTGTCTCGACCGAATCAGGCAGAACCATGCCGTAAACCGAAGCGTCGAAATTGAAGTTTTTGAAGTTGAAAATCCTTCGTCGCCGCTCGGTTACGGCTGACATTCACGCTGCTGAATCGTGCTCAGTGAAACGGTGCTCGGGAATCGTCATTGCATGCCGAATGATTAGCAGATGGAATCCCGGAACGTACTGATTAAATAAATCATGCGTCAGCATTTGTGCTGGCACCCATTACCAGTTTCTTCGGGTTCAGACATGTTCCTGCCCCATTCATTTTCCTGCCGCAACCTTCGGTTGCCTTCTTTTGACCGGATGTCAGGAAGGATGGGCGGGCCGAAGTAGGTAGCCTCTAGGTAAATGCCCGCTCGGTGGTCACCCGGCGGAAAGGACCGGCAAAAAGATGGGTGGCAAAAAGATATTGAGACCGATTGATGCCGGCAAAGGAAAGATGATTTCATGCCTCACCGATTTTCTAACCTTCCATATTTTAATCGATTGTCCTCCTTCTTGTGACAACGGTCTTTTTGGTGCAGTCATTTGAATTGTTATATAAGAGGCAAATTTTTTGAATCGATTATTTTCTTGTCCAACTTATTTATGTCCGTAACGACACCTGCCGTCGCTTCGCGACTCTATGGTGGCCACTACTACGCTGTCCCCGGACTCACGTCCGGGGCTACCCACGTGTCGTCGCGTTGCGACTGGGAAGTGTCGTCCGCGCAGGCGGGTTTCTGCTTGCAACAAACGCGGATTTTGGCGTGAATGTGTCTGGCGACGGTTATAGCTTTGAAGCTTGCCCGAATCGGTTGTTGCCCGACCGGAACCGTTCTCGGCGGCTAG
>NZ_ANOG01000604.1 GCF_000346295.1 Rhodopirellula maiorica SM1 | reverse complement strand
GATCGTGCTCTCAAGTGCCTGGAGTCAAGCGATCGGCATCATCACGTTGCCGCTGTTGGGCATCCTGGGACTAACCTGGCACCGCCGTCGCCGTCGCCGTCGCACAGGGTCATCCCCCAATTAAATGTGGGATAGGCTTCCAGCCTGTCATCAGCCCTCAGCCCTCAGCCCTCAGCCCTCAGCCCTCCCACCTCCCACCTCCCACCTCCCACCTCCCACCTCCCACCTCCCACCTCCCACCGCAAACTCTATAGCCTCTCCAGGCATGCGATTTGCTATCTACCATTTGCCAACGCCAGAAATCGCAATGAATTTTCTGCAGGAACTCGGTGAATTTGAGGTAAGGACCGGTTCATCGGAAGCGACCTGCCTGGTGAATCGTGCCGGTGCGGATCGCGACGACAAAGCGAGCAAAAGCCAATAAATTGCGTACTCAACGGTGGTTTGATTGAGTCCAACGGCCAAAATTGCTGGTCGATTTGCCTGCATTCGGTCGACCACCACGACCGGGGGGATTGAATTGAAATGCTGTTTACGAAAGACGTCAGATCGAATAAGACTTCGGCCGATAATGATAATATTGGCGAATTTTGCGACGCGAAAACCGCCATGGCGCAGGATGAATCGTCGAGCGAGAGTCGATGAGACGCTGCGGTGACCCCGCCAGCGAGGCGAAACACCTCGACTTCAAGCGACGATCATTCTGCCCCCCTTTGTCCCAAACAGCGTGAGTACAGCGCACGTGCGAAAAGAGACATCCATCATGGGCACCAACCACGGTCCTTCCTGGACTCAGCGACATACGATCCCCAGTGACACGCGGATTGGCAGCGACCTAGTCGAGGATCTGATCCAAGAGATGGGCCAACGTCAGTGGCCGGCGATGGATCTGTTTCGCGTGCAATTGGCGTACGAAGAAGCGATCGTCAACGCGGTGCGTCATGGCAACCGCAACGCAGCGGACAAAGTCGTCGAAGTTGAGATGACGTGTTGCGACGAGCGAGTGATGATTCGCATCCGGGACCAAGGCGAAGGGTTCGACCCTGAAAAAGTCCCCGATCCACGCCAGGACAGTCTGCTAGAGGTTCCTGGCGGCCGCGGTGTGCTGCTGATCAGCGAAGTGATGAGCGAGGTCCATTACAACGACATCGGCAACGAAGTGACAATGATCAAGATCAAAAGCGATAAAGCCGCATAGCCCTCCCACAAAGTGGGATAGGCTTCCAGCCTGTCACCCGCCCCCAACCCCTCCACACCAAAAACTCTCGCTCACTTCCCACCAAATCCCCCATCAGTCCGAACCTCACCTGGACCAGCCGGCTCCCTAAAAACGGGGATCCAGTGGAGTCGAAACGCGTCAAGATGCTGCGATTTCGCCGCGGACGTCGGTTTGGGGTGATCGAGGAGCCGGATTTGCATTAATAAATGAAAACATGCGACGGACAGCCAGAATCGGCGGCGATGATGAAAAAATCTCAGATGAGTCAAAAAGTGAGCATGCCCGCCCTTGTCATCGCAGAGTAGTTTCAGTAAATTTTCGGCAAATTAAGGGAGACGACGGCGAGCAATTGCCGAGAAAGAAAGTCTAAGTGATTCGTAACGAATCGTCCTTAAAAAAATCCCCTGTAGCTCAGTCGGTAGAGCAGCGGACTGTTAATCCGCCTGTCACAGGTTCGAGTCCTGTCGGGGGAGCTAGTTTTGAAATCGCGAAAGCTCTCGCAAACCAGTTAGCACCTGCCGCCTGAATTAGGCAGGCAGGTGTTTTCGATTTCGGCCCGGTTTTTCGCGGTGTTTTTGACGTTTCGCCGCGTCAGCGAAAGTTCTCTGTTTCGTTTCGATCTTTGGGCTGCCGGACTCAACCACCCTGGTTGGCCCCGCACCCCAGAGACAACCCCCGAGAACTCTCTGAGTCTCTGTTTGACTCGGCAAACTGGTTAACACAAACGAGAGGGCCCGTGCGAGTTACCGCGTTTCGTGTCCCAAGGTACCTCGATGACTTGGCGAGATCGCATCTCAGTTGATCCGCTCGTTTGCCACGGCCAAGCATGCGTCTCTAGTACGCGTGTGCCCGTCGCTGTCGTGCTGGACAACTTGGCCCAAGGCGTCGAGAAAGCCGAGTTGCTTCGCAGCTATCCGAGCATCAAGTCAGAAGACGTTGACGCGTGCATCGAGTACGCTGCGGAGCTAGCCCCCAAGAACAATGATACCTCACGCATCCTTCCGCTATTTCCGAAGGAAGGCTGAGTTTCATGCTAGAAATAGACCAGCTTCAGTTGGAGGCCTACCGCCGAATGACCGGCGAAGAACGACTCAAGATAGGCCTTGGCTTATACGAAGCGTCGCTGGCGATCGCTCGCGAGGGAATTCGAAACCGTTATCCTGATGTAAGCGAAGCGGAGATCGCAGAGAAGCTGAAAGCACGCATCCGTGCTGGCTACGAAATTGACATTGTCTCAAGCAATACGCCGTGACGGAAACCGAACTACTCGTCGATTGCCTGCATCGACTCGAAACGGCTGGAATCGACTACATGTTGGTCGGTTCGATGGCTGGCAACTACTGGGGAGTTCCTCGCTCCACCCACGATATCGACTTTGTGGTCGAGTATGACGAGACCCAAGTCGATGCAATTGTCGAGGCCTTCCAAGATGAATTCTTTATTCAACAAATCAGCGTCGAGTCCGGATTGCGACCGCCCCACCAATTCAACGCCCTCGACAATCGATCCGCTATGAAGGTGGACTTCTTTCGCGTGGCTGGTGACGAATACGAATTCGCAAGATTCAGTCGTCGCAAAAGAATCACCTTGTTCGAACAGGCGGCGTGGATTGCGACGGCGGAAGACATTTTGCTGCACAAGTTGCGATGGCACAAGATCAGGCCGACCGAACGCCAACTGAAGGACGCCCGGGGTATTCTGCTCGTATCGGGCGACGAGCTAGATCGAAGCTATCTCATGCATTGGGCGGAGCGAATTGGCGTCGCCGATTTGCTCCAGTCGGTGCTCACCGGATAAGCATTCACGGATGGTTTCGCATCCGTTATTCAGAAGACTCTGACGAATCATTGATCAGAGCTTGGACCTCATCTTCGTTGCATTCAATCTCAACGGTTCCCAAGTCCGGAGCGAAAACAACGACGACCTCGGCGGATTCTTCAGTCTCGCGCGGGTTTGTTTGACGGCGGTCAGCACCGCGCTGGGTGCCAAATCCAACTGGCTGACAATGAACGAGTCTGGGTGGATCGCTTCGATTCCGTACGCACCCAAAGCGTCGTCGGGAAAGTCTTTCAAATTGTATGTCACGATTGCATTGGCCCCACACCGGATCGCCGCGGCTAAAACATGGCGATCATTGGGATCTGGTAGCTCAAGGGCATCGATCAACGGTTCGAAGCCAGTCACCAATGCATCGAGTACATGCGAGTCCATCAACTGACGAGTGCGAGACAATTGCTCTGCCGTCAGATCGGGTCTAACTCGCAAGACGCTACGAGTCCATTCATCTTGGATCATCGAAGACCAGCGAGCCCGAAATAGCCCGGTCATCGCAAGTTGCATCAACAGGTCCCGAAGCGGCGCGGGGAAGAGCACGCAAGCGTCGTAAACAACGGTGAAGTGACTCAAGGCTCAATAACCCATGTCGAGCTCTTGGGCCTGGGCAGCCAGTTTGTCGAGTGCTTCGTGGCGTTTGCGGTCCATCGACTGTTTGTACTCCATTAGATCCTTGAGCAGCACGCGTCGGTGAGTGCCCACTTTGCGAAATGGCAGTGCGCCCTTTTCAAGCTGATCGACCAGAAACGGCCGCGACACACCAAGCAAATCCGAAGCCTGCTGCGTCGTCAATTCAGCGTGCACCGGGAAGATGGTGACTGCGTTGCCTTTGGCAAACTCGGTCAGCAAGGCGCCAAGTAGCTGCACCGCTGACGGAGGAATCTCGATCTCGGTTTCCTTCGTTCCAAGCTTGGCGACCAATCGGATGGTGGCCTCGCTTTCGTGAGCGACAAGGTCTGCGATTGCGCGGCTGGACGCTTTCGCCAGCTCGGCATCGCCGGGCGTTGGTGAGAGCGTACGGGGTAGATCGGACAGTGTTGCATTCATGGTTTGGCCTCCATCTCTAGTGTATCGGCCAAACGCAACGAAGCAAATAAACGAAACAAACGAAATCGGTGCAAACTAAGAAACAGCGGTCTCTGGATCGCATTTCTTGCGTTATTTACAGTGTTTTACGCCGATTTCCCGTTAACCAAGCTGTCGACCGAGCCAACCCCGATTTGAGCTGATTTGAAATCGCGAAAGCTCTCGCAAACCAGTTAACGCCAGTGGCCCAATATCGGCAAACGGGCGTTTTTCGTTTACGCCCCGTTTTTAGCGGTCTTTCGACGCCGCGGCGCCCAAACTCAAAGTTCTCACTTTCGCGGAGAGAGTCCGGGCTGCCGAGTCCAACCACCCTGGTTCGCCTCGCACCCCAGAGACAACCCTGAGAACTCTCTGATTCTCTGTTTGACATGCGGGTCTCGGTTTACACACCAAGTCCAAAGCCGAGCGACTTCCGCCACAAGCGAAGCAAGCCGGATCGGATGTTGGCCATGTCTCGCGCCGCTGTAGACTCGCCGGCAAACTTTATTGCTTGCGCTGAGAGAGGCTGTCGCGATCCGACAGTTCCATATAACGTTTTCGAAGGGCTTCACGAATGATCTTTTCCCTTTTTGGATTTTCGAAAGATGCGATCAGTCGCCGGACATCGTGTTCCGGCAGGGCTAAAGTTGTCATGACCTCGGTCACTTCGTCGCTCGCTGGGTGTGACTCGATTGGTTCTGTCGTAAAGTCTTCGCCGAATTGCGTGTAGAGTTCGGCGACGCTCCGGTCGCGTGAACGCTTCGCCGCGGTATAGACTCCTCGGTTGTAGCCTCCAAATGGCTGCGTCAACCGACTCAATAATCCCGACGTTGCTACTTCGCCTGATCCTGCCCCCGCATCGATTTCTATAAGGAAAACGCCGCGGCGTCGTAACTCTTCGGCAAGCTGTTGGCAATTCGAAGTGTTCGTAGCTTCAATTTTGGACAAAATTGCCAGCACCGAATCAACGCCAGTATTATCGACCATCCCGCCATCCAGGAAATGGATATGATCATCCGAACCATTGTTCGGTTCGGGGACCTCCGCGGCAATTCGTGTCGGCTCGAACCCGAATGGAAAGGACGATGACATTCGAACAGCCCGGGTTAGCCGAACGTTTGGCTGGGTGCCGCTCAGCTGAAGGCTTGAAAGACTATATGGTTCGTGGTCCTTGTCCGACAGAGTCCATTGCATGCCATTCGCAGTTTGTTCGCATCTCCATCGGGAATACCAGTCATTCGGCAATCGCGGAAATCCCACCATCACGCGTCGTCCGGTATCGATGTCAGCAACACCGAACACAAGCAGCGGTTTGCCAGCGTCTAGCGTTGTTTGATCGATTGTTTGCCAGGGGAACTCTCGATCCCAGTACGCGGTCAATGATTCACCACGGTTGGAAAAGGTAGTCAGGAAGCCTCGGAAGATCGGTCCAAGGTAATCACGGGTAACTGCGTCCTGCGTCGAAGCCTGCAAGTCAGACGGGTAGTAATGAGCAGCTAGTGCGAGACCGCCCCCAGAAACTCCGCTCCCCAACCACACACACCCCGGGTGTTGCCCGTCCTGGCGAAACTCGTCTTCAATGAGTTCCAGCGACAAGGCCGCAACTAAAGCTGCCCGTGAACCACCCCCACTGGCTGTAACGATGATTACTGGGCCTTCTTCGTAAACGACGAAGCGACGCGTCGACCCAGTCTACTGGTTCCTCGCTTCTCAATTGTGCCGCAACATCCGGAACATCTGTCGGCCCGAGCTCTACGTGACTGGTCAGGCTGACGACCAATACCAAGACCAAGCATGCAATCAATCTCCAGGGCCAGTACGTGTTTCGATAGAGGAAATCGAGTAACGCTGCCAAAAGCGTGCCAGCAAAACCAAGCATTAAAAATGCCCAAACGGTGTAAACCGACATTTCGAATGTGTCCGTCAACTCCACCGCGACCCAGACGCTTTCCAATAGCAGTGTCGACACGAGTAGGATGGAAAGGACCTCACCTGTTCGTCGCCACACTCGAACCCGCCGCTGGACTGTTTCGTCGGCCCCCCCGGCTTCACCATTCTGATCCGGGCCGTCAAGGACGCGGTCCGCCCCCACCCATGTTCCGGCTCCCAGCCAGAACGCCACCATCGCAGCGAACAGTCCCAGCATGCGAATGAAACCGCCCGGCAAAGGCCACACTGAATCGATGCTGGACAACCATGACGGTGATAGCGGACACGACATAGCCAGCCAGAATCCAAGGCCTGCCATCGGAAGATTGACTAGAACAGCCCAGCCACTCCCGCTCAACCTTCGCCCAAGGCGGGCGATCCAATACAACCCTTGCGATGGTGTGACGACTAGCACTCGGAATGGACACTGGAGCAAACGCCGCACGCCACTCGGCACCCGCCGGAGCGTGCGATCCACAACCGTTTCATCCGGTGAAATCAATAAGAAGTAGCCTATCAACACAACACCCCAAACGGCCAACGCGAACGTCATCCATCGGATCACCCCGCGAACGGCGAAGACATCCATGATCAATTCTCGGATCTGGTCCACGGAAACACCAACGAGAAGGAAAGCCATCACCGCCAATACTGTCAGCAGATGACGACCGAGGCTTTGTTTTAAGAAAACGGGAATGCGATAAACGATCATTCAATTAATCCAAGTTGTGGCCATTCGATTTAGCCGTAAGACGTCGACAGTTCAATAAGTTATGAAATACCGGCTCAATATTCCCAGCCGGATCTACTATTCAGTTTTCGACCTGCAAAAGAAGGTATCTGTCTCGGATTAGATCAACTTTGTAACGGCTCGATCAGGCGGGACCAAAAATACTCCGAGGCACCGGCCTCGGTAAGTTGCTCGGACGAAGCATCGTGGAAATGGAAGCCCATTGTCGGCTTCCAACCAAGGGCTGTTCCGTCCGCAATGACTCCAAGCAGTTCGTTGCACGAATTCCCACGACTTGCTTTGTCCGCGCTGTATGCGATCTGGTCACCACCGAAGCTATCGGAAAGACTAATGGAACACTCGGACTTCGGACTGCCATGCTCGTAAATCGTCGCCGTGAAAGTGTTGGCATCAACACGTCGAAACGCAGTCTCGATTCCGGGATTACGAGCTTGAAGCTCAGACAAGGAGCCCTCAAAGTACGCCGCCATGTACTGGAAGGTTTCCTCACGGAATCTGTCCTTGTCGCGCTGCGAGAAATCTCGCTTCAAACGCAAGTTGCTTGAGCGAGGCTTCTCGGCTACTAGCGCGGCCTCTTGGGTTCTCGGAACAGCTTTTCTCGTATCATTTGGAATCGTATTCAAACTGGCGGCTGCTTTACGAATCGCACTTGTGATCTGAAGAAATGCATCGTGCATATTTGGAAACTTTGATATTGGTTTTCCATCCTGCGGCATCGCCAACAGCTTCCCGAACGGAGCCATGTGCCACTCGCAAGGATCCACAATGACAGGAATGACGCGTGCGTCCCCAGCGTCGTGTCGCTCCATGGCCCTCGCCATTTCTACCGCGTAGCAGTACTGCGACGCGATGAAGTAGGGGCTTACAAGAAGCAGCACAATGTCAGCCATTTCCAAGTACTCACTAATCTTGCCGTTAAATTCATCGCCGGCAACAATTCGTCGATCATGCCACGTCTCGATTACCCCCTGGCGTTTCAACATTGCGAGGTGAATTTCAAGCTCGTCTCGAATCACTTCGTCACGATGCGAGTATGAAAAAAATAGGCTTACCATCTAGTTTTTCTCCAAGGAATCTATTGATCGTGGTGGTGGGTTTCCCGTCAACGTGCATCACGCCGCGGAACGGTTCTCAAGGTGTACCAACGTTGGCGATTCCGCGTTGCTTCTAGCCTGCCTTCCTGCGAACCCAGACGGGTTCAAGTCTTGGGCTCGCGCACATCTCACATACGACCGGATATCCGGGCTCGTCTTTCTCGCGGGGGTCTTCTCGATCAATGACTTCGACCTCGAAACGGTGGCCACAAATCTGGCATTTGAACTGCTTCACGAGCATCTGTATTTCTCCGGCAGAGAACGCGGCTGTTTGCTGAACACTGCACACTCAGGGTGCGAAAAATGACCGCGATGCGCGGCCACGATGTCTTAATGCTGCAATTGGAGCATACTTCCGGAGCGTGTCAAGTGCTTTACAAACACTTGACACTCATGCCATGCCGTCAAATAGCGTTTTTTCCTTGTTTTTGACTAGCAAATTTAATTTCTGAAGGCGTCTTCGCATTGCCGGTGGCGAAACTTCAAAGATGTCGGCCATCGGTTTTGCGGCGGCTTCAAAGAGGGCGTTCTCTTCTGCGAGTGGTCCGGTTTTG
>NZ_ANOG01000603.1 GCF_000346295.1 Rhodopirellula maiorica SM1 | reverse complement strand
CGCCAATTGATGGATCGTGTCGAAGGATCATTGCGACCGCTCTTTCAGTGGCAGCTGCTGCAAGTACTCGTCGGCGTTGCACTGATTGTGCTCGGAGCACAGTGCTGGGCACGGAATACTCAGATTCCCCATCGAGTTGTCAGCGGAGCCATCGTGCACATCTACGGTGTGATCGTGATCTCTCAAGCGTTGCTGGTCTGCACCCGCATCCGCAGGATCGACTACTCGAGATCGATTGTCGAGATCCGTCGCAAACTCGATAGCGTGCGGTCCGGCTACATGCGTGCCGGTGTCATCATCGGATTTGTGTGGTGGCTGATGTGGATTCCCGTCGCCGTTGCTTTGGGTTTCGATGACGTGCTGCATCCGAACTCTCTGATCGTCTCGTTGATCGTCGGGATTGCCGGATTCGTAGCCTCGCTCTGGCTGTGTTGGCGTGCTCTGAGATCGGCCAACCCATCCGCGGAAACGTGGAAAAGGAAACTCGCCGGCGAGAGCATCCTCTCGGCGTATCTCGCATTGGACGAAATTGAAAACGCCCAAATCCGCTGACGCAGCCAATAACACGAGTCGTTCGTGTCGGAAGTCGTCAAGACGTTTGTCCCTGTCGCAACGCACTGATTGATCGCCGAGCATGTCGCTGGAACGCGTTTGGTTTTTCTCGGCAATGTTTTTCTCGACAATGTTTTTCTTACAAGTTTGCTCTGGTTTCCTCTCTTGGGAAATAGGAATGTGACGAGAATCGGGTAAACTCGGTTGGCGGCGGATAGATACGCTGCTGGCGATACGCCACTCGGGACACATTCGTTTTGAATTAGAAGGGGCTAGGATATGCAAAAATTAGTCGACGGAATTCACAAATTTCAGCGAGAAGCATTTAGTCAGGATCAGAAGCTGTTCGAAACACTGGCTGAAGGTCAGAATCCGCTGGCGTTGTTCATCACGTGTTCGGATTCGCGGATCGACCCAAACCGGTTGACGCAGACCAAACCGGGTGAGTTATTTATTCAACGCACCGCTGGTAATATCGTGCCGCCCTACGGCAGCGTTTTTGCCGGAGAAGCGGCCACCATTGAATACGCGGTGGCTGCACTAAAAATTCGCGACATCATTATCTGCGGTCACTCCCATTGTGGTGCGATGGCAGGCTTGTTGGACCGGGATTCGGTTGAAAAGATGCCAGCAGTAAAAGCCTATTTGCAACACGCCGAAGCTACTCGCCGCATTGTCGAAGAGAACTACGAACATCTTACCGATCCGACCAAACGGCTGACATTGACCGTCGAGGAAAATGTGCTGGTTCAGCTCGAGAGCTTGAAAACGCACCCTTCGGTCGCAGCGGCTGTGGGGCGAGGCGACCTTAAATTGCATGGCTGGGTTTATAAGTTCGAAACCGGCGAAGTGTTCGGTTTCAACCCCGACAAGAATGCTTTCCTTCCCATCGAAGAAATTTCGCCGCAGGTGTCCGTGCCCGACCGCACCCTACCGCAAATTTAGCTCCTCGGTGTCATCGTGTTGCTCGCCGAACATTCCCACCGACGAACAGATAGTCGGCTTGATGGAGAAGGCTGCGGAGAGAATTCCGGCGGAACGCTTGTGGGTAAATCCCGACTGCGGCTTGAAGACACGCCAACGGGAAGAGGTGATTCCGGCGCTGTCCAATCTGGTGTCCGCCGCGAAAAAACTTCGTTCGACTGTCAGCGTTTAGGCGGGGTGCAGAGCGCCGTTGCAGTTCGCAATGTGACGGGATCGAAATAAGTTGCCACTCGGCAGTGCGTTGCCCTCACGAGCTGGCGGCGAAGAATGGAAGCGATTGAATCATGAGACGAGCGAGCGGCGGCGTCGTTTTGCCCGGGGGC
>NZ_ANOG01000602.1 GCF_000346295.1 Rhodopirellula maiorica SM1 | reverse complement strand
ACAGAATGATGGCGAGGTTCACGGTGCCGGGTCGCACGACAAGACCGGGAAACATTGCCCGGCTGATGACCCCAACGGCAAACTGGACATCGTCAAGTGCTCGGGCTATTGGCTCAAGGACGCCGAGAAACGCGGCATCAAGCATATTTGCTGGGACGGATGCATGTTCCCCAATGCAACGCTCGAAGATCCTCACACATGGAACACGATCCTCGATACCATGATCAAGGTCCGCGACACGCATTGCGCCTCGCAAACGGCCTAAACAGCTTGCTGATTTAATTGAAATTTAAATCGCAGCGGTGAGCCGTGGGCCGTAAGACACCGGGTAAATCGTGGAACCCGGCCGCTTACGCGTCACGGCTCACTAATTCAACAAGCCGTAAACCACTTCTGCAAACGAATCAAACTCGCTTACAAACGCAACAAGGAAACACACACGATGAAGCCGCTGAATATTGGGATGGTTGGATATGGGTTCATGGGACGAACTCACTCGAACGGTTATGCCCAAGCGAACCACTTTTTCCCATGCGAATACAAGCCGGTCCTAAAAGCGGTATGTGCCCGCAATAAAGAAAAGGCGCAAGCGTTCGCGGATAACTGGGGTTATGAATCGGTCGAAACCGATTGGCGCGAGATGCTAAAGCGTGACGACATCGACGCGATCGATGTCTGTACGCCCAACAACTTGCACAAAGAAATTTCGATCGCCGCCGCCGAAGCGGGCAAGATGGTGCTGTGCGAAAAGCCGCTTGCACTGAATCAAGCCGATGGCGAAGAGATGTGCCAAGCGGTCGAAAAGGCCGGCGTCAAAAACATGGTCTGGTACAACTATCGCCGCGTTCCCGCCGTCACGCTGGCCAAACAATTGATCGACGAAGGTCGCTTGGGGCGGATCTTTCACTACCGAGCGAACTTCCTGCAAGACTGGACGATCAATGCCGACGTGCCTCAGGGTGGTGCGGCGACGTGGCGTTTGGATGCCGAAGCGGCCGGCAGCGGCGTGACCGGTGACTTGTTGGCCCACTGTATCGATACAGCACTTTGGCTGAACGGCAGCATCAAGGATGTCTCGGCAATGACCGAAACGTTTGTCAAAGAACGAATGCACAGCGAAACGGGCAAGAAAGAGCCGGTCAAGATCGACGACGCATGCAGCTTCTTCTGTCACTTCGACAACGGCTCGCTCGGTTTGTTCGAATCGACTCGTTACGCACGCGGACACAAGGCACTGTACACCTTTGAAATCAATGGCGAAAACGCCTCGATTCGCTGGGACCTGCACGATCTGCATCGCCTCGAATACTTTGACCACGCGGACGATTCGATCGTTCGCGGTTGGCGAAGTGTTCACATCAGCGACGGCGAACAACCGTACATGAAAAATTGGTGGGTTCCCGGCTTGAACATCGGTTACGAACATACGTTCATTCACCAAGTCGCCGACTTCCTGAAATCACTGGAAACCGGCGAACAAATGCACCCCAGTTTCCGCGATGCACTCGAAACGCAAAAGGTTTGCGACGCGGTCTTGGATAGTGCAGCCCAACGCGCCTGGAAGGACGTCTAATGACTCGCGAAGATTTGCTCTTGGCACTGCAAACCGTTCATCAAGAACTGGAAAACGCGGACGACCTCGCAGAGGAGGACGTTGCTCGATTGCGGCAAACCATGGCTGAAATTGAGTCGGTGCTGGGGCGAAGCGACGACGAAGAGAGCTCGCTGAGTGACCAGATCAGCGAATCGGCGCGTCAATTTGAAAAGTCGCATCCGCTGCTGACCAACACGCTCGGCCGCATCGCTGACATGCTGCAGCAAATGGGCATCTAGTTCGGCGGCACTGCGTTTCTCTGCTGAGCGCTCACTGTAGCGAAAGTCGCCAAGACTTTCGGGCCGAGCGGGCGACCCCAGACGAAAGTCTTGCC
>NZ_ANOG01000601.1 GCF_000346295.1 Rhodopirellula maiorica SM1 | reverse complement strand
GCCGTTCTTGATCTCAATCTGGATCCGTTGAACGAAGTGGCCGTCGTTTGCGGAGCGTGGACTTTTTAATTCGTCTACAGGTGCGTGCGATTGCAATAGTTCTTTGGACGCGGGCTGTCCCAAAGTGGATTGACTTGTTGCGAAGCAAGGCACGCCCCTTGGCAAATCGTTTCTGACCTTTACGCGGCACGGCGGCGGCGTTTGTCGGGTTCGATGTGGCACCCAAGGCTTTCGATTTCAAGACGCAATAGTTGTCGTGTCACGTGAGCGGCGGTGGGACGATCGCTCGGACGCGGCGAAATCATCGTTTCGACTAGCTCTGCGACCGGTGAAAGCAACAAGTCGCTGGCAGCTTCGACCCGGGTGAGCCATTGCCAAAGAATACGCCCGAGTGAAAAGATGTCCGACGCGGGTAGCGACACCATCTTGTCGGTCATCGTTTCTGGAGCCGCGTACTCGGGGGTGCCACGAAAGAGTCGTTTCGGTGAACAGTGCACTCGCTCGGCAAAACCCAAATCAATCAGCGTGACGTGTCCTGTCGCACCCACCATCACGTTCATCGGTTTTACGTCGCCGTGGACCCAACCGCTGGCGTGCATCGCTTCGAGCGCTTGTGCGACTTGACGTACCAACCACAGTCCCACCGGCAGCGGTTTGCGCGGTTGTTGGTTCAAATGCTCGTGCATCGTCAACGCATCCAAACGCGGCATCACCAAAAATGGTGCCGTGCCCGATTCGGACGCGTCCAACACGGCAATCAAATTGGGGTGGAATACCTCCTGGGCGCATGCCGTGAACTGCTGGATTTGCCGCAGCGATTCGATCGCGTTTTCGCCAATCCCGCGTCGCACGACATAATCCCAGCGGGGGCTGCCGGTGGCATCGGCCGGTTGAGCATAAGCCAATTCGGCGGTTTCCCCTTGATGGATGACTTTTCCGAGACGCCAAATTCCTAAGATCGATCCACGCGAGTCGGCGGGGCGGGGGGCTGCGGTTTTTGAGTTTTCTGTTGAAACTTTGGGCATCGTAAGTTTCCCCACCAGCGTGTTGGACAAAGAAGAAGAAGCGAGGCAACGCACGCTCGTCGGCAAATCTCGCCAACGCTTCGGCGCGTTCCACCGTCACTGCATCGACCAGTCACCCCAGCTAGGTCGAACCGCTAAAGCCGGAACCCTAGAAACATCCGAAACTGCCTAATCGGAACGACCGCTGCGGGTTACGACACTGGAATTTCAACAGGGGCGTCATCCCGGCCGGCCCCCGCCGCAGTTGAATGAAGCTAGATGTCCCACGCTTTTAGAAATGAACGAGGCAACGAGTCTGGTGAGTGTGGGGGTGCGAGTCCGGTGGGCTTGAAGATGCCGCTGGGCGCTGACGGCGATAGATCAAGTTCCGTCGTGATGGGAACTTGAATTCTTGAGGTTCCATTCCACTTTTTGCTTGCCCAATCGTTACAGCCGGACCGAGTGGGCTGGAGCGGCGAAATCGGACTAAGAATCCTCGAGTCTCACCTCGAACGAACCGAATTTAGATCGATAAGCGGCGTAAGTTTCGGTTAGAGGTGATAAGGCATCATCGCTCCCGGCAATTCTCTGAACACGACCCAGGTTCGCCCATGTCATCGATTCATCCTGCCGTTGCGAGCGTACTAAACGCTCGCAACGATGCGACGCAACAGCAAGTGCAGATGGCCGTAATCGCCAAAGGCTTGGACGCCCAGGAGCAGAGCGGCGATGCGATCAACGCGTTGCTCGAGCAAGCCAAGCAGGTGCAAACCCAAATCGCCAACGGGCACATTGACGTCCGCGTCTAAAGGATTCTTTAAACGCTCGTCACGCACGGCGACTGCCATCTACGATGTCGCTAAACGGGGGGCGTTTGTAGCGGTGCGGCGCGGGGCCCGCCCGGTTGAAATCGAACGCTCTATTCTCTGCACCGGGGTTTTTTCTGCCACCGGACGGCTCGCGCCGCGATCGCTACGAAACGTACGAACATCGACCTTTGCAGCCGCGTGCCGCTTGGGCACGCAGGATCGGCGTTGCCAGGACGCGAGTGCCGGATTAGGGACGAGGAGCCGCGGCGGCTAGTACTTCCAAATCATCACGGCCCACACGGGTGCAGAACGTACCGAGTGATTCGCCCTCGAGACGATTCGCTTTGTAGGCCGCGAAAATTCCGATCAACTCATCAGAGACCTCAGCGTCCTTCACTAGGTCCTTGTAGATATAGCCCAAACGGTCACCGACCCAGCCACCGCCGACAAACAAGGTGTATTTGTCTTTGGCCTTGCCGACCAGTGCCAAATCGGCGTTGTACGGCCGAGCACATCCGTTGGGGCAACCGGTCATTCGTAGCGTGAACCGTTCTTTATCAAGCCCGAGCTTTGCCAGTGGCTGTTCGATTGAATCGATGATGCTGGGCAGACGTCGTTCGCTTTCGGTGATCGCCAATCCACATGTCGGCAGTGCCACGCAAGCGATCGACCAGCGACGCACCATGCTGATGTCTTCGGTCAGCGGCGCGTTGTGCTTTTGGATCAACGCAATCAGCTTGTCTTTGTCACCTTCTTCGATATCGGTAAAGATGATGCTCTGATTGGTGGTCATGCGGAGTTCGGTTTTGAACTCATCACATACCGCGCGGATCGTCGCTTTAAGCTGATGGTTTTCGTTGTCGTACAAGCGGCCGTTTTCGATGTTCAAGCCGTACGACCATTTGCCGTCGCCTTGTTCTTGCCAACCCATGTGGTCATCGACTTCGTAGACGTCGTCTTCGGTGCAGTCCTTCAGTGGTTCGCCGAAATACTCTTCGACTTTCCCGCGGAATTTTTCGATACCCCAATCGGCGATCAAGTATTTCATCCGCGCGACTTTTCGGTCTTCGCGATTACCAAAGTCACGCTGCACCTTCACTACCGCAACGGCAACGTCAACGGCCTGTTCCGGGGTGCAAAATGCCATTCGTTTGGCGAGTGCCGGGAAAGTCTTTTTGGCTGAAGGGGTGGTTCCCATGCCGCCGCCAACCAACACGTTGTACCCGATAACCTTGTCGTCACGAACGACCGCTAGGAAGCCGAGGTCCTGAGTGTAGATGTCGATGCAATTGTCATCAGGCAACGCGATGCCGATTTTGAATTTACGCGGCAAGTATGTTGGGCCGTAAAGCGGTTCGACGACTTCGCCGCTGCCGCCCCCTTCGAGCGTCGATTCACCACTGTCCGGATCGGTGACCCACAACTCGTGATAAGCGGGAGTTTGCGGCGCGAGCGCCACGACCAATGCATCGGTCAGGGTGTGCAGTTCGCGATAAACCGCGTTGTCGCGTTTGGCGGGACAACAAACGACGTTACGGTTGACATCGCCACATGCCGCCAGCGTCGAGAGTTGGATCTCGTTGATGCGGTGAATCGCTTCGCGAAGGTTGCCTTTGACCACACCGTGCAGCTGAAGCGTTTGCCGCGTGGTGATCTTCAGCGTCGAATTACCAAGTTCGTCACAAAGATCCAACTGAGCTAGCATTTGATCCGACGTGATGCGGCCGCCGGGAATTCGGCAGCGAACCATCATCGAAAACTCTTTACCACCGCCGGTCTTCTTTGCCGCCATGCGGACATCGCGGTCGTCTTGTTGGTAGGTGCCGTGAAATTTCAGCAGCTGTTGGTTGTCTTTATTGAATTGGTCCGTGTCCTCGGTCAACTCGACGTCGATCGTACCCTTCAGGAAATCGCTTTCCTCTTTGATTGCTTCGTTTGCGCTTAATTTGGGAGTGTCGGTAGACATCGAGACTCAAATCCTGTGAGATTTCATTTGCGTAAAATAGTTGACCCAATTCGTCGGCACGTCGGCCTCTTCGTTGCGTCTAGTGGGGTTCCGCAAACCTGTGCGGTTTACGAATACTATAACGACGAGATCGAAATCCCACTATGGCGATCCAACCGACACTTTGTCCCAGGTGAAAAACTCAATGGCTGAAATACTCGATGGCAAGCGAATTGCCGCTGAAATCCGTTCCGAAGTCGCCCAGGATGTCGAGAAACTCAAGCAGGATCTCGGTCGCGATGTCGTTCCCTGTCTTGCCGCCGTGCTGGTGGGCGAGGACCCCGCCAGCCAGGTGTATGTTCGCAATAAACAACGGGCCTGCGAAAAAGCGGGGATCGAGGGGCGGACGCACCGTTTGCCGGCCGATACCAGCCAAACTCAATTGTTGGATCTCGTCGATCAGTTGAACCGTGATGACACGGTTAACGGCATTTTGGTTCAATTGCCACTTCCCGCCGCAGGCAACGGCGGTGCCGGGTTCGACGAGCGAGCTGTCTTGGATGCGGTTGACCCCTTGAAAGACGTTGACGCATTTTCACCGGTGAACGTGGGGCTTTTGATGCAGGGACGGCCCCGTTTTCTGCCCTGCACACCGCACGGAATCGTGCAATTACTGCATCGCTGCAACATTTCCGTGGCCGGAAAGCATGTCGTCGTGGTCGGCCGTAGCGATATCGTCGGTAAACCGATGGCAATGATGTTGGCACAACGCGACGGAAGCTGCGGCCGCGAAGTCGCCAATGCCACCGTCACGATCGCTCACAGCCGGACCGCAAATCTAGCCGAAGTTTGCCAGTCGGCTGACTGTTTGATCGCCGCGGTGGGCGTTCCTGAAATGATCAAGGGCAACATGGTCAAACCAGGGGCCGTCGTGATCGACGTTGGTATTAACCGCGTCGATGACAAGTTGGTCGGTGATGTTGCGTTCGCCGAAGCCGCAGAAGTCGCCTCGGCAATCACGCCCGTTCCCGGTGGCGTCGGACCGTTGACGATCGCGATGTTGCTACACAACACCGTTTTGGCGACCCGATTGCAAAACGCGTAACATTGATCGCTTAGGAACGCGTCGCGAACCGATTTTCCAAGATGCGGCTGCGGCAAATTGTCCCTTTGGCCGTCAACTCGCCGCGTTTCGGGTTCAGTGGTGGCGAAAAGGAACGGAGTTCCGCTGGGATCTGCCATGACACGTCGTTCGCCAATTCCTGGCGAATGTTCGATTCGATCGTGCTGCGTTCAGCCTCTTTGTGAGCATCGAGCCACAATTGTAACGTGCCGTTTCGGTAGGTCAGCATCGAATGCAGGACCCC
>NZ_ANOG01000600.1 GCF_000346295.1 Rhodopirellula maiorica SM1 | reverse complement strand
ACACCCCGGTACGCATTTTCCGTATAGCTATCGAAGCAAAGGACTGCGTTTGCCAATACAATACCGGTACCACGCTCCTATCCGGAGGCCATTCGCTCACACCTAGGCTCGACGAAGGTCAACATGATGCTCAGCAACAACAAGCCGGACTTCTCATTTTGTGTCCGAATCGCAGTGGCGAAAAAACGTGCTGTAATGCAAGGCGTTTTCCTGTCACTGGTACTTCTGTTTTCGAGCGTCGTCGTCGCGAATGAAACATGGCGATCGTACGCCGGTAAGTCTGGCCCCGGCGGGTGGCGTTGTCATGTGATTCAGCCTGATCCAGACGACCACGGCCCCGATGGAATCAATTTCCATGATTGGGATAATGATGGAGATGTCGACGTGTTCGTGAATTACGAAGAAGGCAAGTACAGTCGGCTGTACTTCAACCCCGGCGCGGATGCGTGTCGTGAACTCTGGACGGATTGGATCGAGTTCAAACATGGTCCGTGCGAAGACTCGTCGATGGGTGACTTGGACAATGACGGAGACATCGATTACATCGCCAACGGCGGTTGGGTGTACTTCAATCCGGGACAATCGTCCGTTCGCGATGCGTCCAAGTGGCAAAAGATGATTCTGTTTAACCACGAGCAACGCGTGCCGTTGGTGATCGATGTCGACGCCGACGGACTCAACGATCTGGTGGTGGGCGGGCAAACGTGGTTTAAGCAACCGGGTGAAGGCAAGCACGATGCGAAGAATTGGTCCAAGCACTCCCTGGGAAACGCAAAGTGGCCGATGAACTGCATCCCCAGTGATGTTAACGGCGACGGGCTGACCGATATGGTCGTTGCCGACCGGCGACACGAAATCTTTTGGTACCGCAATCCAGGCGCCGCAAGGATCACCCAACCATGGCCTCGCGAACCGCTGCATCCCCACACGTCGATGTTCGTTGGCCTTGGTGACGTCAACGGCGACGGTGCGATCGATCTCGCGATCGCCGGAGGACAGGAAGGCTCAAACAAATGGACAAATAAGCTGACCGTCTTGTTGCGCACCACCCAATCCGGCAACCCGACTTATCACGAAATTATCCTCGACCAAGCTAGCGGAAACTTTCCCAAGGGCGTGGCCATCGTTGACCTCGATGACAACCCGCAGACGAAAGAAATTGTGGTCACACCGAAACAAGGTGACTTGTGGACAGCCGCCTATGACGGTGACCCGATGATGAAAAGCAATTGGAAAACTCGCGTGTTGAAAACGCCTGGCGCCGCAACGCGGAAAAAGATGGACAACGTCTATCTCGCCGACATCGATGGCGATGGAGACGAAGACATTGCAACGACCGAGGAAAACGGTGGCTGGGGAGTCATTTGGTTTGAAAATCCAACTGTGAGCGAATAAATACGCCTACGACATCGAAAATTCGGCGGCCTCTCGCTACGCGGCTTCTAGCGATCGAGCCGAAATGACCAACAAACAAATGGTGTCGCCGTAGTCCAATGTTGTTAACCGCGAGAATGACTCTATTGCCCCTGCGCTGGTTTTGCATGGCCAGAGCGGAAACAGCGGATCGTTCGTAAGACCAGGAAAAATAAAGACTTACCGTATTCCCCAAGTCGAAAATCATGCCGTAATGGGTTGTGTACCGGCTTGGACAACCCGGCGAAGCATTTCCTGTTGCCGCATTGAAACAGTGCTTCGCTAGGCTCTGTCTGACAAGCGGTTTCTCGCTTCGCGAAGGCGGCTTCTTCTCACCACTTTCGCGGAGTGAACGGCGACTTTGATCCGTTTTCAGACAGAGCCTCGAAAGGAAGCGAGTCCTATGAAGTTGTCCAGCTGATTTTGCATCACATCGCCAGTTTTTCAAAGCTGCAAAATCCTGACAACCGCTCGTCGCTAGCCCAAGCCACATTGGGGACCAATGACTGCCCGCGTCGATCGCCGATCGGGCACAAATACCGCGAAAAAAACGCAGTAAAGAGGCAAACGATCCCCGCTGCGACGACCAGCTCTTCGGGCGATTTGATTCTCACAATCCAAATTGCTCTGACGCGTCGACTAGCCGACATAGAGTATTGTCCGAACGTTGGCACCACCGTCAAGCCTTGTCATATGCCGATCGACGGCGTTACAATTACTCTCGTTGTGCTATATGTCTATAGACGCGGCGCAAACGGTGTACAGGTTAACACACACAAGCAAACTGAGAAACTTTCTCTCTCCGTAGAGACGTTGTGTGGGTTGGCCCTGGCGGTGCATGTCTGTTATGTTTTTGCTCGAAATTTCTGTGATGCGGGAGATCGAACCTCCTGCGATACACTTGTCAACGATCGTGATGAGATGTATCGCTGAGTTCTACGCGTCACCCCGGTGCCCCATCACTTATCAAGCATCTCGATTCTTCTCATCTACCATTTAGGAGTTATCTATGTACCGCACGAGCTATCGGAGAGGCTTTACTCTTGTTGAGCTTCTCGTCGTGATCGCCATCATCGGCGTTCTCGTTGGTTTGTTGTTGCCTGCAGTCCAAGCGGCGCGTGAGGCTGCGCGGCGGATGAGTTGCAGCAACAATTTCAAGCAAATCGGTTTGGGATTTCACAACTATCATTCGGCCTATAAACAGTTGCCGATTCACGGTGGTGGAACCGACAATATTTCCAACGCGGCGTATGACGGTTTCAACATGCGCGGCAACACACGACGGGACCTGAGTTGCCTAGTTGGTTTAACGCCGTTTATTGAGCAACAGGCGTTGTGGGAGCAAATCTCTACGCCCAGGGATTTAGACGGTGATGGCACGGTCGATGTACAGGCGATGGGTCCGAGTCCGCATCGATCGTTGTCGCACCACAATAATGACGGTCGATTCGAGCCGTGGTTGACCAACATTGCGTCCTACCGTTGTCCGAGTGATCCCGGCGTGGGGCTACCGGCCCAGGGACGTACAAACTATGCAGTTTGTTCTGGCGATTCTATCGACATGGGTGCCGACGGGCCTGTTGATAACGATGGAAACCCACAATTTGCCCAACGTGTCCGAGCGGCCCAACGTGGAGTGTTCGTGCATCGTCAAGCAATGAAATTTCGCGACATCTTGGACGGCTTGGCCAACACAATCTGTGCTGGTGAAATTGTGACCGATTTGGGTGACCGTGATGTTCGCACGCATGCGGGCAACAGTGGCTCGACTCCGATTGTCCGCATGGGAAACAATCGGACATGCGATGCAATGCGAGATCCGCAGCGACCGCAATTCTGGGGCACCGGCGCAACATTGACTGGCGGTGCCGAGGAACGACGAGGTTACAAGTGGGCATTCTCTCGTCCGCTGTATACGCAAATGACCACCATTTTGCCTCCCAATAGCGAAGTATGCATGGGGTCCAATCACGAATCGCAAGGGATTGTTCCTCCGGGCAGCCGACACCAGGGCGGATGTCATGTGTTGATGGCGGATGGCGCGGTCAAATTCGTTACCGATTCGATTGACGCCGGCAATTTGGAACGTGGTCAGGTTGGAAACCAAGCCAACCACGACGACCCCCAATCCGTACCCGGTGCGCCGAGCCCCTACGGCTTTTGGGGAGCTCTCGGTACGCGTGCTTCCAAGGAAGTCCTAGACCAAGAGCTCTAATTGATCCTTAAACATGCTGCCCCAGCTTCCGTTTCCATCGTTGTGAAACGGAAGCTTTTCTTTGCCCCTCCCTCTTAACTTAACTAGGTATTTCGATGAGCCGATTGGCAACTTTTTCGTAGCTTTG
>NZ_ANOG01000599.1 GCF_000346295.1 Rhodopirellula maiorica SM1 | reverse complement strand
CCGATACCGCGACCGCTATCTAGACGGTTGGGACGCGATGCGGCGGAAACGATTTGCAAAACAGCAGCAGCTCGGTTTGCTGAACACGACGCTGTCGGCATTGGAACCCGAGGTCGGTCCGCCGTATGCCTTTCCCGAAGCCATTAAAGAATTGGGCGCGGGCGAGATTGACCGTCCGCTGCCATGGGATCAATTGACTGCTGAACAAAGGCGGTTTCAAGCGACCAAGATGGCAATCCATGCCGCGATGGTCGATCGGATGGATCAAGAAATCGGCCGCGTCGTCGAGCAGTTGCGGGCGATGGGAGAGCTCGACAACACGCTGTTGTTTTATGCATCCGACAACGGCGCGAGTGCGGAGATCATGATTCGAAACGGCGGTCATGATCCCACTGCGGATCCTGGTTCTGCAGCGACCTACCTGTGTCTTGGTCCCGGGTTTTCGAGTGCCTGCAACACTCCGTTCCGGCGTCATAAGACTTGGGTGCACGAAGGAGGCATCAGTACGCCGTTGATCGTGCATTGGCCGAATGGGATTGCGGCGCGAGGCGAACTGAGGCACACGCCATCGCATGTGATTGATATCCTGCCGACCATTCTAGATGTCGCGGAGATCGATGTCGCTGCGGACGCACTTTCGCAAGAACGCCCCGAGTTTCCCGGAAAAAGTCTTGCCCCGGCGCTGAAGGATGACGTTACTGTCGAACGAGACTCATTGTGGTGGCTGCATGATGGCCACCGTGCCATCCGCGTGGGCGATTGGAAACTTGTTGCGGCCCAAGGACAGCCGTGGGAACTCTATGACATGAGAACCGATCGCGCCGAAGCAAACAATTTGGTTTCGCAAATGCCTGAAAAAGCGGAGGCGTTGGAAGCTCAATGGAACGCCTCGCTTGACCAATTCAGCGAGCTAGCGAAAAAGACGTTGGGTACACCGAACCGCAAAAAGAAAAAGACTCAGCGATAAAACGCGGCGAGGAAGGTCGAATTCGCCCGCCGCGAGTTGCCGAAGTAGCAGCCGCTTATTTGGCCGCGGCGACTTGTTTTCGCCATACCGGACGGGCGCTGGCCGTGATTTCATCATCGACCTCTTTCATCCGCGCTTTCAACTTGGCAATGATCTCGGGGTGACTGTCTTTGACGTTATTCTGTTCGCCGATGTCGTCTGCCAAATTGAACAGAAACACTTGTGGCTCGCGGGACGCGCTCTTCTGGTTCTTTAGGTTCTTCAGATTGCGTGGCACCTTTTCCAGGTACTTCCAATTGCCCACGCGAATGCCTTCGAGAACGCCATGCGGCGAATAGAAAAGCAATTCATTGCGAGGTGAGGTGTCGCCGGTAAAGGTGGACGAAATGTCAAATCCATCGATTGTGTTGCCCGACTTGGGAAGCGGTTTTCCCGAAAGTGATGCAATGGTCGGCAACAGATCCAGCGTCGATGTGAATGCGTCCGTGCTGGTGCCAGCGGGAATTCGGCCTGGTCCCCACATCACACACGGCACGCGTTGGCCGCCTTCGAACGTCGTTCCTTTGCCTTCACGCAGCGGGCCAGCGGTGCCGCCGTGGTTTTTGAATCTCAACCACGGTCCGTTGTCGCTGGTGTAGATGATGTAGGTATTCTTGGCGAGATCGAGTTCACGCACCGTGTTGGCGATGCGGCCGACTTCGGTGTCGATGTGTTCAATCACACACTTATACGCGTTGGCGGGATTTGAATCGTAGACATCCTCAGGTACATACAGTGGAATGTGCGGCATCGAATGAGGCAGGTACAAGAAAAATGGTTTTTCCTTGTTCGCGGTAATGAACTCGATCGCTTTGTCGGTGTACCGGCGGGTGATCGTCCGTTGGTCGACGGGCACCTCGATGATTTCTTCGTTTTGGATCAGTGGGGTTTTCCAAAGAGTCACCGCGCTAGCTTGGTCTTTCCAGAGCGTATCCGATGGCAACCGCGGCTTGCCCTTGTTGTCGGGGTGGTTCATGTCATTGGAATAAGGGATACCAAAATAGGAATCAAAGCCGTTCGCCCGTGGTAGCGTTTCGGGATGATGCCCCAAATGCCATTTGCCAACACAGGCGGTCGCGTAGCCTTGGCTGCCAAGATGATCGGCGATCGTGTATTCGTCGGGGTTCAACCCATAGTTGCTTTGCGGAAACAGTACGTGTTGATGCATTCCAACACGTTTCGGATAGCTGGCGGTTAGCAATGCAGCACGCGATGGCGAGCAAACCGAGCAAGCGGTATAGAAGCTTTTGTAGGTCCGTCCTTCTGCAGCCAAACGATCGATATTCGGTGTTTTGATCGTCTCGGATCCAAAGCAGCCGAGATCTCCGTAACCTTGATCGTCGGTGAAGATGATGATGAAGTTGGGTTGCTCGGCGGCATTGGCACGTGGGGTTACGTACGCCAGTAGCGTGCTGAACAGAACCAAAGCGAAACCGACGCGAAAAAGGAACTGGGGGGCGAAGGAGTATCGTTTCATAGGGGAGTTTTGGGGTGAAACCAAGGAGGGTGCAAATGGGGAATGACTAGACGCAGTGGAGCTAGTTTAGCTGAAAAATTCCCCGGCTGCACAATTAGGGTTTGATTGCGACCAGCCCCTGTTCTTCGTCAGGGCGTGCTAGATGCAACGTTCCCATGCAGCGGCCTTTGTCAGTTTTCGGACCCAGTGCATACAGCAGGCGATCGGGAGCGATTCCAATGATTCCCAACGCACAATTGAAGTGGTAGCGGCCGATCATGTTGAATTCTGCGTCGGTCTTCAGCAGAGTCGACGGCGCCCCATAGCAACCGAACCACCAAGCGTCATCGTGAAACGTGGCGGTTTGAATCCCAAGAAGAGTCCACTTGCTATCGATCACGTGTTTCTTGACGAATCGAAATTCGGCGTCGTACTCGTAGACATAGTTTTCTTGCACGCCCTCGGGCAAGCCGCCAACCACGAAGAAATGGCCGTTGGCGATCCCAATTCCTCCCGCCCCATGAAATACTTGTTGGCACTCGTGCTTGGCGACCAGATCCAGCGATGCGGCGTCGTAAACATAGACCCAAGAATCGGCCTTGCCCTCAGGATTGTTGAACTGGCCTAGGTTCACAGCGACGTAGACTTTGCCGTCATTGAAACAGAGGTCGCCGTGATGGTTGGGAACCGCGACTTGTTTCAAAACGTTTCCTTCGCGATCCGTCTTTACGAGCTGGGTCGTGATCGCCCAAAAGATCGCCTCGTTGTTGTCGGTACAGACGCCCTGCAAGTGATGTGCGTAATCGCCGTCGCATTTGACCTCGCCAAATGGCAGCGAAGCGGGACTTGCGTCCTTCGCACTGGAAACCGCAGGCTCGATAGCGAAAGCGACGCAAAGAAACGAAATCAGGAGGCGAATCATAGTCGAGGGTTGGGACGGCATGCTGAAAACCAAAGTCGTAAACGGAGGAAATGGGGCGGATGCTGACCAAGAGTCAGGCGAGCGTTGAGTGGTCAAACGCAATCCAAGTGTACTTTCCTCTGAATGTCGCAACGAGTCGACACTGCCAGCGCGGCGGCAGTGCCAATAGCAAAGCAGAGGCGTCAACAACCCAATTTCCGGCAAAGCGAACGATGATGAAGATTGTAGGAAAACTCGTAGGATTCGGCTTCATCTTGATGGCCAGCGATCGGCGTCGATTGTTCGCAGAGCGACCAAGCTGGACGCGGCTGTACCAAGCAGTCTGGGATAGCAAGATCCAGAGTCGACTACACGCAGCGATCATCGGACGGTGTGGCAATTGGAATGCAGTTTGCGTCCAACCGCAGTTCTGTGGTGACGCTCTTCGAGCACCGGGCGGTTGGTCCCAACTCGGCTTCACCCCGAATCTACTTCAAACCATTCACACGCGACTGGGGCCGTTCGCGGTGTCATTAGGAATACCATTATGAAAGCGCTCTGCTGGCACGGGCGACATGACGTTCGTGTTGATAATGTTGACGATCCCAAAATCCAAGATCCTCGTGATGTGATTATTAAGGTCACATCGTCAGGTATCTGCGGTAGCGACCTGCATCTGTACAACGGCTATATGCCGACAATGAAAGCGGGCGACATCATCGGTCATGAACCGATGGGCGAGATCGTTGAACTGGGCAATGCGATTACCAAATTCAAGAAGGGAGATCGCGTCGTCGTGCCGTTCACCATCTCGTGTGGTTCCTGTTTCTTCTGTGATCGTGACCTGTATTCGCTGTGTGACGAATCCAATCCGAATGCGGCACAGGCGGCCGAAGTACTGGGACAATCGCCCGCCGGATTGTTTGGATTCTCGCATATGTTGGGCGGTTTTCCAGGCGGGCAAGCTGAATACCTGCGTGTGCCGTATGCCGACGTGGGCCCGATCAAGGTGCCAGAGGGGATCGACGATGATCAAGTTGTATTCTTGTCCGACATTTTTCCGACCGGGTATATGGCGGCCGAAAACTGCGGGATCGAACCTGGTGACACAGTGGCCGTGTGGGGCTGTGGTCCGGTGGCTCAGTTTGCGATTCAAAGTGCGTGGATGTTAGGCGCCGGCCGCGTGATCGCGATCGATCGGGTGCCCGAGCGATTGGAACTCGCTAAGACGAAAGGTCGCGCCGAAGTCATTAACTTTGAAGAAACGAATGTCTACGAAAAATTGATGGAAATGACCTCGGGGCGTGGACCCGATCGTTGCATCGATGCGGTGGGTGCCGAATCACATGCCGCAGGAAACGTGCAAGAAACCGTTGACGATCTTCGCGAAGCCGCACACGTCCCGGCGAATCATCCTTATTCGCTTGCCGAAGCGATCAAGTGTTGTCGCAAAGGTGGGACCGTGTCGGTGCCCGGAGTTTACACCGATAACTTGAACGGTATGCCAATGAGTGCGGTGATGAATAAAGCTCTAACGATCAAGAGCGGTCAAACGCACATGCAGCACTACATGGAGCCGTTACTCAAGCGAATTGTCGACGATGGCTTTGATCCCTCGTTCATCATCACGCACCGAGCCAAGCTGGCGGATGCACCCGAACTGTACAAGACGTTCGAAGCTCGGGAAGACGGCTGTATTAAAGTGGTTTTGAAACCGTAGGATTGAATGAAAAAAGCCCATGGTCCGGCGGAAGCATCCGCTGCACCATGGGCAAGTGATGAGGTCTAGCTTTGTCCAAATAATAATCCAAAGAGGACTGGAAAATTAGTTGGACTCTTCCACAGGCGTCGCAGGAGGCGCTGGGTTATCTTTGACCCATTGCGTCAGTTCATCTTGCTCAGCCATGGGGGCCGTTGCGCTACTGTCGCCGCATCCGACGAGCAGGGCGACAGCCATTGCAGGTACGGCAAACTTAAATAATCGATTCATATAGATCCTCTGAAAATGATGGGCGCAGTCAGTACAGCGACTTTGGCTGCAACCAGGTATAAGTGAAATGTACGTCGACACGATTTCTATTCGAGTGTCGAGTCGGTTTCTTTCCCAGCTCGAGTTCCGAGCGCGCCCCAAAGTCCAAAGGGACTCTTGTTTCCGGGCAACAGATAAGGTGCAGCTGTACCCACGTGAGCGCTCGTCTGGTCGCCGGCCTCAATCGAATCGGTGACAAATTTGACCGCTCCGTCCCCCATTAAAACATGAACTCCGCCTTGATGCCGACTGCTTGGTGGGTACAAGCCGTTATTAAAGTTGTTGCGATCGACGCAAACAAGACTATTGGGCGGATTAATGGTAGTGACGTTACCCCAAATACCTCGCTGCATTGCCCACTTGTATCCGCGACGTTGCTCGGGCTCGGTGCCTCCTCCTTCATGGAGAGCAGGGACGAACGTGCTCGCCCAAAAACTTGGACGAAGAGGATCGACGTACTCATCACAAGATTGGATGCCACCTGCCACGCTAACGTTATCAAGATTCGACTTCGCCGCCCGCGTGCGTACGTCGCTGTCTCCAAGGTCGGTGGCGATTTCTGCAGCACAGATTGTGTTGGATAATCCGTCAAGCACATCGGTGAAGGAACTTGTGTTTCGAGGGATAAAGAAGCCCCGACTCGATGCGTTCTTTGAGATCGCGCCCGAGGTTGACTGCGAACCATTATCCGAGACACCGCCATTCAACTGCAGGGCCGAGTCGCCGACTGCACAGGCATAGTTTGTTCGCCCTTGCGAAGGTAACCCCTTGCCAGGGTCACTTGGACAACGAAGACCGGGAATCTCTGTTAGCCAAGGCTCGTATCGAGTGGCGGCGTGGTGATCAAGCGAGCGGCGTGGATTGGGGCCCATCGGCGGAAACTGCGCTCCCGATACCGGGTCTTTGTAGGGATTGCTGATCTGTTCCCACAACGCTTGTTGCTCCATAAATGGCGTAAGCCCAACCAACCAACTGACTTCGAGCCGACTGCTTGACATTGGAGCATTTGCCACCGTGTGCCCCTCGGGAACTCCGCCTAGGTTTGGGGTGCCCGTTCCATGCTTTGGAATCAGGTTGTATGCCGCATGGTAATTGTGAACGGCAAGCCCGATCTGCTTGAAGTTGTTGCTGCAACTCATTCGCCGAGCGGCTTCGCGAGCGGCTTGTACCGCCGGTAACAATAGCCCGACAAGCACGCCAATGATTGCGATTACTACCAAAAGCTCCACCAAGGTAAAGCCTCGCTGCCGAGATTCAATTCGGGTGCGCATAAAGAAAACTCCTAAACGATTTAGGGAGAAAAAATAGACGACCTACCGAGGGGTAGAGCGTTAAAACGTGATATTGAAAACAATCGCCCCAATAGATTCGCTTCTGTCGTCTTAGGAGTTTCAATTCGCAAGCTAAACGCCCGGATCTCGACTCTGGGGAAAATCCAACGTCTTTGATCACGGATGTGTTGAAAAAGCCCAGCTAGCACTCTTATGTGATATAACGGTGCCTAAACTTACTCTATGGACTATAGAAGGATCCATAGACTAACAGGAATGCCATCCCATTGGCAACTAAAGGCAATACAAAAAATCGTAGAAAGTGTATTCTTTCACTCGTGTGCGCAGCCGTCGTGCTGCGATAGCATCCCCAAAACCCCTATGGAATACGCTCGATTTAATGCCGCCATTTCAGGCTGCCAACGACGTGGTAGCCTCAGCCTAGCGGAGCGGGCATCCGGAAGTTTCGCAGTCGATCTGCCGTTTTAATCAAACGCGGTGAGGCATTTCGATGCCGCAGGGGTCAGTTCCAGGGCTTATTGCTCGCTGGTATGGCATTCGTTTCGACAATCGTAGGAGGACTCTGGATCAGGGGGCTCTGAATCAACTGAGCAATTCGGCCAACGGGCCAGTGCTGTCGCCGAACGATTCGATTTCGATGCCGTTGATGTCCAACATTGAGTGATACAGGTTGCACAGCGGCATCTCTTTATACGCAATGTGACGTCCGCTTTGGATGTTGCCGCCACCGCGACCGGCAAGCAGGATTGGCAAGTTGTCGGGGTCATGCCGATTTCCATCGGAGATGCTTGATCCGAACATGATCATCGAGTTATCTAGTAAGGTTGATTCGCCTTCGCGAATGGATTTCATCTTTTGCAGCAGCGCTGCAAACTGAGTCACGTGCCAGCGATTGATTTGTTGATACTGATCAATTTTGGCATCCTTGTTCTCGTGATGACTCATCTCATGGTGGCCTCCCTTGACACGATCAAGGAACGAAAAATTGCGTCCCGAGACATCGTTGGCAAACATAAACGACGCGACTCGCGTCGAATCGGTTTGAAATGCCAGCACCATCAAATCCAACATCACGTCGATGTGTTCACGGAAATCATTAGGAACCCCGGGGCGACGGCGAGCAATCTCCGCCGGATCGACGCTCGGTTCCCACTCGCGTTGTTGCCCGCGAGTGGCAAATTCGATGCGGCGTTCGACCGCGCGGACGGCTTCGAGATATTCGTCCATCTTGAATTGATCGTCACGCCCCAGTCGTCCGCGGACACGCTTGGCATCATCAAGTACATAATCGAGCAGGTTTTGATACGACTCGGCTTCGGTCTTCGACGTTTTCGCATCGCGACCAAACAAACGGTCATAGACGATCCGCGGATTCATCTCTTTGGCAACCGGTCGATTCGGAGTCTCCCACGAGATGTACGAACCATACAAACGGGTATAGCCGACGTTGCTGTCGATTCCCGAGACGACCGGTTCAGTTGCGAGTTCGAGTGACGCGATCGGCGTTTCACCCTTCAATTGTTTGGCGATCAATTGGTCAACCGAAATGCCGCCGCTGCTGATGTCTTTGCTTGTCGTCTTGGTCACCGGCATTCCCGTCAAAAAATTGGCGGTCTTTGCGTAGTGCCCGTCACCACCGTGGCTGTTCTTTTTATCCAGACCACTCAATACGAGTACATCATCTCGGACATCGACAAGCGGTTCGAGCGACGGCGGCAACGCGTACTCGCTGCCTTCTTCCTTGGGCACCCAAGCCTTCTCCCACACCCCGTTGGGAAAATACAAAAATGCGGTTCGCACGGGCGCACCTGCGTTCTCACGCGTGGAAGCGCGGACGGTGGATGGCAACGCGGAATGCATCCACGGCAATGCCAATGATACGCCCATGCCTCTGAGGAATCGGCGACGTGAGGCGTCAGTGGAACGCGATGGGGTTGGATCGTATGAATTCATGCCGAGAAATGCTTTGCAAATTGGGAGCGACTACTTCGCGTCGGCCGTGGCTTTAAAGAAACGGTGTTGAAAGGGGTAACTCAAACAAATGGATTCAATCAAAATTGCAGCGTGATCATCGTGTGTTTTCAGCTGTTCCAAACACTCGGTCACGACACAATCATCAAATCGATTAAGGGATCGTCCCAAAGCGAATCCGAGCAGTTTTTTACAAAATGTTTGCGGAATTCGTCCGCCCGCTTCGCCATCAAGGATTTCAGTTCGGCCGGACCGCTGAACGTCTGGCCCGATGGCAATCGTCCGCTGGCGTCGATCGGGCTTTCACCATCCATCGTACGCCATCGTCCAAGTGCGTCAAAGTTTTCCAGGCCAAAACCGAGCGGATCCATCCGGTTGTGGCATGACGCACAGGCCGGGTTTTTGCGATGAATTTCAAGTTGCTCTCGAAGTGTAGCCACTTCGTCTTCGCCGCTGGTTTCTTCGAGCGGTGGTACACCGGGTGGCGGAGGCGGAACCGGTGAACCAATGACTTCGCTCAGAATCCACTGGCCACGCAACACTGGACTGGTGCGACGCGAGTGGGATGTTCTGACTAACACCGCGCCAAGTGTCATCACGCCGCCGCGCCGGCCGTCGTCGACTTGGATGCGTTCCCACGACGATGCGGTTTCGGCATTGTCCTTGAGAACCGCGTCTGCCAATCCGTAGTGCTCGGCGAGCCGCTGATTCAGGATCACGTGGTCGCCATCGATCAAATCCAACAGTCGGCGATCATGTTGAAAGATGTCGCTGACATACACCGATGCTTCGCGTTGCATGTCCGCAAGCAGGGCATTGTCAAAGTCCGGAAAGACTTCTTGATCGGGCGTTTTTGATTTTAGGTCGGTCAGCCCGAGCCACTGCAGCCCAAAATTCTCGCCGAGGCGATTGGATTTTGGGTCGGCCAGCATCCGAGCTACTTGGCTTCTGACCGTGTCGTCACTGAGTATTTCGCCAGAATCGGCTAGCTGTGCTAATGCGTCATCCGGGATCGACGACCAAATAAATAGCGACAACCGCATCGCCAATTCATGAGCCGTCAAACGTTGGACACCCCCTTCGGGCGATTCTTGTTCGACCACGAACAGGAAATGGGGTGACAACAGGATTGCCTTTAGCGGTTGCGACATCGCTTTGACGCCCGCGGCGTCGTCGGCCTCTGTTTCTGGTGACGCGCGTCCAATCGCCGCATCATACAGCGTCATCAAACGATCGACTTCGGGTTCGGTGATCGGACGCCGCCACGCTCGCCGTGCAAACCGTTGGACGATTTCTCGGATCGATTTGCGGCCCAATGCTGCATCACCGGATTGGGCAACTGGTTTCGGGGCGTTCGTTGACAGCCACTTTGACGCAGCCCAATCCGCCGCTTTCAGATAGCTTTCCAGATGGATCGGTGACAGAAACAATGAGTCGCCATTGGTGTCAAACCCTTCGCCGCCGCTGCCGTCCGACGGAAGACTGGTTGAATCCGGAAGCGGGGTGCCGACAAGGTCTTCGATCGCGTAACGGTATTCACTGCGAGTCAAACGCCGTGACATGACGTTGCCACGGTACCATTTTTGAGTCGCTTCGGACGCTAATTCGTCGCAGAGTTTTTGTTTGGGCCGATTATCAAACCAGGTCAAGATTGCCTGCTTCTGTTCGGCGGTAAAGCCTTCGCTGTCTTCGGGGGGCATCTCACCCAACTCAATTCGCTTGACAATGCGTTCGAACGAATCGCGATGCTTGACCGCCATCGAACCGCTAGTGAATTGGGCGATGTTAAACTCGCCCTCAGCGTCCTTTTCCCCGTGGCAATCCAGACAGTGCGATTTCATCAGCGGCAGAATGGTCGCTTCGTACGCCTTGCTCCATTCCTTTTCCGACTGGTCCGCCGCGACAGAAGACGCGACGAGGGCGAGCAGGATAACAGCCAGCAATCGTCCAGCGGTCCCCAAGGCCAATTTCGTCGACGATAAAGTTGCTGGCGATTGGCTAAAACAACGAAATGTCGACGGACGATTAGCTCCGCTGCTGCGTTGTGCCAGCGATCTGCAGGGGGGCGATAGGGAGGGGGAACGAGCCATCGGGGGATCGCATCCGAAGGAGGGTGGGAGAGTGTCAGCGAGAATCGCCACACTTGGGGTGGGGGCGTGTATTGTAACCGGTATCTGGCATCGGCAACACGTCATTTTCAGAACCTTCGGTAAATCGCGGATCCAGTTAGTCCCGACGGTGAACCAGGGCTACGAATGGCGTCGCTTTCGCATCAGGAATTCGGTGACCGTTTTTCTCCCCTGCTGGATTTGGTCGCTCATCAATTGGCGTGCGTGATTTGCGTCGCCGACACGAAGAGCTTCGACTAAGTCGGATTTTGCCTTCCATGTTCGTTTGGCAATCGCGGCGGTTAGAAGTTGCGGTTCGGATCGCTGAGCTGCAAAGACAGCACAGACGGCCCGATTGTCGTTCGCGACTTTTGCTAACAGAGGATTGCGGGACGCTTCAATAATCAATTCGTGGAACGCTTCTTCGTCATCCAGCCAACGATTCAGTTGACGACGAGAGCTATAGCCTTTGGCTTGTTTCGCAATCTCTTGCGAGGTCTGTTTCACGCGTTCCAAGATCGCATCAAACTCAGCCAACTGGTCTTCGGTGATGTATTTGGCTGCCTCCGCCGCAGCGCAGCTTTCCAGTGCATCACGTAGGACGTATAGATTGTCCAGATCGTCGCGATTGGGTTGTCGCACGTAGGCACCGGCATTGGGGACATGCTCGACCAAGCCCTCGCTAGTCAGCCGGTTAATCGCTTCGCGAACAGGAATCACGCTGACGCCAATTTCGCTCGCCAAAGTCCGATTGACCAAACGCTTGCCGGGCGCAAAGTCCCCGCTTTGCAAGCGACCGCGAATGTATTGATACGATTTTTCTGCGAGACTTTGCTGCAACGGACTACCTTCCCCAAAGAATTTCGAAGCGGTTGTTTTCGGGATCGCCCCCTCATACCTGCTGGATTTGCATGATATCACATGTTATAACATCATGTCCTGCCGCGACACTCCCTGCTTTCCTCTGTTCCCGGGATTCGTTATGCCTGCCCTGCGATATTTCCGTCGATCGTCGTTTTTGCTTGCCCTATGCTGTATCGCCACGTGTTATTCGGCTTTGAGGTGCAGTGCTGTTGATGCGACACAAATCGACGTCACTCCCGAGGTTGCCGTCGATGTTTTCGTCCCTGGTGTCGACGGTTACCCCGCGATCCGCATCCCGGCTTTGGTGACAACTCATAACGGTACCTTACTGGCGTTTGCCGAAGGACGACAAGGCGGCGACCATTCGCAAAACGACATCATCATGAAGCGTTCTGTTGACAATGGACTCAGTTGGAGTGATGTGCTTGTCGTTAATGAAGCGGGGCCGTTGGCGCTGAATAATCCGCAACCCGTTGTGCTTGATTCGGGACGCGTGTTGTTAATGTATCAACGCAGCAAGTTGGGTGAACGCAATGCGAAACCTGGTTTTGGCACCGACGCGTATTTCACGTTCACTCAGTTCAGTGATGATGACGGCGAGACTTGGTCAGATCCCGTCGATGTATCGCGGCAAGTTAAGCGAAGCGATTACGTGACGAGTGTCGCTTCGGGGCCCGGTATCGGCATCGTATTGCAGCGAGGAAAAAATCGCGGCCGAATCGTGATGCCTTTCAACCAGGGGCCTTTTGGGGACTGGCGTGTCTATGCCGCGTTTAGTGATGATGATGGAGTAAGTTGGCAGATCGGCGATGTTGCCGCCGGCGACGGCAAAGGTCATGGCAACGAAGTGCAAATGGTTGAACTGGCCGACGGTCGAGTGATGCTGAATGCTCGTACTCAGGGCGCCGGTGGCACGAAATATCGAAAAACGGCGATCAGCAGCGACGGCGGACAGAGCTGGACGCCGCTGGCGGAGGACCGCAATCTGATCGACCCGGTATGCCAAGCATCGATTTTGCGGTATTCGTGGAAGGATACGGGGGGCAGTCGCCTGTTGTTTTCGAACCCGGCGTCGCAATCGGGTCGGCGAAACGGCACGATTCGCATCAGCGAAGACGATGGTCAATCATGGCCCCACTCCTTTGTTGTGTATCGTGGCGGGTTTGCTTATTCCTGCCTTACCAAAATGGCGGATGGTGATGTCGGATTGCTGTTTGAACGGGACGGTTACCAGGCGATTCGTTTTATCTCGCTTGCTCCGTCGACGTTGGGAATAGAGCAACCTTAACCTCCGCGGCGTTGGTCTGACTTTGCATCCGCGTGACCCATGAAAATCTTTGTCACCATGGTCGCAATATCCGACGATTGTTAAGTCGGTAAATCACCTAGTTTCCTCCTCCACACACTCCGGACAACTGTCTGCCATGAACCATTCTCCGCTCGATGGACTCGTCGCTGCCACTTATACGCCGTTGAACGACGCTGCCGAAATCAATCCCGATGTGATTCCGGCAATGGTTGAGCACCTACTTTCGCAAGGCGTTTCGGGGCTGTATGTGTGTGGCAGCACAGGCGAGGGGATGTCGCTGACCAGCGACGAACGTCGCCGTGTCACGCAGGCGTATGTTCAAGCGGTCGCGGGCCGTGTCCCGGTGATCGTGCAAGTCGGTCACAACAGTGTTCGCGAAGCTAGAATGCTCGCCGAGCATGCTGCGGAAATTGGGGCGGCTGCGATCTCGGCTACCTGTCCCTCGTACTTTCCTGTTCGCGATGCGAAAACCTTGGCAGAATGTATGACGGAGATCGCCGGCGGCGCTCCCCAACTTCCCTTCTACTATTACCACATTCCCGTATTGACCGGATCAGCGGTCGATGTAGCGGAATTCATGAAGTACGGCGGTGATCAAATTAGCAATCTTGCCGGTTTGAAATACACGGACAGCAAACTGTTCGAATTTCAGCACTGCCTCGAAATGGAAAGCGGAAGATTCGACGTCGTTTGGGGCTGCGACGAAATGTTACTTGGCGCGTTGGCTACCGGAGCACGTGCTGCAATCGGCAGCACCTATAACATCGCCGCTCCCCTGTACCGCCGTTTGATCGACGCTTTTGAAACAGGCAATCTTGTCGAAGCAAGACGCTTTCAATCGCAGTCGATCCAGATGATCCGGACGCTGAACCATTTTCCGTTTCATGCAGCGATGAAAGCCGTGTTAACAATGCGAGGTTTGCACGTCGGCGGATGCCGGTTGCCCCAAGCCCGGTTAGATTCAAACGCAATGGAAAAACTAAAAGCCTCACTCGACGCGATCGGATTTTTTGAGTGGTCGCAACTCGAACCGCTGGCCAAGTGAGGCCAGTGCTCGGCAAGTGGAGTGGCGAATGTTCCTGATGGTTGGCGTTCCGCCACGTAATCTCAGCAGTTTGCGTTTGCCGAGCACTTTGCATCATCCCCCGATACACAAAGCATCCCCGATACAAAAAGCATCACGGTGAAGGCGATCGCATCCCAATCCAATTACAACCCTTCGATCATCAAGCATGGCGTCCGGTGGGGCGTTTGGATCACGATGCTAATCATGGGGATGATAGCCAGCCCCAATGTTGCTGCGGTGGCGGCCGACGCATCACCGCGGATGAGTTGGGAGTCGTTGCCACCAATTCCCGAAAAACTTGGTCTAGCCGGTCCGTTTGCCGGAGTTCATAACGATGCGCTGATCGTTGCTGGCGGGGCGAACTTTCCGCAACCTGTTTGGGAAACCGAGAAAGTCTGGCACGATTCAATCAATGTGCTGGTCAATGACGGAGGCAAATTGAAATGGAAACGCGCTGGCAGGTTAGCCAAACCCATGGCCTACGGAGCCTCGGTTTCCACCGATGACGGGGTCGTTTGCATCGGCGGCAATGACGCGAAACAGACTTTTGAACAAGTCTTTGTGTTGATGTGGGACGCGGAAACCGAAACGATTCGGCAGCATGCTTATCCCTCGTTACCCAAGCCGTGTGCCTATGCGGCAGCGACGATCATCGGTCAAACAATCTATGTCGCGGGAGGACAAAGCGACGCGACGCTTGATTCGGCGATGTCAAATCTGTGGTCGCTGGATCTCAGCAAACAAGGAGATCCGTCGGCGTTCCTGTGGCAAGAACTGACGCCTTGTCCCGGTCCGCGACGTGCTTTTAATCTGACCGTTCACCAACACAATGGCTACAACGATTGCGTTTACGTGATCAGTGGCCGAAACCTTGACCAGGGCCAACCCCACTTTCTCCGCGATGTCTGGGAATACACTCCGGCGACAATGGCGTGGCGCAAACGTGCCGATGTGCCTCGCGGCGTCATGGCAGGCACAGCAGCAGCGTATGGGCAGAGTCATCTTTTCGTGCTGGGCGGAGCCGATGGAACTCTGTTTGAAAAAAGCGATGAGCTTAAAGATAAACATCCCGGATTTCCTAAAACTGCGTTGGCCTACCACACGATTACCGATACTTGGGTCGAAGCGGGCGAGATGCCGGCGAATCATGTCACCACGACTGCTGTGAAATGGGGCGAAGCGATCATTGTTCCCAGCGGCGAAGTTCGTCCTCGCGTGCGGTCTGCCAACGTCTATCGTGTCACGCTGAATCGGGCGGACCGAGGATTCGGAAGTGTCAACTATATCGTGCTGTTTAGCTATTTGGCCGCGATGCTCGGCGTCGGTGTTTACTTTACCAACAAGAATCGAAATACCGACGACTACTTTCGTGGTGGTCAATCGATCCCATGGTGGGCGGCGGGCTGCAGCATTTTTGCGACCATGCTCAGCTCGTTGACGTTTACCGGAATCCCATCGAAGGCGTTTGCGCAAGATTGGGTCTACTCGATTGGCAACTTCATGATTCCCGTCGTGGCGGTGGTTGCCGTCTACGTCGCGATGCCTTTTTTTCGGCGGATTGATGCCACCAGTGCCTACGAATATCTCGAAAAGCGATTCAGCCGTAGTGTCCGTTTGTTCGGAAGCATCAGTTTCACGCTCTTCCACGTCTTTCGGATGGCAGTTGTGATGTCGTTGACTGGATTGGCCTTGGCGGTCGCGACACCGATTACTCCGGCGCAATCGGTATTGTTGATGGGCGCATTGAGTATTGCGTACTGCACGATGGGCGGGATCGAAGCGGTGATTTGGACCGATACGATTCAAACCTTTGTGTTGATGGGCGGTGCCGTACTGGCGATCATCCTTCTGGTGTCCGGTGTCGACGACGGCGCAGCCGGTTTTGTTACAACCGCATGGGAAGCAGACAAGTTTAAGATTGCCAATTGGCACTGGGATCCCACCCGATCGCAGATCGCGTTGTGGGTGATCATCATCGGTTCGATTGCTCAGAATCTCTCTTCGTACACCGCGGACCAAGCAGTCGTCCAGCGATACATGACGACAGCCACTCCGAAGTTGGCAGCTCGCTCGATTTGGTTCAATGCGGTGCTGACCATTCCCGCAACGATTTTGTTTTTCGGGATTGGTACTGCCTTGTATGCATTCTATCGCTCTCACCCCGAAAAACTTGATCCCTCGATCACGACGGATCAAGTATTCCCGCTGTTCATTGCCCGTGAAATGCCCATTGGGATCGCGGGTTTGATTGTTGCCGGCGTTTTTGCAGCGGCGCAGTCCACGGTGTCGACCAGTATGAATTCGACCGCCACCACGATTGTGACGGATTTTTATGCGTCCATTGAATCTCTGCAAATCCGAGAAGGGATATCTGAATGCCGCACGGGCATGGACATTCACGCTCGGTGTGATCGGAACTCTTCTGGCACTGATTTTTGTCAATCCAGAAATCAAGTCGCTGTTTGACACCTTTATCATGGTCATTGGTCTGTTCATGGGGGTGCTTGGCGGACTGTTCATCCTCGGTGCCCTGTCCCACCGAGCGAACGCAACGGGTGCCTTGACCGGTGCCGTGTTTGGCGGCGGCATGATGTTCTATCTCTGGAAATTCACCGCGATCAACGGGTATTTGTATACCGCCAGTGGTATTGGTACCTGCGTCGTCGTGGGCTACATCGCAAGTCGATTGAGTTCATCCAATCACAGCCAAGTTGAAGGACTGACCATTGACGCGATGGAACCGGTCGCGCGCCAGGAGACCGCGCCTTGAAACAGATCGATTCACTGATCGCGACCTACCGCGACGGGCTGCTGCACGACACATTGCCATTTTGGATCAAACATTGTGTGGATCGCGAGTTTGGTGGTTTTATGACGTCGCTCGATCGCGACGCAGCGGTGATTGATACTGACAAAGGCGTTTGGCAACAGTGCCGATTCACTTGGTTGCTCGGCAAACTCTACAACAATGTCGAGCCTTGCGAGGAATGGCTTGAACTGGCACAACACGGCGCCAGGTTCATTGAACAGCACTGTTTCGATCCGTCGGATGGCCGAATGTGGTTTCACGTCACGCGTGAAGGAAAACCGATCCGGAAGCGACGGTATGCCTTTTCGGAAAGTTTTGCTGCAATCGCGTTTGGCGAACTTGCCAAGGCATCGGGCGAATCCCATTTTGCTGAAAGGGCGAAGCAGACTTTCGAGCGATTTGTCGATCACAACCTGAATCCGCCAGCGGACGAATCAAAGTTCACCGAGACGCGAGCGACGCGAAGCATCGGGTTTCCAATGATCGCAATTGCGACGGCGCAAGAACTTCGCGAATCGATTGGGCTGGAAGCCGCCAATGTATGGATTGATCGCTTCATCGATGACATCCAGCGTTATCATATACACAGCGATATCGGTTGTGTGATGGAAACCGTGGACGCATCCGGGGCGCGGCTTGACCACTTCGATGGGCGTCTGCTCAATCCAGGCCACGCGATCGAAGCGGCTTGGTTTATCATGCGCGAGGGCAAATGGCGAGGTGACGCGGAGCTGATTCGCACCGGATGTCAGATGCTGGATTGGATGTGGCAGCGGGGTTGGGATCGATTGCACGGCGGTATCTTGTATTTCGTCGATGTCGACGGGAAGCCCGTGCAAGAGTATTGGCACGACATGAAGTTCTGGTGGCCGCAGTGTGAGACGATGATTGCCACGTTGATGGCTTACACGACAACGCAGGACGCCAAATATTTGCAGTGGCACCGTCTGATCCATGACTGGGCTTTTTCGCACTTCCCAGATCCTCAGCACGGCGAATGGTTTGGCTACTTGCACCGCGACGGAAGCGTCAGCTCGGAACTGAAGGGCGGATTATGGAAAGGTCCCTTTCACCTGCCCCGCATGCAATGGATGTGCTGGAAACTGTTGGCGGAGTATGAAGACCACAGCGTTTCGGCGAGTTAGATGACGCCAGACTAAGCAGGTAGGTTGCGTTGTTCTTTGTGGTCCGGGCCAAAGGCCCATCAATTTGCCTAGCCCGGCCCAGCGGGCCGGGTTAATCGATTCATACGAACCGAAGGGCCAACGGTCCGGCCAATTGTCAGGTGCCTGGACGCGTCATTGGATCCGAACAAACGACCGGACCGTTGGCCCTACGGTTCATTGATTTTCTTCCCCCCCAGCCCGATGGGCTGGGCTAGGTAAACTTCCAGGGCGTTGCCCCTCAAAACAAAAACGCAACTTCAAAGCTCACGGCTTCGGGTCAAGAAAAATGCTTCACAGCGTTTGCCAAAACGGCTAATTTTCGAAAAAACTCCTGCTTAGCTGATCTGCGTAGAGGAATACGGACGAGTCGTCCGTCTCCAGAACAGATTGACAGGCATCATGACATTTGCCATCGCCAATCGATTAGTCTATACAGCAGCTGCGGGGGGACTGGACCCGCGAATTTTAGTAGTTTGAAACTTCGGCAATGGAAGTGCTGCCGACAGAATGCATGGTCATCCCACTTTGGAACGCGATATGAATCCGAAATCTTCGTCACGACGTTTGTTCATGCAATCTGCCGCCGGGGGTCTAGTGGTTTCCGCGTCATTGACGTCTCCAGACACCGCCGTGGCGTTCGGGGATGAGGCCACGCGAGTGGCGAATCCTGTCAGCGGCGATGTGCTGCAAACACGTGGCGAACTGTCGCCGGACGGCCAGCGGTTGATGGAACAACAGCGGGCGATTCCGGTGGCCGGAAAATCCGAAGTCCTGATCTGTGGCGGCGGGCCAGCAGGAATTGCCGCGGCTGTGGCTGCGGCGCGAGCAGGCGCGTCGGTGCAACTGATCGAGGTCGCTGGATGTTTGGGCGGTGTTTGGACCGCCGGTTTGCTGACTAAGATCTTGGATGCCGAAAATAAGTCGGGCATCATGGACGAACTGCTTGATGCGTTTGCAACGCGTGGTAGCAAGGTTGCACTCGATTCAAACGGCACCGTCTACGATCCCGAAATTGCCAAACTGGTTCTCGAAGAGCTGTGCGTCGATGCCGGAGTGAAGATTCGGCTGCATACACGATTGGTCGGCGCCGTCACGAACTCGGACAACCAAGTGGTCGCGGTGTTGACGGAATCCAAGTCGGGGCGCGAAGCCTGGCTTGCCGATCGCTTTGTGGACTGCAGCGGCGACGGTGATTTGGCGGCTCACGCGGGATGTGGTTTTGACGTCGGAGTTGGCAGTCAATGTGAATGTCAACCGATGTCGATGTTGGCGTTGTTGACGGGAATCGATGCCGATGCCGCTCGGCCGTACATTCGCGAAACCGCCTCCTCGGCCAAACCGTTGTTGCTGAAATTAATGGAAGACAACGGAATCACGCCTTCGTATCGAGGTCCGACTCTGCGACATTTGCACAGCGGTATTTATTCTATCATGACCAATCATGAATATGGCGTCTCGGCATTTGATGCCGACGCGATCACTCAGGCTACGATCCGTGCTCGTCGAGAACTTCATGAGATCGTTGATGGACTGCGCCGCATCGGCGGTATATGGAAAGACGTTGCTGTGGTGGCGACCGCAGAACAGATCGGGGTTCGCGAAGGCAGACGCATCCGAGGACGCTACACAATCACCG
>NZ_ANOG01000598.1 GCF_000346295.1 Rhodopirellula maiorica SM1 | reverse complement strand
AAGTCACCAGCCCTCCCCGACGCTTTCAGCGGCCGACCCTCCCAAGGGGAGGGTGAAGCTGTGTGGCTTGCGCGAAAGAAGACTGCATCTCGCGAGCGTTCGCGGCCGGGTACTCCGTGTACCCGGCCCGTGAGGTCCGTGATAAATCGATCGACAAATGTCAGTCGACTAATCGACGTGTATCAGCCCGTGGCCGCAAGCTGACCGCGTAAACCCCACGCGAGGCGAACTCGCGGAAGACGCAATTTAGGCACAATCCATTGCTAGCGCAATATTAAGCAGGACGAGTAACGCTGTGATAACACAACCTTCACGATCCCTTTGATAACTCTAATCAAATCAACAACTTAGCATCAGTTGACGATCGTACACATCTTCCTGGATTCCGCCTCTGAAATATGGCGGATGAGTGATGTGGCGACACCGTTAGATTACGTTTTGCAGGTGGCGGGTCAACCACAGTTTTCTCAAATTCGTTTTCCGGGAACAGCCCCTCGCGACATAAAGTGTTCCGCTTGCGGCAGTTAAAAAAGTTTGTGTCAATCGAATGCATTTTTGAGGCCGCATTTTGCAACCGCCATTCGGGTTATTTTTCGCTTGCAAATCGATCTGTCCAGTTGCAAAAAAATGGCTGATTCCCCCCCACAGAATATGCGTGGCCAGGTCGGTGAACAAAATATCCCCACCCCCTGGAAACTCAGTGTCCCGAAGCGGGCATGCAGCAATCCCCCCGACCTTCCCTGCTTTCACGACCGCCAAACATCGCAGCACCGCGAACACAGTTACCCGGAATAGGTCCCGTTACCGCCTTACCAAGGGCGGCAGTCGCCCAATATCCTGCTATCATCTGCGACCTTTCCTGATTACCCGACGATAACACGAGGAATTTCATACGATGAGTTCGGTTCCGGTCCATTTGGCAGTAGATTTAGGTGCTTCGAGCGGACGCGTGATCGCGGGATCGCTTCAAAATGATCGGATGCAACTGGCCGAAGTCCATCGGTTTGCCAACGACCCGGTCACGATTCAGCAAGCGATGCACTGGAATGTCCACGGATTGTGGGCAGATATTCAGCAAGGCTTCGCAAGGCGACTCAGCAGTTTGATAGCGTCGCC
>NZ_ANOG01000597.1 GCF_000346295.1 Rhodopirellula maiorica SM1 | reverse complement strand
TCAGCACCTGCAAACGCGACAACTCATCTTCGGACATGTCGTCGCTGCGATCGAATTCGACCATGTATTGCTGTAGCGGCGTGACACCGAAGACGTACTTGACCGGGAAATCTTCCATTTCACCGCTGGGGCCTTCGGTGTAGACCATGAACCGCTCGCCATCGCGGTACATGCGGTTGACCAAGCCATCGTGCTCGAACGTCACGTCGTTAAAATCGCCGAGCACGGTTTCCTCGGTGGCCACATCCATCGCTAAATCGTGATGCGATCCTTTGAACGCTTCGGCTTGGTCGCGGTGACAATCAATGCACGCGGTGCGACCGACATATTGAGCTTCGATTCCCGCTGGTTTTGCAGACCAATAATCGGCAAACACACCCCCGCCCAGCAGTAGGATCAATCCACCGATTGCAAACGGCAATATCGGACGGGTCTGTTTTGGGGCGGAGGGATGTTTTGGACAAAATTGACGTGGGGAACGAAAGAGCGGATGAGGAGGGAGGCTGATCGGCCACACTGTGAGCGAGCCAATCCATGATACGCAAAAATCGCCGCTATTGTTTTGTCGCAGGGGCATATTCACCGAGCAAACGCCACGCTTCATGCCTCATCTTTGCCACAAGTTCGGTTCGTGCCGAATCTCGGGGCTCGATTTCGCTCAGCAGACGGGCCGAACGCAACAGCGACTCCGCCGCACGGGCGTTGGCGTCTCGATCAATCCCCGCTGTTGCCGCAGGGGTTTCCAGTGCCGGGTCAAGCGAAGAGCCGTCCAAGATGCTGCCGCGTGATTTAATGATCCCAAGCACGTCGTCCAACAGCGGATCGGACGAATTGACGCCTTCGGGGGCCCCTTTCAAGGCACTGCGGATTTTCGATTCAATCGGGTTTGGCGTCGGACTCGGCTCGGCCGTCGTTTCCGTAGGCGTGGTTTCCTCGGGCGGAGTGGACGTCGGATCGAAGGGGGGCTGTGCAATCGAAACCCCCAACGTCACGATCAACAGTCCTGTGGCAAATACCGTGCGTCGCAAGGATGAGGAAAGCATGATCGGCTCATTTAATAAAACGAAATTCAGAACATGGTCGCCGGACGTCTCCGACGTCCGTGAATATCAGGCGTCGAAGAATATCCGACGTCGGAGACGTCGGGCGACATCGTGACATCGCTACGGATCCAACAACGCGGTGGCGACGAGACAGTGATCGCAGCCGGCGTCGAGCAATAGCTTAACGTCCGAGTCGTCTCGGATACCACCGCCCGAATAAAGTTTGACATCGGGCAAATGGCGTCGAATTCGCGAGCAAGTCCCGGCAATCGAAGGACCACGTGATGTTCCCACCGCCGCGACATCGAGGGCCACCACTCGCTCGATCCGCAGCTGTTGTGCGTGATTCATCCAATCACTTTCGGAATCATCGCCGCCTAGAAAATTCCCTTGGCGATAATCCATTCCAAGTGCAACCTGGGAAAAATCCAGCGATCCTTTGAAATGTTGCAGCGATGCGGCGCGGGGGGCACACTCGCTCGCCACGATCACAACCACATTGCGATTCTTTTGAACAAATTCTAACCACGACGCCACGGTCTCTAACTCGGGCAACCCGATGTCGATAAGGATTTCGTCGAGATCGCTGTGAGCACGAATCAGACGCTCGAGCAACTCGATTTGCGGCTGTCCGAGAACGATCGAGTCCAAATCGGCAATGTACAGTGATCGAATTCCCCGACGGCGGTAGTGGGCAACTAGCGTGAACGGGTCTCCGGCAGTCTGCCCGCCAATTGCTATCGGTTGGTAAGCTTGCCGGTTGCCGGCGATCGCGTGCACAGCAAACCCCGATTTCACATCGACCACTGCGACTATTTTCTCGCGAGTGGCTGCGTCCAACCAACAGCCGTTAGAAATCACGGAAGTGTGAACTCGTTATTTAGCGTTATCGCCGATCGAAAAGAGCGATTCGACTTTGACGATAGCATAATCGTCGGGGAAGGTATGAATGGCTTGAATTAGTACGCTCTTGCGACGCGTTTCGACGTTGACGTAGCTCAGAGCGCCCAATGCCATCCGGCCGCTGGCGTCAAATCGGTGCAGCAATCCCTCGGTTTGCCCGGTGCCCAATTGTTGTTGGACCATCCAAAACATGTCCGGAGACACCGGTTCCAACTGGAAATGGGTCTTGTATTGGACACCCCCACGGCACTCCGCTCGCTCGGTGCGGCTCCCCTTCAGGGGGCGTGATAGCAGGCAGCGGCGTTTGGGAAGCGGTTGTTGGGCGCTTGTGGCGACTTCGCAAATCGTCATCCCGGCGCCTCGCCAAGTGACGACGTGACCGCAATTAGTGATGTCGACCTGGACCTCGTAGTCCGTACGCTCGACACGACGTCGTTGATGCAGAGCGTAGAGCTCGGGGTGCAGCGAGCGACTGAACACGTGAAACGCCAATTCGGCGACTTTGGGGCGAACCGAAAGCATGAGAATTTATCTATGAAGAAGAACGCGAGTAAATAAATTTGTTGTCAAGACAGAATGTTCGAGCTCGTTGATACTCAATGAAAAAAATTTTCAGTAAGATATCGCCGACTTTGCTCTGCTCGGTCTTATGCCACTAACGTCTGTCGATACGTGTGAATCGCGTTTCGCCGTATTTCCACTCGCCCAGCGTTGTCGTGTCATGCTCATTATACGCTGTACAGTGTTTCCAACCAAAGAGCGTTTACGTGGATGACCACAAAGAATATTCTTTTTGTTTCGAGCCTTAATTTCCCATTGACAATTCGGCGTTTCTGAGCTTCCCACGTCCTGCGAATTTGCCCCTTTCATTCTTGCACCAAGTGTTCTCTGTACCATGGTTATCGTCATCGACAATTACGATTCATTCACTTACAACCTGGTCCAGAGGCTTGGTGAGATCGATGCTGCGATCGATGTTCGTGTGTTCCGCAACGACGAACTTTCGATCGATCAATTACAAGACTTGTCGCCATCGCGCGTGCTAATCTCACCGGGGCCTTGCACGCCCAACGAAGCAGGGGTCAGTGTCGAATGTGTGAAACAGTTTGCTGGAAAAGTACCGTTACTGGGTGTCTGTCTCGGCCATCAATCGATCGGCCAAGCCTATGGGGGCGAGATCGTTCGCGCACCGGAATTGATGCACGGTAAGACGGACAAAATCTTTCATGACGACGAGGGACTTTTCAAAGGCGTCGAGAACCCCTTTGTTGCAACACGTTACCACAGCTTGGTGATCGAGCCCTCGAGTTTGCCGGATGAACTGATCGCAAGTGCATGGACTGACACCGGAGGCAAGCGACAGATCATGGGAGTGCGGCACAAAGAATACAAACTCGAAGGGTGGCAGTTTCACCCCGAAAGCTTCCTGACGCAGCCGGGGATCGAACTGCTCAAGCGATTCCTGGCCTGGTAATCCGGATGCCGAATGCACGCGTCGGAGAATAGGCTGTGATCGGAATCAAACAACACGGCGACCATTGCACGATCGATGTGCATGTTACGCCCAAAGCAAAACAGGCTTCGATCGGAGGCTGTCACGATTCGGCGCTCCGTGTCTCGGTAACCGCGCCAGCCGATAAAGGAAAAGCGAACAAGGCGGTCGAGAAATCGATCGCAACCATCTTCGGCGTGGCCAAGTCCAATGTCGAAGTGGTCCGCGGGTCCACGTCGCGGCGCAAAACAGTGGCGATCGCCGGCGTTAGCGAAGCCGAAGTCCGTAAAAGACTCGATCCATTGTTATGTGATGACGCAGGGCGGTAGCAAGCACTGGTTCCCAGGCTCCCGTCTGGTAACCCGATGCATTGCAGGCTCCTGCTTGCCGAGCGGGGCAGGAAGAAAGGAGGCAGGAGCCTTCGGTGCAGTGCGTCCCCAGGCAGGAGCCGGGGGACGAGCGATGCAAAGAAAAGCTAAAACTTGCGCGTCACCGAGATGCGCTTGCGGGGCAGATCAATCTCCAGCACTTTGACCTTAGTGACATCCCCGACCGCCACGACCTCGTTGGGATCTTGCACAAACGTGTTGGCGAGCTGCGAAATGTGAATCAGCCCGTCTTGGTGCACGCCGATGTCGATGAACGCGCCAAAATGAGTGACGTTGGTGATCACGCCTTCGAGTACCATGCCGGGCTTTAGGTCCTCCATGCAGTTCACGCTGTCATCAAATTTCACCGCGCGAAATTCGCTGCGAGGGTCGCGGCCCGGTTTCGCCAACTCCGAAATGATATCGGCCACCGTGGGCAGACCAAATTGGTCGCTGACGAATTCGTTTGGCTTCAATTTCTGGCTCAGCGTTGCATTACCGACCAGCGAACGAGAGTCGGTCCCCAGCTTCTTTGCCATCTGACTGACCAGCACGTAGCTTTCCGGATGGACGGCGGAATTATCCAGTGGTTCATCGCCGCCGCGAATACGCAAAAATCCCGCCGCTTGCTCGAACGCCTTCTTCCCCAACTTTGGCACTTTGCTTAACTGCTTGCGATTGCCAAAGCGACCGTTCGTGTTGCGATACTCGACGATGTTCTCAGCCAACTTGGGGCCAATTCCCGCAACATAGGAAAGCAGCGGAACACTCGCCATATTCAAGTCCACGCCGACGCTATTCACGCAGGATTCGACCGTTCGATCGAGACATTTTCGAAGCTGGGTTTGGTTAACATCGTGCTGATACTGGCCTACGCCAATTGATTTCGGATCGGATTTCACCAACTCGGCAAGCGGATCTTGCAAGCGACGCGCGATGCTAATCGCACCGCGCACTGTGATGTCCAAATCGGGGAATTCCTTTGACGCCAATTCGCTCGCCGAATAGATCGATGCCCCCGCTTCGCTGACCATCACTTTGGTGACATCCAGTTTGTGTTGGCGAATCAGATCACCGACAAAGGAGTCGGTTTCCCGCGACGCCGTGCCGTTGCCGATCGCAATCAGCTCGACGTTGTACTTTTGGATTAGCGCCAACAACGATTTTCCTGCGGCAGCAGTATCGTTTTTGGGTGGCGTCGGATAGATGGTGGTGTTGGTCAAAAATTTTCCGGTTCCATCGACCACCGCGACTTTGCAACCGGTGCGAAAACCGGGGTCGATGCCAATCGTTACTCGCGGACCGGCCGGTGCACTCATCAGCAATTCACGCAGGTTTTTGCCAAACACTGCGATCGCTTCCTCGTCCGCCTTTTCCTTAAGCGTTTGCATCACGGTCGATTCGGTAGCGGGCATCAACAACCGCTGATAACAATCATCGACGGTTTGCAGCAGTTCGTTACGAAACTCGAAATCGCGATTGGGTACGAGCTTCGGCTTCAATTCCGCGACCACCTGCGAATCTTCTAGCTGGATTCCGACTTTCAATACGCCTTCGGATTCGCCACGCATCATCGCCAACAAACGGTGGCCAGGGATCTTCGCTGCCGATTCGTTGTGGTCGGTGTACAGTTCGAATTTTTCAGCTTGATCCTTCTTGCCTCGCTTGATCGACGAAGTGATCCGGCCTTGCGAGAAGGCTTTTTTCGTCATCCAAGTCCGCGTGTCCGCGTCTTCGGACCACTGCTCGGCCACGATATCCAGAGCACCCTTCAGTGCGGTGTCGGTATCAGGAACCTCTTTGGCCGCATTGACGAATGCTTTTAGCACATCGTCTTTTGATTTGCCGAGTTTGCTTTGGCTGAGCAGCAAATCGGCCAGCGGACCAAGGCCACGCTCTCGCGCGATGGTTGCTCGGGTACGCCGTTTTGGTTTGTAAGGCAAATAGATCGCTTCGAGTGTTTGCATGTCGGTGCAATCCTCGATCTGTTTGCGAAGGGCAGCGGTCAACAACCCTTGCTCGTCAATCGTTTTCAAAACAGTCACTTTGCGAGCCGCAAGCGCCGTCGCCTTTTCCAAGGCATCTTCGATCGCGCGTAAGGCAATTTCGTCAAGCCCGCCGGTGGCCTCTTTGCGATAGCGAGCGATAAAAGGAATCGTATTACCAGCGTCGAGCAATTCAACCGCTGACTGAACCTGTTTTAGTGGCAATGACAGCTCTTTTGCGATCGCTTTGGTCGCAGCATCGATATCAAACACGTTTTCCGTTTTCGTAGCCATCCGGTTTCTCAATGAAATGTTTTGTCGATTTTGTCAGCAATTGCTTTGTCGCAGCGAATAAAGCGACTCGTCGCGGAAGCCGTTGAAACTTTCGTCGAATCCGCCGAACGAAACGTGTTTCACGCGCAAGTCTGGTTTCCTGCGATTTCGCCGCGGCCAAAGCACTCGGCGCGGATTCTAGCTCGCGGACTGGCGGGTGTCATTAGCATCTTGAGCCCACTCGATTTTCACGCTTTGTACCTAGAAATCAGACGGAGTGAAAAATACCTGACCGACCTGTCGGCTTGTTGAATTGGTTTGCCTTTAGAATGCTTCGTTTAACCGTTAGCCGATTGGCATACGCTAACGGATGCGAGTACGCCTGTCGGCTGACTGTTAAACGATTTAGTCAACAAGCCGTTGACGGCTTCCGTAACGAGATGCATACACAACGCTACAAAAAACGTCCAACGTCGAGTAAGACTCCCGGGTTAGCGATCTTGCTGCTTGACGGCCATGTTAAAAAAATGGCGAACAGCCCGACCGCTGATCGTGACTTTCGAAAGCAGTTCTTGAGCAATCAGCTTGATCGCTTGTGCATGCCCTTCGTCGCTGAGAATATGGGCGGTTTTGTCGACGAGGCGTCGTTCAATCCGCTCCATTTGCTGTTGCGTCCCAGGCCGTGTATGCAGCAGTCGGCGAGCGGTTCGCAGATCTTGTGCGGCTCCCGATTCGCAGTATTCGCCGGTGATAATCGCTTCGGCGACCATTCCTGCAAACAGAATCAACACCTCGTCCTCGAGCCAATCTCGAGTCGACTTGGTCCGTCCCTTTTGAATTTTGCAGGCCCCCAGTCGTACTCCCTCGACTTGCATCCGCCGGGGCGAAATCGTGACTTTATCGATTGGCCGACCCAACGACAGCGCCATCACAGCGTGCCCTGCTTCGTGATAGGCCGTCGCGATCAACGCGGGACTCGGGTTTCGCTGCGACTCGTGATCCGTGTCTTCTTCGTGATCCGAATTTTGGCCAGGCGATGGTTCTTGTTTCATTCCTGTAGTGTATCGGACATAATGCGTTTAACAAACGCGTCACGCCATCGTCCCACTTATCTAATGCCAATCAGGTTTTAGCCATGAAATCATGGAACATTCGAACTTCGATCTTGCTTGCCCTCGTTATCTGGATGCCATCGATGGGGGCGAGAAACGTCGCGGATGCCTGTACGGTGATGCGATTTTCGTTCGGGGGGCATATCGTCGTCGCTCGCAATCATGATTGGATGTTCGGCGAAGGTTTGCTGGTAGTGAATCCGCGAGGCCTTCAAAAGCAAGCAATTTCGCCAGTCCAGCCTGCCAAATGGGTGTCCAGCTACGGCAGCGTCTCCTTCGTGCAATTCGGTCGCGAAATCCCGTTTGCCGGAATGAACGAAAAAGGATTGACCGTCGATCTGCTACAACTGCATCAAGCCGAGTTCCCCCTGGTCGAATCCGGCAAACATTCAGTAAACGTGGTCCAGTGGGTGCAGTATCAACTCGACACCGCCGCGTCAGTATCCGACGTGATCGACAGTCTGGAGAAGATCTATCCGACGCCGATGGTCCCCAGCATCGAACGTGTTCATTACTTCGTCACCGATGCAGCGGGCGATGTCGCGACGATTGAGTTTCTGGACGGCAAAGCCAACGT
>NZ_ANOG01000596.1 GCF_000346295.1 Rhodopirellula maiorica SM1 | reverse complement strand
GCGGTTGCTCCATTAACCGCGCTGCCCTCCACTGCGTAATTCACCGTGCTACTGATGTTCGTCAACCCATTGCGTGTGACGGTAAACGTGAACGATGTGTCTCCGGTATTGCCTTCCAATTTTTCCGCCGACGTGGCTTCGATCGACACGTCGATATCGTCGTTTCGAATCATGCCGGCGGCGGTTGCTGTTTTGATAACGCCGGGGTCGTTTGGCGAGTTGAGTGTGACAATGAAACCTTCATCACTTTCGACCGTCGTATCACCAAGAACATCGATCGTGATCAATCGACTTGTCTCACCAGCGGCGAAGGTAACGGTGCCCGACGGCAAAAAGCCGCCTGAGAAATCATCAGCATTAGCACCATTGATCGTGCTGCCGGTAACCGCGTAATTCACCGCGGTGCTGCTAGTCAGTAGACCGTCGCGTGTAACGGTAAACGTGAAGGGTGTGGTGCCACTATTGTTTTCGAATGAAACAGCCGACGTGGCTTGAATTTCAAACTCGTTGGTATACACCCCCACATCCCACGATGGATCGAATGCGCCGATCCACTGAATGACGGCGGTGCGTCCATGAGAGTCCACGTCACTATCGGCAAAGTCGTTCCCTACATTAGGGCTGGTAAACCCGTAGTTGGTCGGTCTGACAACTTCGACGTAATAATGACGGGTTGGTACGAGTCCCGCAAACGCATAGCGTCCCTCGCTGTCGGTGAACTGATCAGCTCCGATTTGGACGTCATCTCCGCCACCGATGGCCGCATCGTTTCCTACATCGAACAACCGGACTCTGACGCCTGCTCTGGCCGGTTCGGTGAAGTCGTAAATACCATCGACGCTTTGCTCCGTCCAAACGGTGCCACTGATGGTGTTCAAAGCGACCGGGTTGCTGACGTCAATGTCGGGGCGTGAACCGACGGTTGGATCCGAGGTGTCTTGGATACGAGATTCAATCGTGGGAATATCGGTCGTGCCCCAAAAATTACCCATCAAATCAATGGTTTTGGATGTGTCGCCCGTCCCGATTACCGTCGACGCCCCCTGACCAAGAAACGTGTTGTCTCGAAACAACGCAGTCGAATCGGAATCGATCCTGATCGTGGCACCACTGACGATCCTATTTTCGCGGATAATTCCTGTCGATTTTGGCGAGAAAACCACTTCCGTCTCCAAACGGTTTGCCACCGTCTGGAGCGTGCTGTTGACGATGATGGTGTTTTGACCGCTATTGCGTGTAATCGTGTTACCCGCTTCGATCGTCAATGCCGAGTTAACGATGACGTCGTCGTTGACATTGCCATTGAAGTTCGTATTGAAATCCAGCAGACGATAGCCATCGACGTTCCTCAGTTTTTTCCAAGTCAGCGGTGTTGCGATGGTGCCGCCCAGCAGTCCTACGTACGTTCCCGCAGTGGTGAATGTGTTGCCATCCAACTTGCCCGTCAACGAAGGGGCGATGTACACCGGGATCGAAGCCTGATCCGCACCGCCGTGGAACGTGTTGCCTGTCAAAGTAACATTGGAACCGTCGTTGACGACGAGACGAGCGCTACCAAGAAAATCGGTATTCTGGATCGTCGCGGCACCTGATAGATCGAGTATCCCGATCCCCGAATCGACTTGTTGGAAATTGACTAGCGAGCCCGCTGCCGCGATCACGTCCAGCCCTATGCCAACGGGTGACACCACCGTTCCCGACGCGTTGAGTGTGCCGTTGACGATGATGCTGTTTTGACCGCTATTGCGTGTGATTGTATTGCCCGCTTCAATCGTCAACGTCGAATTGACGATGACGTCGTCGTTGACGTCGAAATTAAAGTTCTGGTTGAAATCTAACAGACGATAGCCATCGACGTTGGTCCGTTTCTTCCACGTTTGTGGCGACGAGATCGTGCCGTGGAACAGCCCAATGTACGTTCCGGTGGTTGTGAACGTGTTGCCATCCAACTTGCCCGTCAACGATGGGTCAATCCATACCGGCACCGAGCTCTGATCCGCACCGCCGTGGAACGTGTTGCCCGTCAATGTAACATTGGAACCGTTGTTGACGACAAGACGAGAGCTACCAAGAAAATCGGTATTCTGGATCGTCGCGGCACCTGATAGATCGAGTGTCCCGATCCCCGAATCGACTTGTTGGAAATTGACCGCCGAACCTGCTGCGGCGACCACATCCAGCCCAATGCCCACGGGTGCCCCCGCCGTTCCCGACGCGTTGAGTGTGCCGTTGACGATGATGCTGTTTTGACCGCTATTGCGTGTGATTGTATTGCCCGCTTCAATCGTCAACGTCGAATTGACGATGACGTCGTCGTTGACGTCGAAATTAAAGTTCGTGTTGAAATCCAACAGACGATAGCCATCGACGTTGGTCAGTTTCTTCCACGTTTGTGGCGACGAGATCGTGCCGTGGAACAGCCCAATATACGTTCCCGCGGTGGTGAACGTGTTGCCATCCAACTTGTCCGTCAACGATGGGTCAATCCACACCGGGACCGTGGCCTGATCCGCACCGCCGTGAAACGTGTTGTCAATCAACGTAACATTCGAACCGGAATTGATACGCAATTGGCCGGAAATGAAGTCGCTTTTTGTGATTGCCGCCACACCCGATGAGGTAACATCCACGTTGGTTTCAAAATCGATTCCGCCCGCGGTCGCCGATACCGAACTGAGGGTTCCTGATTGGGTACCGGTGCCAACATTCAGCGTGATATTGCTGTTCGTTGCTTGAACTTGGACACCGTCTTGGATTGTCAGCGAAGCTCCGTTTGTTATCGAGATATTGTTCTGCAAGATGTAGGGGCTATCGGCCGCGGTCCAAGTGGTGTTCGCGGAAATATCTGCCGTGACCAAAGTCGCCAAAAGGTTGCGGGCTTCCAATGCCTCAAAGCGATAGGCCCTCCATCGGTCGCGACGTCGTGTAACTCGATCAGACCTTTTCGATCCAATACGTTTTCGAGACTTTGATGAACTCAAGAACTTCTGGCTAAACATAGGTTGCCTTCGTTACGTCAGGAAGCAAATCAATGAATTTGAGAAATATTGGATCAACCCTGTATTGCTCGAGATAACGGCATGTACATCCGCTGGTATTATCCTCACTGCATATTTTCGAATACGATGATCAAACAAGTGCTCAAGCAAATGGGATTGATAAATCGTCAGTCAGAATCTGGTGTTCCGATTCGTTTTAGGTACCACGCGAGCATTTGCGTGGATTCGGGAAGCTCTGGGCATGAATGGCGGCAGGAACCGAGGGGCTAACGGAAGATTATAGACACCGCCCGTCAGGGTGTCCAGCAAACACCTCCGACGACAAGAAGCGGCGTTTTCACCGCATTTTGGCGGTCAAACAAGGACTGAGCGTCAATCGCTTGCCGCAGAAAAATGCCCAGCATGGCAGCGAATTCGCCAGAGCAGCGCTGAATCCTCGTAGACTAAAGGACGGCAAGGTCTTAGAAGTCGTGCAAAGATCCACTCGGTTCGACGTATCGCACAGTCGACGGAACAGACCCAAAAACGTTCAGGTCCCACCTCTTGCACTTGCTACGGAAATACGACATCAATGCGAGCCGATGCATCACGTGCTGGATTGCGTCTGGCTTCCGATAGCTCGACTTCGTGGCGATTATCTCGAAGTCGCCATGATCTGCTTGCCCGACCGGTCGGTCCACGTTCGAAATGTCTTTGAGTCGTCGGCCAAAGTCGTTTCACTGCTCGATCCTTGTTGACTTGCAATCTAGATGGAATCACCCGTTGGCTTCACTGTTTCGGATACAGGTGCTTCATATCCGGGCAGCGGCGGCCCTAGTGGAAAAAAATGAATCTCGCGAGACTGTCCAATGGCAAGCCATCACTTGCGTTGACCGTCAGCATGTCCAAGCTAAGATTCCCGGTTAGCGCGACCCGTTTTTGCACACCCCCGTCGGCTACCCTCACTCCATTCCAAACGAACTGTACGGTCTGCGGTTCTGCACTTCGCGAGCGTGGGCCTGACAGGGAAGCTTGTCGATTGACGAGGCCTTTGAACGGATCCTGGCTGACAGACGGAGTCGATGCGATAGTCGTCCCCTTTCGTACTAGTTGATGTCACACCGTTGACATCTTTTGACCGCTTGTCGTTATGCCGAATGAATCACTCCGTGACGACGAAATTAAAACCTTCGCTTAGGTGTCAAACGTGGTTCGCCCCACGGTCATGAAACCTAGTTCGAGTCGATCGCCAGACACATTGGACTCGAGTTCACCCTGTGACTTCAGAAACGACCTAAAAACAAGCAGTTAGCAAAGCAGAAACCGGAAAAGCATTGAATTTTGTCCACCGCAAATGTTTCTGGAATTAGGTATCAAGACACTCGTTACAAGAGCTAAAATGGGGCATTAGATAGATGGCGTGAACTGCACAGGGGCGCACGACAGGGCCGCTCGCTCGCGATCAATTTCACGGATTCGGCATACGACGAGAGGATACGCATGATGACGCGTCGAAACCAAGAGCGTCGCCGGAAAAATCCACGACGTCGTTTGTTCACCGAACGGCTTGAAGATCGACGCTTGCTGGCAGCGTATGACTTCGTTCCGTCTGATTCGATCGGGGTTCAACGCGAAGAGATAGATGGAATAACGGTGCTGACGGTTGCACCTGACACAAAGATCAACATTTCCGCTCAGGTCACTTCCGCCGACGACCCACTGTTCGCTTTTGGAATGGATTTTAACGGAACGGACTCAAGCGTCGTGCTGGACAATTTTCAGTCGCAACTCGATCCAAATATCTTTACAGGTTCCGACACTGATTTAAACCTTGATTTGGATCGCGTGTTATTAGTAAGTTTCTCCATCAATGCCGCTGTCTCGGTTCCTCCTGTGTTGACGCTTGGCACATTTGATGTGACGGCTCCGTCGGCGACGGGTGACTACAAGGTCACAGTGGATCCATTTCAGTCACCTCAGTCTTCTACTGGTGTCCTCGTTATCGGGAAAGGCGGGCTCGCTTTTGAACCGCTCACCGATTTCGGTGACCTCATCATTCGTGTGGCCGACACGCCCCCACTGCCAACCGTTTCAATTTCGACGAGTAACCAAACCGTCGACGAAGATGCGGGCAATATCACACTAACCGCAACTCTTTCGGCGGTAAGTGATACGGATGTGTCGATTCCATTCGCGGTTTCTGGCACGGCGGCGATTGGTGGGGATTTCACAATTACACCAAGCCCCATTACGATTGCCGCAGGTGCGACGTCCGGCAACCTCTCCGTGGCGATCATCGATGATGCGGAAGTCGAACTGGCTGAAACCGTTGTTCTTGAACTTGGAACGCCCACGGGGGCGGATCTCGGCAGTCAGTCCTCGAATACAATAACCATCGTGGATGACGACGAAGCCATTCCAACGGATAACGCTCGAGTCTTTAGCCCACCACTTGTCGAGGGCCCATTGGTTGTTCCCGGAGACGGTTTTAGTTCAACCGTAATCTTTGGAGCTGTTTTCGATACGACTCTTTCGGTAGGTCATGTTGCAAGTGTTGCCGTAAATGGAGTTCCAAACGTCGGATTGTTTGATGAGAACTTAAATCCAATAGCAGTCGACAGTCAGGGCGTGTTGACCGCGCGACTTCAAGCGGGAAGTCTATACGCGTTAATGTTTAACAGAGATGTCGACCGACGTATTTTCAGGATCGGATCATCCGCGGGTTTTGGTGCACTCGTGCAAACGGTGCGAACGAACATTATTCAGCGCACGGATGTCAACGGCAACGGTGAAACGACATCGTTGGATGCATTGATGGTCATTAATCAACTCGGTCGCCAGGGCGGTGCTTCAGGCGAAGCGGTTGGATCGACGGGGCGATTTTACGATGTCAACGCCGACGGACGCATTTCTGCACTCGATGCCCTTCAAGTCATCAACCGATTGCAGCTCGTTCGACCTTCAGCGGCGTCTGGCGAGTTAATCACCGATCGTATCGACGAATCGGATGTGTTGACCGAAGTTACCGATTCGCTGATTTCTACAATCAGAATTAAAGATGCCGAGGGAGAGAAAGCCGCGGCATTCGACCCGGTCCGAAGCAATATTGCCGGTGGACACACTATCGCAGTCGCATTCAGAACCGAGAAGGTGGATCAAGTGATGGCCGAATGGGACCAACCTCTACGCTTGTTAAATCAAAAGGGAGTGCCATTCGGGTCAGACGTCGTTTGGGTTGACTAAACGACAAGCGAGTCGCTCTCAAACTTGCTCACGTCGGCCCAACCACTTTGCCCCCGAGTGAGCCAGCAAAGAATGGCAGTAGGATCGAGAGTGAGAACAAAACGAAGACCGCTTCAGCGATTCGGTGTCAGGTGTTGCTGCCGTTGGCTGATTTCGCTCCTGTGTCAATCGCGGATCCAGGCTGTGGTTTGTTCCTCGTGGACGGTGATCGCGTTGCGATTGATTTTCGCCCAGGAAAACAGCGGGATGATGTCGCGGGCAGGCTGTGGCGTTGCGGCGTCGGTCAGTCCTGCGGTGTGCGCGGCCCAGCCGACGATGGTTTCTGGATCAACGCCTTGTTCCCGATACAGACTCAACCGCGTGTCACCATGACGTTTGGCCAATCGACGGCCATCAGGGCCTTTGATCAACGGGACATGAGCATACTGTGACCGCGACAGCCCGAGTGCATCGGCGAGTTCCATGTGCCGAAACGCACTAGGCAGCAAATCGTCGCCACGGACAACCTCGCTCACCCCCATCGCAGCATCGTCGACAACACAAGCCAGATGATAGGAGTAGCTACCATTCTTTTGCGTGATCGGAAACGCACCGAGATGTGCCGCCGGATTGCAGCTGTTTTTTCCAAGCACGAGATCGTCGATCGAAACCGTATGATCTTTGACGCGGAACCGCCAAGAAAACGTCCCCGCCTCGGGAAGTGGATCGCCGTTCTGCCAACTCGCGCAGGTCCCGGGATAGATGTTTCCTTCATGCTCGAAATGAGGTGCCGACCCCGCCTCGGCGATATCTTGCCGCGAACAGTTGCAAGGAAAGACGCGATTCGCAGCGATCAATCGCTCGAGCGCATCGGCGTACAATGCTTGACGTTCGGTTTGGATGTAGGGCGAATGCGGACCACCGACATCGGGGCCTTCGTCCCAATCGATCCCTAACCATTGCAAATCGTCGATCGCTTGCCCGATCGCCCACGGTTTAACACGAGGCGAATCGATATCCTCGATTCGCAAGATTAATTTTTTGCCGGTGCTGCGAGCGGACCAGTAGGCGAGCAAATAGGTACGAGCATTTCCTAAGTGCTGAGCTCCGGTCGGGGACGGTGCCAATCGGCCGGTGCTCATTAGAAGTCAGCATTGCCGGGGGTGCGGGGGAACGGAATCACGTCACGAATGTTGGACATCCCGGTGACGTACTGCACCGCTCGTTCGAGTCCTAATCCAAAGCCCGCGTGCGGCACGGTGCCAAAGCGACGCAAATCGATGTACCACCAGTAATCCTCTTGGTTCAGCCCCGCTGCATCCATTCGCGACGTCAACACGTCGAGCCGTTCTTCGCGTTGGCTGCCGCCGATGATCTCGCCCACGCCTGGAACCAGTACATCCATCGCCGCGACTGTTTTACCATCGTCGCTGACTCGCATGTAAAACGGTTTGATCGACGACGGATAATCGGTCAGGATCACCGGGCCTTTGACATGTTCTTCGGTCAAATAGCGTTCATGCTCGGCTTGTAAGTCCGTGCCCCATGAAATCGGATAGTCAAATTTTGCGTCACACGTTTCGAGAATCTTGATCGCTTCGGTATAAGTCATGTGAGCGAATGGACGTTCGACGACCGAACGAATCTGATCGATCACGCCCGGCTGGATCCGCTGGTTAAAGAACTGCATATCCTCGTCGCAATGATTCAAGCAATCAGTAAAGATTCGCTTCAAAAAATCTTCGGCCAATCGCATGTCATCGGCCAAATCGAAAAAGGCCGCTTCGGGTTCCACCATCCAAAACTCGGCAAGATGCCGGCTGGTATTGCTGTTTTCGGCGCGGAATGTCGGACCAAACGTGTAGATGCGTCCGAGTGCGGTGGCGTAGGTTTCGCCGTTCAGTTGCCCGCTGACGGTCAAGTAGGCCGGTTTTTCGAAAAAGTCGTATTCGAATTTCACCGGACCGCCCGATTTCGCCAGCATGTCCAAGTCGAGCGTCGTGACACGAAACATCTCGCCAGCACCTTCGCAATCACTTGCCGTGATGATCGGCGTGTGAGTGTAAAAGAAGCCGTTTTCGTGAAAGAAATTGTGAATTGATTGGCTGATTTGATTTCGCGTCCGCATCACCGCGCTGAGCGTGTTGGTGCGAGTTCGCAGATGCGACCATTCACGCAGCTTTTCAAACGAGTGACGTTTCTTCTGCAGCGGATAGTTTTCGGGGTCGGCCCAACCAAGCACTCGGACCGAAGTCGCCTGCAACTCGGTCGCTTGCCCTTTGGCAGGCGACTCGACTAGTTTTCCGGCCACCACGACGCTGCAACCCGCCGTCAATTTCTGAACTTCGTCGGCGTAGTTGTCCAGTTCTCCGGGGGCGACGATTTGAATATTGCCAAGGCAACTGCCATCGTTGACTTCGATGAAACTAAAGCCCCCTTTGCTGTCGCGACGCGTACGAACCCAGCCGCGAACTTCACAATCGCGGCCCGCCGCTTCGGCTTTGCGAGCCTCGGCGACACGAATCCAGTTGTCTTGCATCGTCAATCCTTTTGATTTGAAGCTTTTACAAAGGGGAGCGGTAAGTGGCGTCCGATTCAAACATTTCAGGTAGTGGACGAGACGACGAGTCCCCGTTTTTTGCCAAGGACTCGTTTATCGCAATGGACTCGTTATTTGTCATGAACTCGTTGCCTCGTCCACGACGCCCAACCCTCATTCTTTCCTGCAACGCCACATTCGCAAGTTACTTTTTCGCAAGTTACTTTATTGTTCCGCAGCGGTTTTGGACGGTTTTCGGAAGGCAAATCCGATCACGACCGCTGCCGAGTAAACGATCAAGATCCCAATCACCACATAAAACGAGATCGGGTTCTGTTTGTCCATCGCCTTGTCGTACATCGCCGTTCCAGCCGCCGCCACGGCACCAACCACTGCCAAAATCATCATCACGTTCCATGCCGCCATCCGGCCGCCGGTCGGTTTGTCATCGCCTAGGATTCGCCGGCTGTTCATCATCAAAAAGAACGTGATATAGGCAATCGGCAACAACATCACTGCAAACGTACTGGCAAAAATCGCCAGCCAAAATCGCGTCTGATCGTCAGTCCACAACCACACCCAGCTGGCGCCTGAGATCCCAGCGACCAACACACCGGTGACGAACACTCCGCTGCTGCCGGGACGGCCACACAACTCTTGAAACGCATAGCCATTGATCAACATCAGGATAATGATTGTCGAGAATCCCATCCCAAACACACCGAGCCCGAAAACGAGCTTCGCTTTGCTGCCGCCCAATAGCGGTGCCAATGTTCGTGACAACTGAAACGCGTCACGCTTGATCAGCGCCGATGCGATTCGTTTTTCTTCTTCAGGCAACTGTGCAACCATTTCTAATTTTGTTGCTTCGTCGGTCGTCGCTGCGGCATTGCCAAGTTCGGCGTCGACGCGAGCAAGCAGGCTTGATTTGACCGCACCAAACGTCGGCGATTGCTCCATCTCGGCAAGGTTGGTTGACGCCAATTGTGGATCAATCTTGTTATGAAACGATGCCGCGGCGGCGATCACAACACAGCTGGTCACCAACACAAACGGGATCGCCATGCCTGTGGACAAGTCAAAACGAGCGAGTCCGCGAAAGGGTTTGTCCCAACCACGAGCCAGCATCGAATAGGGCAGTAAGAAGGTCATGTTGATCCCCACCGCGGTCGCAATCGCCGAGATCATTACACTCCGCTGTGTCCCCATCAATTGATGCGTCCAAAATGCTTCTCCCTCAGGCGACAACCCTTCGACCAACCCGTGCAGGTCGCCCGCCGGATGAACAAACTGGCCCAGATCGGGAATAAAACCGGCCAGAATTGTGCTGAAATCGAGCTCGCCGCTGCTAAACAGCAACACGGCAACGCCGACAAAGCAGATCACCACCATGCCGATCAAGGCTTTGAGGAACAAGTCAAAGAACTTTGCCGCTTTGCCTTGCCGAGTGTTCAGCAAGACAACAAATCCGGCTGCCAAGAACAATGCGATGGTGATTCCCCATTTGGTCGCCGCACCGCCGCCCAAGCCATCGCCGCCACCGAGCGTCGATAGATTTCGATCCAACGCGTCGTAACAGAGACTGAACTGGGGCATACAGAAAATCATGTTGGCCATGATCGTTGCCACGATCCATCCCCAACCAAGCGCCGGGTTGATTTCGCTATTGATCGCCTCGAATGGACGACGTCCGGTGCTCAGTGTGACGTAGCTGATCGCCGATAACATCACGACGCCCAGTACGATTGCAACCAATTGCAACCACAGCATGCTGTAGCCACCAAGCACACCTAGAAACAGCGATCCGGCCAACGAACCGCCGCCCAGCGTGATCGCACTTTGCAACCAACCGGGCCCCGATAACCGAATATAAGCCCCCAGCACCTTGCCATCCGCTTGTGCCTGGCGAAGCAACTCGCGGTCGGCTTGAACTTTTTCGTTCCCAAGAGTTGTTTGTTCGGTTTCGGCTGCTGACATGGCAAGACTTTCTAGGGCAGAGGTGGGTGTGGGGATGAAGAAGCAAGAGAAGAATCGGCAGGGGGAATGACCGACGCAGCGATGATCGGCTGCGTCGTACTGTTTTGCAAAACGCCACAATTACGAAGCGTCACAATTACGAAGCGTCACAATTACGAAGCGTCGCCTTCGCGCCACCGCACACTACAAAGAGCCTGCGACGGTGGCGAAATAAATCAGTTTACGCTTCGAGTTCCGCGAGGTAGCGTTCGGCATCCAGGGCGGCCATACAGCCGGTCCCCGCAGACGTGATCGCTTGTCGATAATAATCGTCCGCGACGTCGCCTGCAGCAAAAACGCCCTTCACAGTGGTGTTCGTGCGAAAAGTTTTTGTCCAACGAATATAACCGCTGCTGTTGGTCTCGACCGCACCATTTAAAAACTTGGTGTTCGGCGTGTGCCCAATCGCGACGAACATGCCACCGACAGGCAAATCGCTGATCGAGCCATCGACCGTGCTTTTCAGCTTGATTCCGGTAACAATTTTCTCGTCGCCGTAGACTTCATCGACAACGCTGTTCCACTTCATTTCGATCTTTGGATGATTCAGCGCGCGATTCTGCATCACTTTGGATGCCCGCATTTCGTCACGACGAACGATCATATAAATCGTCGCGGCGTTCTTCAGATTCGCAAGATAAGTCGCTTCTTCGACCGCCGAGTCACCCCCGCCGACGACCGCGAGCGGTTTGGCGCGATAGATCGGTAACGCACCGTCACAAACCGCACAGGCGCTGACGCCTTTGTTCTTGTAAGCTTCTTCGGTATCCAAGCCGAGGTAATTGGCTCGCGCGCCCGTGGCAATGATCACCGTTTTTGCTTTGACCGGTTCACCATTGGCAGGTTTCAGCACATGGACGTCGCCGGAAAAGTCGACGCTTTCGATATCGTCGCTGACGACTCGGGTGCCGAAGTTGAGTGCTTGCTGCTTCATCAGCTCCATCAACTCGACGCCCTGGACGGCATAATGCGGCTGGCCATCTTTTTCGTGCCCCGCAGGCGGCATCGGCAAATTCCAGTGACGATCCTTGTCGACCGCGGATTCAACGAAGGCGCGGACGTTTCCGGCTGGGAAACCTGCGTAATTTTCGACTTCCGTGGTAAACGCCAACTGCCCCAATGGGATCATTTCCGGACGCACGGTGCCTTCATAGACGACCGGATTCAGGTTCGCGCGAGCTGCATAAATTGCTGCGGACCATCCCGCAGGCCCACTTCCAATGATAATTGTCTTCTCTATTTTGTCGCTCACGCTTGTGCGGCTCCCGGATTTGGTTGCATTAAAGGAAAGATTTTGAGAGTTGACCACGGTATTATAGGGTGAAAATCGTCCTATACTACGGGCGGTATACACGAATGACGGTGAACACGAAACACCGTCAACCGTGCGAGTCTGTTTTACAGATCCCTCCGAGCGTCGTCAGTGCCCTGAGTTACGAACCGTGCCACCGACGAGCCTCAAATTCCAAGCGTTTTTCGCTCCCCCCTACCTTTTGTTTAGATCGTTATTTTCCATGAGCACTTTGATTGTGGCCTTGGCGTCGATGATCGGTTTCATCGTCGCCTACAACACCTACGGCCGCTGGTTGGCGCGGCGTTTGTTTCAGTTGAGCCCCGAAGCGGTCGTGCCGAGTCACGAGCTTCGCGACAATGTCGACTTTGTCCCCACGCGTCGCTCGGTAATTTTTGGACATCACTTCACCAGTATTGCGGGCACCGGTCCGATTGTGGGCCCAGCGTTGGCTGTGTTTTGGGGATGGTTGCCGGCTCTGTTGTGGGTCGTGTTGGGATCGATCTTGATCGGGGGTGTTCACGATATGGCGGCGCTTGTCATCTCGCTTCGCAACAAAGGACAAACCATTGGTGAAGTCGCAGGTCGGTTGATCACGCCGCGAGCGAAAGTGCTGTTCCTGGCCGTTTTGGCACTGGCGTTGTCGGTCGTCTTGGCGGTCTTTGGCTTGGTGATTGCCATTATCTTTGCGATCTACCCCGAATCGGTATTGAGCGTTTGGATCGCGATGCCGGTGGCGGTCGGAATCGGAATTTGGGTTTACAAAAAAGGGGGCGGATTGCTCGGCCCTAGCGTGTTTGGATTGCTGATGCTGTACGGTGCGGTTTACTTCGGCGCGTACTACATGCCAATTTCACTGCCCGAGAACAGCACCGGATTCTTCACCCCCGTGGTCGTTTGGACCTTGATTTTGTTGGTCTATGCGTTCGCCGCGTCGGTGCTGCCGGTTTGGTTACTGCTGCAACCTCGCGATTACATCAACAGCCACCAACTGTATGTGGCACTGGCACTTTTGGTGATCGGATTAGGAGTCGCCTCGGTATCGGGACACGCCGACTTGATGGCGTCGGCTCCCGCGATTGCCAAGGCCGAGAATGTCCCCGCTGATGCGCCCCCCATCCTGCCTTTCTTGTTCATCACAATCGCGTGTGGTGCATGCAGCGGATTCCATTGTTTGGTCAGCAGCGGAACGACCAGCAAACAAATCGATTGCGAAACCGATGCGCAAGCGGTTGGTTATGGCGCGATGTTGCTCGAAGGCGCCTTGGCGGTGCTGGTGATTTTGGCGTGTTGTGCCGGAGTCGGGATGGGGCGAGTCGAACGAACCGAGGTCAATGGAATCGGCGAATACGCCAACGTGTTGGCCGCCGATGGCACCGTCGTGACCGGCAACGCGGCTTGGAAAATGTATTACCGGGCGACGAAAGCCGATGGATCGCCGGGCGGTTGGGCCGACCACAAATTGCCGCAGAAATTGGCCGCGTTTATCGACGGAGGTGCTAATTTCTTGGCCACCATCGGACTGCCATTAAAATTAGCCGTCGCGATCATGGCGGTGCTTGTCGCTAGTTTTGCGGCAACCACGCTCGATACCGCGACACGATTGCAGCGTTATGTCTTACAAGAACTGGGCGAAAGCGTGCATCTCAAACCGATGACCAATAAATACGCGGCGACGGGGATCGCCGTTGTCGTTGCCGCCGTCATCGCGCTTGGGGTTGGCGACAAACCAGGAACAGGCGGGATGGTGTTGTGGCCGCTGTTCGGAGCGACCAATCAACTGCTGGCGGGATTGGCCCTGATGGTCGCCGTTTTCTACCTCGCTCGACGATCGAAGCCGTTTGCGTTTGTGGCGATTCCGATGATCATCATGTTGATCATGCCGGCATGGGGAATGACGTATGACTTGGTTTATAACTGGATCCCGCAAGAAAAATGGACACTGACGCTGTTTGGATTTGGGATTCTAGGCCTGCAAGCTTGGATGGTGCTCGAAGGCGTGCTGATGTGGCAACGCTGTCGCGGCGTCCTCGAAGCACCGATTGCGGGTACTGCGTCGTCGACATCCGAATCGGCTGCGGCAAGCTGACGCAGACTTAGATGGCTACTTTTTTGGACACTTCTCGGCGATCGCCACCACTGGTTCCCGGGCTCCAGCCTGGGAACCCGATGGATTGCAGGCTCCCGCCCAATGCCATCTACTTTCGTAGTGGGACTCGCCAGAGTTCCTGGTGTTTCAACAGCAAAGATGGGAATTCTGGCGAATCCCACTACTTGAGTCCCCCAATGTTTACCAAAGTAGATGGCATTGGGCTGCCGCCGGCCGAGCGTGCAGAGACGAGGCGGGAGCCTCCAAAGCGGTGCGTTCCCAGGCAGGAGCCTGGGAACGAGAGTTTTTTGGTGGCGTTTCCCGAGAAGTCCCCTTTTAGCAATCTTGGATCACCTCGCGACGGATCATCACGTCCATCGTATAAAGACGGCACACTGAGTTTGTTTTCAGTGTGTCGCTCTGTCTCTCGTATCGTTTTCTTGAAGGTTTTTTTGCATGCGTGTTCTCTCTGGTATCCAACCCACCGGACGACCTCACTGGGGCAATTTTTTTTGGTGCGATTCGTCAATATATCGACCTGCAAGAAGACAACGATGGATTTTATTTCATCGCCGACATGCACGCGCTGACCACAGTGCGTGACGCGAAAGCGCTGAAACAATACACGCTCGACGCGGCACTCGACCTGATGGCGCTCGGATTAGACCCGAAAAAGGCGACGCTGTTTGTCCAGTCACAAGTCCCCGAGGTCAGCGAGTTGACTTGGTTGCTGATGACCGGCACGCCAATGGGACTGCTCGAGCGGTGCCACGCCTACAAAGACAAAAAAGAGAAGGGGCTCAACGCCGACGCGGGGCTATTCACCTATCCCGTGCTGATGGCTGCCGACATCTTGATCTACGATTCCGAAGTCGTTCCCGTGGGCCAGGATCAAATCCAACACATCGAAGTCGCTCGTGATTTGGCAGGCAGTTTCAACCACACGTTTGGCGAAACCTTTAAATTGCCTAAAGCCAAAACGCTCGACCATAGCGCCAAGGTCCCTGGAACCGATGGCGAAAAGATGAGCAAGAGTTACAACAACACACTGCCGCTGTTTGGTAACGTCAAACAAATTCGCAAACAAATCATGCGAATCACCACCGACAGCCGGGCGATGGAAGATCCTAAAGAGCCCGAGGGCGACCATTTGTTCCAGCTGTACCGACTGTTCGCGTCGCCCGAAGATGTCGAAACGATGGCAGCGATGTATCGCCGAGGCGGGTTCGGTTACGGCGATGTCAAAAAGGCGGTTGCCGAAGCAAGCGAAACCTACTTTGCCGAAGCGAGATCGCGTCGCGAGGAACTCGAAGCAAACCTGGACTACGTCCACGAAACGCTTCGCGACGGCGCCGCACGAGCGCGTGAAGTTGCCTCCGGTGTGTTGTCGCGTGCTCAGAAAGCATGTGGTCTGCGTTGATCGTTTTGCGATCCGCCTGCGTGGCACGCGGCAACCACCGTGATCGACTAGTTGACTTATTGAGCCGCGACGCGTCAAAGAACGTCCGGCCTTGGATTTGCTGCATTCCAAACCGGTGGTTAACACCACCGGCATGAATTGTACCGGCCTCCGGCCTTAAAAAAGAACGAATGCGAGTTGTTAGAGTCACCCTAAGCCGGACGTTCTGGTCAGCGGCCGGGTCCCACGCGCGCCCCGGTGCCCCACGCCCAATGTCATCTACTTTGCGTAGCGGCACGGCGCGGGGCCGCCCGGTTTTGCGTAGCGGTGCGGCGCGAGCCGCCCGGTTGCAGCGAGTGAAGCGTTCGATTTAGACCGGGCGGCCCCCCGCCGCTCCGCTATAAAAACCATCCGGCTAGTGCCAAAGTAGAGGGCATTAGCCTTGCGGCCCATGGCTCAACGTTGCGGTTTGAACGTTGCGATTTGAACTTGGATAAAATCAACAAGCCGTTATCCGATTTCGCCTCGGTCGCCCGTCGTGGCGGCCGAGATGTCGGCGGAATAACATTCGATCAAAGTGCTTTGGTTTGCACTGCGATCGACTTCTCGCAACGCGCGAATCGAACGGTCGAGTCGATTCAGTGAGTGCAGCGTTGCCAACCGATTGTCAAACGCCTGTCGAAGTTGTTGGCGATAATGCTGAACCGCAAACGAAAACACGTCCCGCATCGCCGCACGCCGTTTTGATGCTTCTTTGCCAGACTGCTCGACGTGGGCATTGATGATCCGGCACAGTGCGACTGGATCTGGGGTTTTCGAGCCGAATTGGCTTCGCAGTGCATCGCGTAATTTATCGGCTTCCCCGCTCAACAAACGAACTGCAACGTGCATATCACCGCCGGCGATCTCGACGGCATCGGCAATCTGTTCGTCGGACGCTTCGATCGCGTGGACATCGCGCATCAATCGCACGGCATTTTCACCGCGAGGTGACCCAAATCGGATCACACGGCAGCGTGATCGAATGGTGGGCAGTTGCCTCTGTTCGCTGGTCCCGATCAACAAGATGACCGCATTGGACGAAGGCTCTTCGAGCGTTTTCAGCAAACAATTCGCCCCTTCTTCGTTTAGAAAATCGGCGTCTTCGATGATTGCCACACGCCGACGGCCTCGCATCGGACGCAGCCGTACATCGCGACAAAATCCTTCTTGCATTCGCGCATCCGGCGGACCGATCAGCAATTCCAACGGAATGAACGACTTGTCACTCGGTTTGCCCACACGCGTGACATCGGGATGCGTTTTGGCAGCGACTTGGACACAGCCTTCGCAATCACCGCAGGGGTTCATCTCGGCGGGATCGTTTCGTTCGCACAGCAGCGTTTGGGCCAGCAGATTGGCCGTCGTTCGCTTGCCCACGCCCGGTTGGCCGACAAACAGGAAGCTGCCCGTCAATCGGCCTTTGCGGATCGCGTTGGCAAACCAAGCTTCGATTTGCTGGTGACCAATCAGATTGGACCAATTCATCAGCGCTGCGGTCCTTTAGAACCCGAGCTGGGTTCAGGTGTTTCCGCCGCAGCGGAATCACAGCGAAGATTGGCTTTTTCGATCGAGCAAATTTTCTGGACTCGTTTGTTATGACGACCGCCATCAAATTCGGTCTTGAGCCACAGCAGGACGAGATCGTCGATCGGACGTTCGCCAATCAAATCGCCTGGCAAACAGAGCACGTTGACATCGTTGTGTCGTCGACTCATTTCAATCAGCACTTCGTCATAACACGAAGCGGCACGGACGCCCAAAAATTTGTTAGCGGTAATCGCCATGCCGATCCCCGTCCCGCAAATCAAGATACCTCGATCCGCTTCGCCGTCGCTGACTTTCTGGGCCACTAGCCGGGCGAGGTCAGGGTAGTCACAGGCTGTATCACTATTGGTTCCCTCATCGCTAACGGCAAATCCGGCAGCTGCAAGGGATTGCATCAATTTTGCTTTGATATGAACACCACGGTGATCGCTTGCTAAGCAAATCTTCAGCATTTTGTCACCTATTTATTCTTGGCTTGTGATTTCGGTAGGGAAAAAATCCTCGCCGAATGAATCGAGCCATTTTCCTAGTTCTTCGTTTATTTGGTCAGCACAGGCCTCGTAGA